>JBOHNC010000361.1:0-2729 GCA_050730415.1 Planctomycetota bacterium
CGCCGACCCCAACGCCTCCCGCTCTTCTTTGCGACTTGGCGTCTTGGCGCGAGGTCTTCTCTTCCCGCGTCGAAAATGTCCACCCGCCTGGATCAATCCCGTCGAGCGCACCGTTCTAAAAATAGCGCCATTCGGCCTATGGCCCGTGGACAAAAAACCGCGGCGAAGCCGCCGTCCGCATCCCGTTTTCCCGCGGCTCGAACGAAATTCGCGTTGTTGGGTTAGCGCGCGAAGGCCACCGTGGGTGCCGCCACCGGCGTGCCGTTTTTGCACACCAGCGGGAAATGCGCGCCGGCCTCGGCCATCAGCGCATTGTCTTCCAGCGCGATGAACGCCTTCATCGGGTGCTCGCCCTCCGCCACGAACCGCGCGTCCTGCGTCATGAAGTGAATCGCGATCGCCCGCCGCGGCCGCCCCGATTTATTTTCGTGCGACCCGTGCCACGTCATCGAATGGTGAAAGGAAACTTCGCCCTTCTTCACCGGCCACAGCCGCACTTCCACCCGGTTGATTTCCGCATCGGCCGGCGGCGTGAAGTTCTTCCCCATCTCGCGAAAATCCTTCAGCGAATGCAGGTATTTGATGTTGTTGCCCCACTTGTGCGAGCCCGGCACCATCGACATGCAGCCGTTGGCTTCGTCCACATCGTCCAGCGCGATCCAGGCGCTCACCGGCGTCTCCGGCTTGATCACCGGCCAATACGGCGCGTCCTGGTGCCACATGTTCACTCCGCCCGTGCCGCTGGGCTTGTATTGCACCTGGTCGTGCCAGACCCGGATGTCGCCCGACCGGCACATCTGGCTGATCGCCGTGGTCACGAAGGGGTGATACAGCAACCGCTCGAAGGCCGGCGAAGCCTCCCATATATTCACGATCTGCCACACCACCGATCCCGGCGTGCCGCTGATATTGCGAAACAGCACCGGCCGCGCCTGCCCCGGCGCAAACCCCTCCGGCTTGATCGCCAGAATGCGGTCCAGCTCCGCCCGCAGCTCCTCCACCTGTGCCTCATCCAGCACCCGGCCGCCGATCAGGCAGCCGTCACGGTCGAATTCAGCCAGTTGTTTCGGGGTCAGCATTGTAGATTCTCCACGGTCAGCCAGCGAAAAGCGGGTGGGGTGGGCGATGCGGCGTGCAACGACTCATGAAACACCATACTCTCCGCCTGCACCCGTTCCTCGGAAAATCGTGACGAATACCCGGACAAAATTGCGCCCCGCCTGCGACCGGCGCCAATTTCGATCGCCCGAAACCAAGTGCCTTGGTTTTGGATGGTATTCAGCGGAAAATCTGATTAATCCCTTCCTGACCAATCCAACCGCCCGTAAAATGACCCAATGAATACCATCTCGGCTTGGATGGCTTGATTTCAAATACCACTTGCTACGCCTAGCATACCATCCCGCCAGGCGAAGCCCGGCCGCAGACGCCGTCTCACACCCACCCAGGAGATCACCGAAATGCCCCGTCGGCTCAACCTCGACAACCGCCTGCGCCAGTACATTCACGAGCACTGCGGCAACGACGGGCGCGTTCAGTCCGAACGTGAAATCGCCGTCGCGATGGGCGTTAGCCGCGTCGCCATCCGCGCCGCCCTGGCCCGCATGGAAGCGGCCGGCGAAGTCCAGCGCATCCAGGGCAAAGGCACCTACCTGACCGAACTGCCGACCAACAAAATGCCGGCCGCCACCGTGCCCCTCAAGCGCATCGCCTTCGTCTACCACGCCTACGCCGCCGCCGGAGAAATGGGCTTCAACGTGTCGGTCATCATGGGCGTGCTCAGCGCCGCCCGCCACGCCGGCTGCACCGTCGAAATGATCCCCTACAACAACAAGGCCTCGCTGGTGAATGTGATCGACCACATCCGCCACATTCCGGACCTGACCGGCCTGATGGGCTTCGCCCTGATCGACGCCGACCTGCGCAATGCACTGTCAGCCCTGAATCTCCCGGCCGTGATGGTCGACCACTACGAGGGCGAAGGCTTCCTGAAGGTCCTGCCCGACGAAAAAGGCATGGCCAAAATGGTCCTCGACCACCTGCGCAAGCTCGGCCACCACCGCGTCGCGCTGACCTACATCCGCTGGGAGTCGGTCAACACCGAACGCATCGCCGAACTGACCCAGCAGGGCGTCGATCTGGGCCTGGATCTGCCGCAGCACCGGTTTGAAGTTTCGATGACGCGCGATCAGACCGATTTCCAGGTCGGTTACGGGATGGGGGAAAAAATGTTCGCCATGCCCGAACGCCCCACCGCCTGCGTGACCCTCAACCCGACCCTCGCGCCCGGCCTGATCCAGGCCGCCAAGGATTTCCACTTGCAGGTGCCGCGCGATTTTTCGATCGCCTCGATCGGCGACACCTACGACCGCAACCCCGATTTGCTGCGCCTGACCACCGTGGACCTCGACGCCTACGGCATGGGCCAGCGTTCGGTGCGCGCGCTGATGGCCGGAGCCGCGCAGCCCTTCCGCGGCGACATCGAAATTCGCATGCCCGGAAAATTAATCGTCCGCAACACCACCTGGTTCGCCCCCGACGCCCCGCACCCCGAAATCGAACCCGGCCTCCCCGCCTCTTCCGCGTCCTCTGCGTCCTCCGCACAACAAGCCGGCGCCACCGCCGTCTGAAATCCCCCCCTGGGAGCGCCATTTTTCACACCGGCTTCTTCACCCGATCCGTCCCTTCGGCTACGATGTCCCGTCTCTCCCTCCCGACCGCCCCCCCGC
>JBOHNC010000362.1:0-1586 GCA_050730415.1 Planctomycetota bacterium
GAAATAGGGCGCGAGCTTCGCTCGCACTGTTTTTGCTCGGGCCTGGAGACCCGTGCCACGGGGCGGGAGGCATTTTTTGGGTGGGGGGGGGTGGAAGAGAAGAGGAAGAGGAGGATTAGTGCGAAACGCGCTGTCCCGAGGAATCGCCAGCGGCCTGACCGCCTTGCGCGAGCGCCTGGCCAACCTGTTCGCCGGCGAAGTCCGCGCCGACCGCGCCCGCGCCGTCCTGGCCGCCCTGAGCGCCCTGCCCATCGACGCACTCCCCGGCGATCTCCGCGCCGACCTGCTGGCCCTGGCCTTGAAACTCCGCCCCTGATCCCCCCTGGGAGCGTCGACCTTCACGTCGGCTCCTGGCTCGACCTTGGACCGCTGGTCTTCAGACCGGCTTCTTCGTCATGATCAGTCGTGTCGGCTCCGGAACTCTATCCATTCGCCGTAAATGCCCGAGGAGGCGCGCAAGCGGGTGGCGTCAAAATCCACCGGGTCAAACCACCTGGCGACATGGTATCATGGGGGCAGGTCACACGAGGCCCCGACATGACCACGCGCAGCTTCCACGCCGGTACCGTTCGCGTGCATGTCCATCCAACGGCGGCGGCTTCCGGCGCGGCGGCGGCGGCGCACTTTCAGCAGGCGGCCGCGCGCATCCTGGCGCAAAAATCCGAATGCAACACGCTGTTTGCCGGCGCGCAGTCGCAGAGCGCCTTTCATGCCGCGCTGCGGGAACTTCCCGACGTGGATTGGTCGCGCATTCGCGCCTTCGCCATCGACGAGTTTCTCGATCCCGACCTGCCGCTCGACTGCGCCGTGGCCGCGCAGCCCACGCGCGATCTGTTCAAGCATGTCCGGCCGGCGCAGGTGCATGTGTTCGATGTTGCCGCCGCCGCGCCGACGGCGGCGGCCGAGCAATTCGCAACGCTGCTCCGGCGCCATCCGCCCGATCTGGCCTGCCTGGGCATCGGACACAACGGGCACTTGGCGCTGAACGAGCCGGGCGCGGCGCGGTTGGACGATCCGCTGCTGGTGCGCTGTGTGAAACTGGACGAGACCACGCGCGCACAACTGGCGGCCGATCCCAACTTCAGCGCGCTGCCGGCGATTCCGACCCGCGGCGTGACACTCACCGTGCCCGCGCTGCTGATGGCGCAGACGATCCTGTGCTGCGCGCCGTCGGCGGCGAAGGCGGCGGTGCTGCGGCGATTTTTTCAGAGCCCGGTCAGCGAGGATCTGCCGGCGTCGACGCTGAAATCGCATCCGGATGCGACGCTGTACCTGGATGCAGCGGCGTTTGCGGATTCGGCGGATTTGTTTCCGGTGAGTTGAGCCCCGTGGAGCGGGGCGGAGCGATGGATGGTGCGCGGCGGTGGGGAAAAAAGTAGGGCGCAAGCTTCGCTCGCACTTTTTATCCACGGGATAGCGTCCCGTGCCAAAATGCTTCGGACGTTCAAAGGGAACGGATGGACTTCCGGAGCCGGACGGACGGATCGGACGATGAGTGGGCGTACCCGCCCGCGGGCCCGCCCGCCTGCCCGCCCGCCTGCCCGCCCGCCTGCCCGGCGGCGCGCTGACGCGCGCAAGAAAAAGCC
>JBOHNC010000363.1:0-9048 GCA_050730415.1 Planctomycetota bacterium
CAGCCAAGCCGACGGCGGCGCCGGCGGCAGCGGCGGCGGCAGCGGCGCAATCGAGCGGCGCATCGGGGCGGGGGCCACGCGCTTCGCGCCGGTCCAGCAAGCGCGGCGACATGGGATTGCCGAGCAACCTGTCCGAGCAGATCGCCGGGCTGGACAAGGTGGTCGAGCGCGAGAAGCAGCGCGAAAAGGTGTTGGCCGCGGTGGCCAGCGGTCAGTCGATCAAGACCACCGACCGGGACACGAAAGAAAATCGCAAAGTTCTGACCGGCGTGCTGGTGGTGATGTTCCTGCTGGTCGCCGGTGTGGCCGTGCTGGTGGTGCGCGGGCTGCTGGCGGGGCCGACGCCGGAGGAACTGGCCAGTCTCAACGGGTGGGCGGCGCAGGAAATGGACCAGGCGCTCAAGATGATCACCACGCAGCAGGTGCGCTCCGCCGCCGGCAACAGCGTGCCCACCGACGCGGCGCAGAAGCGCAAAATCATCGAGACGCTGTTGCGCGAGAAATTTACGCAGTTGCAGGCCAAAACCGAGAAGGAAATCGGGGATGTCGTGAATTCCTCCTCCAACAAATCCCAGGAAACGCTGCTGCACAATCGGCGCGCGCTGGAGCTGCTCCAGACCGGCAAGGACGCCTACGGCCAGCCGTGGCGGATCAACTTCGATGCGGACGACTACGTGATGGTCCAGTCGATCGGCGCCAACCACCAGGACGATTCGGGGCCGACGGCGCGGGTCGCCAAAAAAGACGATCAGATCGTGAGCTACTACATTCCGTTTGTGCCGCCGCCGCCGCCGACGGTGGCCGTCGCGCCCCCGCCCCCGCCGCCCGGCGGCGACACGCTCATGACCGTGAATAGTCCGGCGCTGCAAAACCCCAACGCGGTCGCGCGGCACACCGGAAGCGCGCTCGAAGACAGCGCCGCCTACCAAGCCTACCAGAAAGCGTTGCAGGAAAAAGGCACGGTCGATCCGCACGCGCACCCGGGTGCGACGCCGCCGCCGCCGTCCGACGACACGGAACCAGTGCCCCAGAATTACTATCCGAAAGCGCCGCCCGGAGCCGAACAACCACACCGCGCGGCTCCCGCGCCGGCCCCGGCTCCCGCCCCGACGGCTCCCGCGCCCGCACCGGCTCCGGCCAACCAGTAGCCACCGGCTGGAAGGCCTTCAGGACTTTTTTCGTGTTTCGTGCGCAAAGGTGCGGGCAAACAGCCGATAGGCACTTTCCCGGCTGGCCGGCGGCATGCTGTGCGGTCCGGCGAACTCGATGTACTGGAAATTCCCCGGCCGGCCGAAGGCGCGGTACCAGTCGGTCAATTCACGCGCGGCTTCGCGCATGCCGTCGCGGGGAAAGCAGTTGTCGCGGTCGCCGCCGATGATCGCCAGCGGGCGCGGCGCGATCAGCGCACACAGATCCTGCTGTTCGAAACAGCGCAAAATGCCCGGCACGAAGTAGTAGATGCTGTGGCTGTCGAGGAAACTGCGCCAGGCCGCGTCGTAGCGTTCGTCGCGGACGTTCTCGATGAGGCTGCGATAGGTGCACACGCCGCAGACCGGCGCGGCGGCGGCGATGCGCGGCTCCAGCGCGGCCAACAGCCAGGTGTGCGTTCCGCCCTGGCTGACGCCCATGCAGCCGACGCGTGCGGCGTCGACGCCGGGCTGCTCGAAGATCCACTGCGTCGCCGTGAGAATGTCATGCAGGCTCTGGCCGATCATCACGCGGCCTTCGGCGATGCCCGGATGAAACGGGTACAGCGCCACGCGGCCGTCGATGATGAAGGTGTTCCAGCCGCGCGCGACCGGTTCGTGTCCGAAGCGCTCCTCGACCCGCGCCACATCGCTGCCGGAACCGGGCAGGTGGATCACCGTCGGCAGCGGCGGGTCGCCCGCTCGGCCTTTGAGCGGCTGCGCGCGGGGGCGCAGCCAGACGACGTTGACGATGCAGTCCGGTTCGGTGGTGAGGTGAAATTCCAGGCGCGTGGCGTCGCGCAGTTCGGTGCGTCCAACCTGCCGCACCGCCAGCGGCCGGTGAGGCGCCGGGATGCCGAACAGCGCGCGGCATTCGCGACGCAGGAACGCCTGGCGCTGCGGCCAGGCGGCCAACGCGCGGCGGCGATTTTCCGGCCGGGTGATGGCGAAACTGCGCGTCGGCGGCGGCGCAGCGCCCACGCAGCGGCCGCCGGTGCCGGGCGCACGGACGCGCCCGCCGGTGCGAGTCAGGGTTTGGCGCAACTGGGCGGCCAGCGGCCTCAAGAGCGCGCACAGGGCGCCGAAATCCAGAACGACGCAGGGCTTTGATTTCGCCCCTGATTTGGAATATATCTTCGTGAGCGTAATATTAGTTACAGAATCCAATCCAGGTCCAAACCAAACCGCCTTCGGCGCCGGCAGGGCGGCCAGTTCCAGCGGCGTGAGCGCGGCGTTGAAGCCGGGCATGGACAGCGCGTCATGGACTTTGCTGCGGCCGATCGGGGGCAGCTCGAACACCGCGGCGCCAGCCACGCGGCGGTCGAGCCCGGCGAGGATCAGCGCGGCCAGCCCGCCCACATCGGCGCCGCCGACGAACACCGGCGCCGCCGGGTGCAGGCCGGGCAACTGGCGCAAAGCGGTGAGCGCGCGGGCGGCTTCAGCCACGATCGCACCGGGTGCGGAGCTGCCTTCGAGCAGGCGGCGTTTGGCGGCGGGGATGCTGAGCGCTTCGAAGGCCGGCAGGCGCGGGATCACCACCTGCCAGCCAGCGACCGCGAGCGCATGGCCGAACTCGCGCGCGGCGGCGGCGGGACTTTGCGCGCCGGTGTAGCAGTCACCGGCGCGGGGCAGCCACAGCATCACCGGTCCGGCGCCGGAAAAGCTTGCGCTGCGCAGGGTGAACAGTTCCAGCGCACCGCCGTCCAAGCCCGCATCCGGCACGGTGTAGACGCTCGCGACCGCGCTGGACGGCGCCAACGCGGCGGGGCTGGCAAGACTCGCGCCTTCGGGGATCAACGCCGCGGCGTGGAGAAAAATCGGAGCGTTGACGGGGTCGGGTTCGTCGAGCAATAGCACGCCGACGGCCGCGGCCAAGGCGGGCTTGAGCCGCGCCAAATGCGTGCGCCGGGCGGCGCTGGAACCGCGCGTCAGAAGCGTTTCGGCGGCCTGCGCGCGCGCCGCCAGCGTGCGTTCGTAGCGCCGACGATGGGCCGCATTGCCGCGCGCGATCGCCTCGTAGTGCGGGTAGCCGGTTGAATCCGGCGCCGTTCCATTTTCCGGGAATCTCTTGTGCGTAATTGAAGTTGTATTGTTTTTTCGAGGTGCCATGGGAAGTTCCCTGCAGAAATGGGGAGGGTCGCCCGATATTGTATGCGGTTTGCGCTACAACGCGCAACTCGCGCGACGTATAATTGGCCTGTCTGTCGGCCGGGACCGTCGCGGCGGCAGGCCCGGCGACGCCGAACACCTTGATTCATTTTTTTGGGGAGCGTGCTCTCGTCCATGTCCCATCAGCCGCAACCGATCCTGTACGAAACGCACATGCACACGCCGCTGTGTCGGCACGCCAAGGGCGATCCGGAGGCCTACGCGCAACAGGCCGAACTGCGCGGCCTGCGCGGCATGGTCGTGACCTGCCACAACCCGATGCCCGGCGGCTTTGCGCAAAGTTCGCGGATGTACCTCGAGCAATGGGAGGAGTACTTCGCGCTGGTCGCGCGGGCGCGCGCGGCCTGGGCCGGCCGCATCGATGTGCGGCTCGGCGTGGAATGCGATTTTTTTCCGGGCATGGAGGCGTGGATCGAGAAGCAGCTGGCCACGGCGAAGTTCCACCATGTGCTGGGATCGGTCCATCCGCACCTGGGCGAATACCGCAAGGCCTTCTGGCACGGCGACGCGGTGGCGTTCCAGGAGCAGTATTTCGCGCTCTTGGCCGAGGCCGCCGAGACCGGCCTGTTCGACACCATTTCGCATCCGGACCTGGTGAAGAATATCGCGCCTTCCGAATGGCAGGTGCAGCGGGTCTTCCCGGCGATTGAAAGAGCGCTCGATCGCATCGCCAAAACCGGCGTGGCGATGGAGCTGAATACTTCGGGCCTGAACAAGACCATTGCCGAGATGAATCCGGGACCGGAGATTCTGGCGGCGATGGCCCGGCGCGGCATTCCGGTGGTGGTCGGCGCGGACGCGCACGCGCCGGAACGGGTCGCCGACCGCTTTGAAGAGGCCTACGATCTGATGGAAGCGGCCGGGTACCGCGAGGTGCATTTTTTCCTCGACCGCCGGCGGCAGACGGTGACGCTGAACGCCGCGCGCGAGAGTTTGCTCAAACCGGCCGAAACCTCGGCGGGAAATTAGCCGCTATGGAGTGCGGCGGCTTGACGCCGCCTGTCTGAGGCGAGGCTTGACTCGCCGTTCTTCCTCTTCTCTTCCTCTTCGCAACTTAAACGTACTTCCGTAGGACCGTTTAGACCAGCGCGGCCACCGCGTCGCCGACCTCGGCGGTTTTGCTGCTGCCGCCGAAATCGGGGGTCAGCGTTTTGCCCGCTGCAATGACTTTTCCGCAGGCGGCCTGGACTTGGTCGGCGGCCTTGTTTTCGCCGAGAAACCGCAGCATGAAGGCGCCGGCGAGAATCGCGGCGACCGGATTGGCCAGCCCCTTGCCGGCGATATCCGGCGCCGATCCGTGGACCGGTTCGAACATGCTCGGCCCTTTGCTTTCCGGATTCAGATTGGCGCTGGCCGCCGTGCCCAGACTGCCCACCAGCGCGCTGCCAAGGTCGCTCAAAATATCCCCGAACAGATTGCTGCAGACCACCGTGTCGAACATCGCCGGCTTGGTGACGAAGAACATGCTGGCGGCGTCGACGTACTGCATCTGCGTTTTGATGTCGGGGTACTGTTGGGCGACTTCGCCGAAACATTTGTCCCAGAAGACCATGCCGTGTTTGAGCGCGTTGGATTTGGTGATGTTGGTGACGTGGCCGGGCAGGCCGCGAGCCTTGCGGCGGCGGGCTTCTTCGAAGGCGTACTTCATGATGCGGTGGCAGCCGCGGCGGGTGAACATCGAGACCTGCGTGACGACTTCCTCCGGCCGGCCCGTATAGATCGACCCGCCGACGTGAGAGTATTCGCCTTCGGTGTTTTCGCGGATGATCATCATGTCGATGGCGCCGGGATTGGCCAGCGGACATTTGCAGCCGGGCAGGAGAACGGTGGGGCGGACGTTGGCGTAGAGATCGAAGCCGCGGCGCAGGCCGAACAGAATGGGCGAGACGGTTTTTTCGTCGGGGGCGAGGCGCGGATCGCCGATGGCGCCGAGGAAGATGGCGCGGTAGGGGGCGAGGGTTTCGAGCGCGTTGTCGGGCCAGACTTCGCCGGTCTTGGCGAAGTGCCGCGCCGACCAGGGGAAGTCATCGAAGGTCAGGCTGAAGCCGTTTTTCTTGGCGGCGGCGTTCAGGACTTTGATGCCTTCGGGGATGACTTCAAGACCGATGCCGTCACCGGCGACGACGGCGATTTTGTAGGTGTTCATGAGGTTTCCTTTCCGGAAGATTTTAGCCACAAAGGGCACAAAGATCACAAATGGAAAACCAAAAACCGTTCAAACCAAAAACCCCCTGAAACCAAACACCCTGCGCGCGCGAAGTTCTGAAAAGGCCTCCGCCCAACCCCGTCGCTGTTTGGTCCTGCATCGCGGTGTTGACACCTATCGCCTCCTGCGCCCTGCGGGCGCAGGAGGCGAAGGATCCCGCCATCGTGATGTACACCGCAACAGCGAAATAGATGGGTCGCGCGTTTTTTCAGAACTTCGCGCGGTCGGGGGTTTGGATTTCAGGAGGTTGCTGGTTTGAAAGGTTTTTGGTTTTCCCGATGTGATCTTTGTGTCCTTTGTGACTAATCTTTTTTCTTCAGCGCCAATTCGAACTGCGCGGCGATCACACCCAAGCCTTCCAGCAATTGTTCTTTCGTGCAAATGAGCGGCGGGGATATTTTCACGCTGCTGCCGCCGAAACCGACCGGCGCGAACAGCATCAGGCCCGATTCGACACAGCCGCGCACGACCTCCCAGGCCAGGTCGGCGTGCGGTTCCAAATCGGTGCCGGGCTTCACGCACTGGATGGCGCTCACCAGGCCTCGGCCCTGCACAGCGCCGATGTGCTGCGGATATTTCGTCTTCAGCTTTTCGATTTCAGCCATCATGACCGGCTCGAGTTCCGCAGCGCGTTCGGCCAGTTGCTCGCCGACGATCAGATCCAGATTCGCCAGCGCCGCGGCGCAGCAGATGGGATTGCCGGTGTGGGTCGAGGTCATCTCGTTCGGCCCGTACAGGTTCATCACGTCGGTGCGGCCCAGCACGGCGCTCAGCGGCAGCGACGAACTGATCCCCTTGCCGAAGACCGCCAGATCGGGCGTGAACTTGTAGTGTTCGAAGCCAAACCGTTTGCCAGTGCGACCGAAACCGGCCTGGACTTCGTCGGCGATGACCAGCGCGCCGTGCTTGTTGGCCCAGGCTTTCAACTGGCTGGCGTAGTCGAGCGGCATGAAGCCGACGTTGCCGCCCTGGTAGGTCTCGAACAGCACCGCGGCGACGCGCTGGGGGTCGATTTTGCGATCGGCCAGCGCCTTTTCAAACCCCGCGAACGATTTATCCTTCACGCGCATGTCGCCGGGCCACGGCGCGTTCACATACAAACTCTGGTCGTTGGGAATCCAGCCTTTCAGCCCGGGAATGCCGCCGGCCAGTTGCGAGCCCAGCGTGCGGCCGTGGAAATCGCCCTGAAACGAAACGATCACGTTTTTCTGCGGATCGATTTTGCGCGCCCAAGTGAAGGCCAGTTTCAGCGCGCATTCGATGGCTTCGGAGCCGGTGGTGAGCAGCATGCAGGTTTTCAGGCCGGCCGGCGCCAGCTCAGTGAGTTTGGCGATCAGCTTCACGCGCGGTTCGTTGGCGAAGCAGTAGCTGTGCAGCATCGGCGCCTGGGCGGTTTTGACCACGGCGTCGACGATTTCCTGGCGCGCGTGGCCCGCGCTGGCGACCAGCACGCCCGACGAAAAATCCAGCCAGCGATTGCCGAAGCGGTCGTGGACATACATGCCTTGCGCGTGGTCCCAGAGGATCAGCGGCTGGCCCTGCATCGACTGCGGTTCGCCTTTGCGCAGCGCTTCGAAGATGGGGATCGATTCGGGCACCGGGATCGGTGTACAGATGGTGCGGTGTTTGGTTTCGACCGGCGGGACTTTGCGCGGTTCGAGGGTGAAGGCTTTGGCCATGGGTGGGTTCTCTCCGTTTTTTTTGTAGCGCAGGCTTCCAGCTTGCGGCCCTGTCGACCGGAGCGGGCCTCCGCGCCCGCGGGCTTCCGAAAATTGGACTTCGTCTGAAAAAAAAAGCCCGCCAAGCAACCGGTTGGGCTGGCGAGCTTCACTTTTTCAGCGCGCGGTCCGCGCTCGATTGTGCGACCGTCAGCGGCGAGGGTTTCAGCGTCCCGGCGAAGGGGCCGGAGACGTCACGCTCAGGGCTGCGATCGACAGCAATGTACTCCCGGCGAAAACCGCTGTCAAGTGCCGATCAATGCCGCAGCAACACGAGGATGTAGCCGACGAGGAGGCCGAGCACCAGGCCGAGGATGATGGCGAAGGCGTAGAACACGTATTTCGGGAGGATCACCGGCGCGTGGCGGCCGGAGCCGTGCGGATCGTTCTCGGCCAGGACGGTGGTGCGGTTGCGCAAGCCGGCGGAAAAACCGGAGGCCAACCGGCGGCTTTTGCGACGCGGTTCGAAGCCGCTGCCGCCGCCGCTCGCCGTCGCATCGCCTGCGCCTGCGCCTGCGCCGCTCCATCCGCCCGGGCCGCCGCTTGGACCCGATTGCGCGCTCCCTGGCGGGCCGCTCGCCGTGCCGCCGACGCCCTCCATGCCGGCGCGGGCGGCCTGGCCGCGGCCGGAGCGTTCGCCCGAATTGGTCACGTCGACGCGGCTGGATTTCTTGAGCTGGGTTTTCATCTGCGCCAAAAGCAGGATCAGTTTTTTGAGCGCTTCCTGCGCGTCGGCGGGACGTTTGTCGGGGGACCAGGCCATCAGCCATTCGACGAACTGGGCGGCGGCCGAGGAAACCTCAGGCTGTTCGCGGCGCGGATCGAAGCTGACGCCGCGGTCTAACGACAGGCGGGCCAGTTCGAGGCTGGTCAGCGGCGGCTTGCCGGTCAGCGCGAAATAAATGCAGGCGCCGACGGAGTATAGATCGCTGCGGGCGTCGCCGGGCAGGCTGGTGAAAAGCTGTTCGGGAGCGACGTAGGTAGGCCGGTCGGCGGCGGGATCGGCGCCGCGCATCTGGTCGCGGCGCACCGGCGGCTTGGCGTGGCCGGTGTCGGCCAGGCGGGTGATTTTGCGGGCGCGGTCGAGCAGCACGTTTTCGGGGCGAATGTTCAGGTGCTGCACGCCGACTTGGTGGATGTAGCTGAGCGCCAGCAGCAGGTGCTCGGCGACCTGCAGCGCTTCGAGATCGGCCAGCGGGCCGTGGTCCACCACGGATTGTTCCAGCGATTCGCCTTCGACGATTTCGCTGACCAGAAAATAGGTGCCCTGCACGTCGCCGACTTCCAAGGTGCGAACGAGGTGGGGATGGTCGAGCTTGGCGGCGGCGCGGCCGCCGGCGAGGAAGCGATCCAGGAACGCGGCGTCGCCGACCAGGGCGGGGCTGAGCACTCGCAGGGCGGCTTCGAAGCCTTTGGCGACGTGCTTGGCGCGATAGACCTGGCCGGTGGCGCCCTGGCCGAGGTGCGCGAGGAGTTCGTAGTCGCCGAGGCGTTGGGGTTTGGAGGCGCGGACCTCTTCGCGCAGCGCGGTCAGGGCCGGAGGTTCGATCAGGTTGGCGGCTTCGAGAACCTGGAAGAGCGATTTGTGGCTGCCGGCATTGCTGAGGTCGCTGTGCAGTTTCTGGAGGAAGCGCAGTTGGGAGGGTTCGAGCAGGCCGCGTGCGATGGCGAGGTCGGCGATGCGCTGAGATTCGTCCCAGTCCTGATCGGCAGCGGGCGAGCGCCCGGCGGCGCCGCCGCCGCCGGCAGGCTGGCCGGATCCGCCGCC
>JBOHNC010000364.1:0-26830 GCA_050730415.1 Planctomycetota bacterium
TCGCTGTGCGCCGTCGCCAGCGCCGCGACGGCTGCTTCGTGCGCCGCCGCCGCGCGCACCCGCGTCAGGTTCAGATCGGCCTGCGCGGCGTCCTCGGCCGACTGCGCCGCGCCCAGCGCCGCCTGCGCGGCATCCACCTGCGCCGTCTGGTCGCGCGCGTCGAGCGTAGCCAGCTTCTGCCCGGCCTCCACCCATTGGTTGTCGTCCACGTAGACCTTGTCCACGTGGCCCGCGATGCGCGCCGAGACGTACAGAATGTGCGCGTCAATGGCGGCGTCGTCGGTGGTCTCGTGCGTCATGGAGAACTGAATGTAGCGCCAGCTGTAATAGCCGCCGACCACCGCAAAAATCGCCAAAGCGATCCAGTACGGCCCGCGCGAACGCTTTTTCGTCTGCGCCGGAGGAGGCGCATCCTCCCGCACCGGTCCCTCCGGCGCCGATCCGGCTTCCGCCGGCGCCGGCGCGGTCGATCCAGCCGGGGAATCGGCCGGCGTTTTGTTGGTTTCACTGCTCACGGTGTTTTTCTCTTGGTTGCTGCCCACGGTCTCGCGGTCCGTTTTGCCGGCTTCGGACCGGCGCCCAGACCGTTCAAAAGGAAATCCATCAAGTGATTGCGCAGCGCTTCGCGCCGTGGCGGTTTGGTCCGGTAGACCAGCACTGAACGCACCAGCCCAGGCAGAAATTGCGCCGTCCACGCCGGATGGCGGTCATGCCAGACCTTCTGATGGTTGCCGCGCCGAAGGACCCGTTCGATCAGCCGTTCCATCTGCCGCCGGCGCGCCACCCAAAGCGGCTGCGATCCCATCGGCGCCTGCGTGCGCAGCAGGGTGTACAAATGCGGATGCCGATAGGCGAACGTCAGGAACTCATCCACGATCACCGCCAGCGCTTGCCGCGGCTCGGTCACTGCTTCGGCCTTGCGCCCGACCCTGCCGGCGGCGCTGCCGCCTGTGCCGGCGCGCGCGGGGCGACCACTAGCCCCCAGTTGCCGCTCCAGCGACTCCACCAGCCCCGTGAAACTTTCGTACAGCACCGCCCGGTACAGTTCGTCTTTCCCAGCATAGTAGGTATACAGCGTGCCCTTGCCGACGCCGGCCTTGGCGGCGACTTCCTCCAGCCGCACCGCGCCGAACGACCGGGCTGCAAACAGCCCCGCCGCCTCCGTCAGAATTCGTTTGCGTTTGCGTTCGTCCTGAACCTGCAAGGCCGGATGCCTCCGCCCGAGTGCTCGGCGTTGCGCCCGCCTGTCCGCGCGCTCAACGCGCCGGGAAAAGGTCCAGGCGGCTGTCTCCGCCAAACCCGACCGGCGAGTCGAGATTATACCGCCGAACCCGTCAATGGCCAGCCGCGGTCAACCGGTCGGGGTATTCTTCCCAGACATATTCCGGCACCGCCTTCGCCACCGCCACGCACAGCTTCGCCGCCGTCTCGAATTCGTCGGCCGTCCACTGCCGTACCCCTTTGTAGATGGTCACGCCGCAGCGGTCGAACAAAACCGCGTGTCCGGGATGGTCCAGCAGCAACGCCATGAAGGCGGGCGTCACGATTTCGTAGGCGAACCGCCGGTCTTCGCTCGCCACGTGAAATTTCCGCGAAAATTCTTCGGACTCGAATTGGATCGGCGTGAAACCCGCCGCCGCTTTGACGCGGTCGGTCAGGTGTTCCGAGCGGATGATCATCCGCGGAAAATGCGTCTGAACGCAGGGCGTGAAGGCGTAGGAAAAATTCACCGTCGCGGTGTCTTCCGCCGGCCCCCATCCGGTGATTTCGATGGCGTCGCACAACAGCCCGATCGGCAGGAAAACCGCCAGTTCGTGGTCCCCCACCCGCACCGGCCGACCGTCGACGCCGCCGGCGAGCAGCCGCAGGTCGTAGCCCGCATCCCCGCCCATAAACAGTTCCAGTTCCGGGCGCGTCCGCGGCTGCCCGTTCAGCGGCTCGAATCCCAGCCGCCGGCGCACCGCCGCGAACACCGTGGCCCGCCGCTGCCGCCGGATCAGCCCCGGCGCCACCAATACCGCCAGCAGCGCCGCCAGACCCAGCGCAATGCGGTTGAACAGCGATTTGGTGTCGCCGTGGATCAGATCGCTGGGCGCGGTGTCCAGCCACAGCGCCAGCGGGACCGCCAGGATCGTAAACAACGCGACCCATTCAATGATGAGGTTCTTCCAGAACCGCCCAATATGGTAGCGAAATGGATTCATCGTGTGATCGCCCCTCGCGCTTCAATCTCCCGACCTTACCCGCGCCGCCGCCATTTTCCAGTCCCCCTGGCCTCCGATCGGCAGCCGCTTCCTGCCTGCCGCGGCCGGCGCCGGCACGCTTTTGGCGTGCTTCGCGCATCTCGGCTGGACGCTCGGCCCGTCGATGCGAAAATGCGAAGCCAACGCCTCACCCCGCCGGAGTCCGATCCATGCCGACCACCCAGCCACCCAACGTCATCGTCTTTTTCACCGACCAGCAGCGCTGGGACACGATGGGCCTGCACGGCAATCCGCTGGACCTGACGCCCAACCTGGACCGCTACGCACGCGCCAACACCTTCGTGAAGCATTCCTACACCTGCCAGCCGGTCTGCGGACCCGCGCGCAGTTGCCTCCAGACTGGACTGTACGCCACCGCTAACGGCTCCTGGCGCAACGGCATCCCGCTGAATCCCAAACTGAAGACACTCGCGCACCACTTCAAGGGTGCCGGGTACACCACCGGCTACATCGGCAAATGGCACCTGGCCGAACAGGATCCCGTGCCCGCCGACCAGCGCGGCGGCTACGATTCCTGGCTCGCCGCCAACGTGCTAGAATTCACCTCCAATGCCTACGACATGGTGCTCTACGACAACGACAATCGTGGCGTCAAACTGCCCGGCTACCGCGTCGACGCACAAACCGATGCGATGATCCGTTACATCGACGCCCACAAGAACCGGCCGTTTTTCCTGTTCTCCTCGTTCATCGAACCGCACCACCAGAATCATCTCGACGACTATCCCCCGCCCGACGGCTACCGCGAGCGCTACCAGACCAACACCTGGATTCCGCCCGATCTGCTGGCGCTGGGCGGCAGCACCCACCAGCATCTGGCCGGCTACTACGGCATGGTCAAGCGGCTCGATGAAGCCTTCGGCCGCCTGCTGGATGCGCTGAAAAGTTTGAATCTGCTGGACAACACCGTGATCCTGTTCACCGCCGACCACGGCAGTCATTTCAAGACCCGCAACAGCGAATACAAACGCTCCTGCCACGAAGCCTCCATTCATGTGCCGACCGTCATCGGCGGTCCGGGCTTCCGGGCCGGCGGTGAACTGCCCGAACTGGTCAGTCTGATCGATCTGCCCCCCACCCTGCTCGACGCCGCCGGCATCGCCGTGCCGCCGGTCATGCAGGGACGCTCGATCAAGCCCCTCGCCGCCGCCCGCGTCGCCGACTGGCCGCAGGAAGTCTTCGTGCAGATTTCCGAAGCCCAGTGCGGGCGAGCGATCCGCACCGCGCGCTGGAAGTACTGCGTCAACGCGCCGGAAATCGACGGCCGCGGCGACGGCGGATCCGACACCTACACCGAACAGTACCTGTACGATCTGTCCAACGATCCCTACGAGCTGTGCAACTTGATCGGCTTGGATTCCCATCGCCAGATCGCCGACGAATTGCAGGCGCGGCTGATCGCGCGAATGGTCGCGGCCGGGGAGCAAACGCCGGAAATCAAACCGGCCGAACCGCGGCGCAGCGGCCAGCGGCGTGTGATGGAAAACGACCGGGGAACCGTGGAGGAACGCCCGCACCCCTACCACGCCCGCCCGCGCAAAAAATAGGCCTTGCGGCGAGGGGAGATCGCACCGACCTGTCCTTGCGAGGCAAGGCGTGTCAGCGGTGCCGCGATATTTGTTCAGGAAGCGATTTCAATATTGAAGGCGGTGGCGAAATCGAACACCGCATCGAAGTCGGCGACCGAATCGGTCTCGCGCTTGGACAGAATCTCGGCATCCACCAGGTGAAACACGATCTCGCCGAAGTCGCGCGTGGTGGTGACGCCCCACATTTCAAACACCAGCCGCGCCAGCCGGCCGTAGCGTTCGCAGGCCAGTTCACGAATGCCGGCCAACAACTCCTGCCCGCTGATGTGGCCGGGATTTTCCATCCGGCTGACGGTGAAATCAAGCGCCTCCCGCACGAACATGTAGGCCTGCTCGTGGTAGCGCCCTTTTTCCCGGCTGATCTCTTCGATCTTCTCGTCGATGTCCATGGCTGATTTTGCCGCCTCGGCCCCACCCACCCCCGTCGCAGTCGCCCACTCCACCCCGCCCCATCCCGCCCCACCCCAACGGATCCGCCGCCCCATTTTACCGGGGGTTCGGTTTCCGGAGCGTCCCCCACCCCGCGCCGCCCATTGCAGCGGACACATTTAAATCGCCCGCACCCGACCGGCCCGCGGCGCACCCGGTAGGATACCATCATCGGAAACGCACCCGGGAACCGCCAGCGGAATGAACCCTCAAACCCTGCTGATCTTCCACCTGACCGCCGCGTTGCTGCTCGCGCTGCTGTGGGGGTACTTCACGCACCGGCTGGGGCTGAGCACCATCGTCGGGTACCTCATCGCCGGCATCCTGGTCGGGCCGCACATGCCGGGGATGAATCCCAATCCGGCAGTCGCACAGAACATGGCGCAAAACCTCGCCGACATCGGCATCATTCTGCTGATGTTCGCGATCGGTTCGCACTTTCACCTGAAAGATCTGCTGGCGGTCCGCAAAATCGCGCTGCCCGGCGCCATGATTCAATGCCTCGTCACCGGCACCGCTGGCGCCCTGCTCACCCACGCGCTGGGCTTCGACTGGCGCGCCGCGATCGTGCTGGGCATGTCGGTGTCGGTGGCCAGCACCGTCGTGCTGATCCGCGTGTTGGTCAGCAACAAACTGCTGCAATCGGTCCAGGGGCATGTCGCTGTCGGCTGGCTGATCGTCGAAGACATCATCACGGTCCTGTTTCTGGTGCTGCTCACCGCCCTGCAAAACGTCGGCACGCACGGGCAGATCCACGTGGCCGATCTGACCTTCGCGCTGGCCATTGCGGTGCTCAAGCTGGTGGCCCTGATTCTGATCACGTTCTTCGTGGGAGCCCGGGTGATTCCCTGGCTGATGCTTCAGGTGGCCAAAACCCGTTCGACCGAACTGTTCACGCTGACGGTGCTGGTGGTGGCGCTGTCGGTCGCGTTGATTTCCACCCTGTACTTCGGCGCTTCGATGGCGCTGGGCGCCTTTCTGGCGGGCATGGTGGTCGGGCAGTCGGACGTCAGCCACCAGGCCGCCGCCGACGTTCTGCCGATGCGCGACGCCTTCGCAGTCCTATTTTTCGTTTCGGTCGGCATGCTGTTCGACCCCGGCTTCGTGTTCGCCCATCCGGCCATGCTGTTGGCGCTGCTGGCGCTGATTCTGCTGCTCAAGCCGTTTCTGGCGCTGACGCTGGTGACGCTGCTGGGCTATTCCGTGCGCACCGCGCTGGTGGTGGCGGTGGGGCTGATGCAGATCGGAGAATTCTCGTTCATCCTCGCCAAGCTCGGTCTCGACCTCGGCATGTTCCAGCCCGCCGGCGACGGCCTGAAGCCGACCGACCCGCAAAGTCTGCTGGTGGCCTGCGCCATTTTTTCGATCACCCTGAACCCGCTGCTATTCAAGCTGCTGCGGCCGTTCGAACAGATTCTGGCCGCCCGCCCGCGGCTGTGGCGGCTGCTGAACGCCCGCGCCGAGCGCCTCGGCAAGGAAACCGGCCTGGCGCAAAACCTGATGGCGCCGCCGGACATCGGCACCCAGCGCGCGGTCGTCGTCGGCTACGGACCGGTCGGCCGAACCGTCACCCGCATCCTGCGCGATTTCGGCATCCAGCCGGTGGTGATCGAAATGAACGTCAAAACGGTGGCCAGCCTGAAACAGGCCGGCGCGGCGGCGGTCTTCGGCGATGCCAGCCGGCGTGAAATCCTGAAGGCCGCCGGCCTGCAGCAGGCCGATTTTCTGGTCATCACGCTGCCCGACCTCACCAGCCGGATTCCCGTTGTCGCCGCCGCGCGGGCGCTCAAGCCCGACCTCCGCATTCTCGTCCGCGCGCACTATCTTGGCGAACGCGAGATGCTGCGCGAAATCGGCGCCACCACCGTGATCTACGAAGAAGCCGAAGCCGCCGTGGCACTCGCCGGCCACCTGCTGCATGCCATCGGCGCGAACGGCGACGCCATCGCGCGCGAAGCCGAACGCATCCGCCAGGAACTGGCCCCGGACACACCCGCCAGGATCGAACCCCGCGCGGCTTCCGCCGAGGGCTCGCACGCCAGCCCGACTGCGGCCACCGAAATCGTCCCGCGGCTGAGCCTGCCCGCGCTATCGGGGCAAACGCCGGCGAGTACCCTCGCGGCGCTCACGGCGCGCCTCGAAGATGCCCCGTTAGCCTCCCCGCTGCCGCTGACCGCCGCGCCGCCGGGCGACTCCCTGCCGCCCCCCGCGCCCGCCGATCGGTCCCAGCGCATGTCGGGCGGTGGCGCGGCGCAGGAGCGCGCGACCCCCCCCGCGGCAGATGCGCCGCCCGCAGGTGAATCGGCGGGCGACCCGCCGATCACTGGCGTCGCAACGGACGCACCGCCGGCCTGAAATCCTTCCCCGGTGAATGTTGCAGCGCCGGGGCGTTCGAGCACCTTTCAGCCATCGCCGCTTTCAGCAACTTTCCGCTGCCACGCGACTCCGCGGCAGCCAGGCCAATGCCAAAACAGTCCTGACCGCGGCCGAAAATGACCGCAGGGCGATTGCTGTCGAGAGGTATTGCGGTGAACTTCAAATGACGCAAGAAATCGGCCGCGGCCGTCCGGCCAGCGCCGCGTCCGAACGAGCTACTTCCCTTCGTCCTTTTTGACGGTCGCAGATTTTTTGCTCTTTTTCGCCAGCACGTCGTTGCAGTTCTTGCAGATCTTGCGGCCGTCCACGTCGACAAACTCGTCGGGCGCAAAGGAGTTCATGCACTCGGGGCAGATCATCTTGTCGATCCGCTTCGTCCGCGGATGCGCGTTGCTCACCGGCGGCGCCACCCGTGCCAGCTTGTCGACCGACTCCGCCGGACTGGCGGCATTCCAACCGCAGATCGGGCAGTGCGGCCGGTGGGACGACATTTCCGTCCCGCATCTCATGCATCGCGTCAGCGTCGTCACGGTCTAATCTCCCGCCTCTTCGGCATTGAAAACCGGCTCTGCGTCAGTGTACTCGAAGCAGAACCGACTTCCAGTCCCGCTCCCGCGCCCCCTGGGAGCACAGGTCATCAGACCGGCCTCTTTGTCAGATCCGTCCATCCGGCTCCGCAAGTCGATTCATTCCCCTCGAATGCCCGCAGCATCGTGGCATCGATCGCCGATCGATGCAAAAAACATGCGAGCGAAGCTCACTCCCTAATTTTTGCCTTGCCCGTTCGCCCGCCCTGGGAGGGCCAATCGCCAAGTCGACCGCTTCGAACAAACTTGAGGCGCACCGCTTAGAATGAACCCCCGCACCACCGATGGAACCAACGCCCCATGCTCACGACCCAGGATTTCGATTTTCCACTCGATCCCGCCTGCATCGCCCAACGGCCCTGCACGCCTCGGGATGCCTCCCGCCTGCTGGTGTTTCCACGCCGGCGCGAAAATGACGCTGCGACCGCGGGAACCCAAGCAACCCCGCCCGCCGCCGTCGAACATCGCATCTTCCGCGATCTGGTCGATCTGTTGCGCCGCGGCGACACGCTGGTCCTCAACCGCAGCCGCGTCATTCCCGCCCGGCTCTTCGGCACCCGCATTCCCTCCGGCGGCAAAGTGGAAATTTTGCTCGTCCGCCCGCTCGCCACGCCGCCCGCTTCGCCCACCCCCACGCTCACGCCCGCCGCCACCGCGGCCTGCTGCCGCTGGAACTGCCTCATGCACGCGCGCGCGCCGTTCCATCCCGGCGACCGCATCCGGCTGGCCGGGCCGGACTCCACCACGACCGCACCTGCGATCACCGCCACGCTCATCGAGCGCCACGGCCTGGAAGGCGACACGGTGGAATTCGACCTGCCCGCCGACCGATTTGAAACTTGGTTCCGCACCGTCGGGCACCTCCCGCTGCCCCCCTACATCTGCCGCGGCGAACGACGCGTCGACGCACACGCACACGTTCAGGCACAGGATGCGCAATTGGATCGTGCCTCCGCGCCGGTCGAGGAGATCGACGGGGCTGACCGGTCCGAACAGGAAAATGCCGCCCTGAACGCACTCGACGCCGAGCGCTACCAGACCGTGTACGCCCGCGAAGACGGCTCGGTCGCAGCGCCCACTGCCGGCCTGCATTTCACCCCGGAGCTGCTCGACCGCCTGCGCGCGCGCGGCGTGCGCATCGCGGAACTCATCCTGCACGTTGGTCCGGGCACCTTCCGCCCCGTCAAAGCCGACGCCCTCGGCGATCACGTGATGCACGAGGAACATTTCGAAATCCCGAGCGCCTGCACCGCCGCAATCGCCGCCGCTCGCGACACCCCCGGCGCCCGCGTCATCGCCGTCGGCACGACCACCCTGCGGGCCCTGGAGTCGGCCACGCCCGACGGCGCCACGGTGCCAAGCGTCGGCGCCGCCGCCACCCGCCTGTTCGTTCACCCACCCTACCGATTCCGCTGCGTGGACGGGCTGATCACCAACTTCCACCTGCCCCGCTCGACGCTGTTCATGCTGGTGAGCGCCTTCGCGGCGCCCGGCTCCGCAGCCGGCCTCCCGGCGCTGAAGGCGGCCTACGCCTTGGCCCAGGCCAAAGGCTACCGTTTTTTCAGCTACGGCGACGCCATGCTGCTGGTCTGATCGCGCGTCCCGGCTCGTCACCCGCTCGAAATGACGACGCGCGGCAATTCGCTGGCATAATGTTTGACATGGAAAGGGCAGGATTTGCCTGTTTCAGGACGGTAACACTCGCCGGGATCGCCGCTCCAACATGATTGAAGTCCAGGGGTTGGTCAAGACCTTCGGGTCGCTGCGCGCGGTCGATGGGCTGAGTTTCAGCGTCACCCAGGGGAATATCGTCGGGTTCCTCGGCCCCAACGGCGCCGGCAAAACGACCACGATGAAAATCCTCACCGGTTTTCTGGCCCCCACCGCCGGCAGCGTCAAAATCGCCGGCCTGGACGTGCTGGCCGATTCGTTGGCCGTCCGCCGCAAACTCGGCTACCTCCCCGAAAATGCCCCCTCCTACCCCGACATGACCGTCCTCGAATTCCTCCTTTTCATCGCCGGCGTGCGCCACCTGACCGGCGCGCAGCGCCGCGAGCGCCTCGATGCCCTCCTCACACTGACCGAACTGGCCGATCGCCGCCACCAGCTGATTCACTCCCTTTCGCGCGGCTTCAAACAGCGCCTGGGCCTGGCCCAAGCCCTCCTGCACGATCCCGAACTGCTGATCCTGGACGAACCGACCAGCGGCCTCGACCCCAACCAGATCGTCGAAATTCGCAACCTGATCCAAGCCCTGGGCAAAACCAAAACGGTCCTGCTGTCGACCCACCAACTGGCCGAGGTCGAAGCCGTCTGCAACCGTGTGCTGATCATCCATCAAGGCAAGCTCGCCATGGACGGCTCCATCGAAGATGTTCTGCGCCAGGCGGCGGGCGTGAAGGCGCTGGTCGTGAGCGGCCACGGCGCGCCGTTGGCGGTCGTGCGCGAAATCCTGAAGTCCCGCCTCAAAGCACTGAAGACCCTCGAAGTCATCGAAGACCGCGGCGAAACCTGGAAGCTGCGGCTGATCGGCAACACCGAATCGCTCCAAAAAGAAGTCTTCCAGATCGCCGTCGAACGCGGCTGGACACTCTCCGAAATCAGCGTGTCGGAAGCACGCCTCGAACAGGTCTTCCGCCAATTAACCGCGGCCCCCGGCACCGCCGCCGCGCGCGAGGGAATTGGCGCCGAAGCCGCCGCCCCGGCCGCCCCGTCGAATCGCCCGGGAGGCGCGCCATGAGTTCCTTCCGCGCGCTGTTCGTTCGCGAATTGCGCGGGCTGTTTCACTCCAGCCTGGGCCTGCTGGGGCTGGTGCTGTTCAACGCCGTCGCGGCGTTCATTTTCTTCTACAAGGCCCCGCCCTGGTCCTTCGACAGCGTGGACCTCAATCCCGGGTTTTTCTTCTACGCGCCGATCTACCTGATGGTGCTGGCCCCGCTGCTGTCCCTGCGCATCTGGGCCGACGAATATCGCGGCACCATGGAACTGCTGCTGACGCTCCCCGTCACCGTCCCGGAAATCGTGCTCAGCAAATTCGCCGCGCACATCGTCTACCTGGGCGCGTTGTTCGCCGTCAGCCTGCCCCTGCCGTTCACCCTGGCCTACCTCGGCAGCCCCGACTGGGCCGCCATTTTCGCCGGCTATCTTGCGCTGGCGTTGCTGGGCACGCTGTTTCTGGCCGTCGGCGAATTTTTCGCCTCGATCCACGAAAGCCCCATCGCCGGCGCGATGACCACTTTTCTGACCTGCTACCTTTTGTATGCCCTCGGCCTGCCCTCCTGGGTCGCCGTTCTCCCGCACGGCCTGGATGTGATCTGCGAGCGCCTCAGCGTCTACGGCCCGTTCGCCGAAATCGCCGCCGGCCGCCTCAGCCTCTCCGGCGCCTTCTACTTTCTGACCGCCATTCTTTTTTTCCTGACCCTGACCGTCCTGCGTGTGCAGATGTACAAATGGAGCAACCCGCTGGCGGCCGGCGCCCGCCGCTACACCCGCCCCGTCCTGCTGAGTTTCGTCGCCCTCTTGGCCGCCACCTACGCGGTGAATCTATTTTTCCGCGCCATGCAATACGGCTATATCGACCTGACCTCCAACGGCCAGTACAGCCTGACCGACCTGACCGTCAACACGCTGAACACCCTGCCCCGCCGCGTCACCGTGCGCGCCTACTTCAACCGCACTCCGCCGCCCAGCCGCGAACTGGGCCTCGCCTACGCCCGCACCCTCCTCGACCGCTACCGCGGCGACGCCGACGGAAAACTCACCCTCGAATACCTCGACCCCACCCAGGACGATCAACTCTCGACCCTCGCCTCCCACTACGGCGTGCGGCCCGAAATGTGGCAGACCTCCGGCAGCGGCACCCTGACGCAGGTCGTCTGCTACACCACCGTCCAGGTGATCTGCGGCGACCAGTCCGAACTGGTCCCCGTGGACTTCCAGGACCTCGGCGGCCTCGAAAACGACCTGACCGTGGCCATTCGCTCGGTGGTCCAGATCAAGCGCCCGCGAATCGTCCTGCTGGAAAAAGCGCCCGGCGCGCGCCCGCAAGACCAAGTCCAGCGGCAGCACGGCGAACCGGGCCCCACCGAGGCCCTCGTGATGGCCCTCCAGCGCTCCGGTCGCTACGATTTGAAATGGCTCGGCTGGCGCGATCCGATCCCCGCCGGCACCCAGTTGGTGATCGTCGCCGATCCCGTCGGCATGCCCTACGAGACCGCCTACGAACTGCAGGAGTATGTTCGCTCCGGCGGTGCTCTGTTCGTCGCCGCCTCGGCCTTCACCACCCCCGCCTTCGCCGAACGCCAGATCGCACTCAACGATCTTCCCGCCGCCGCCGACCGCCGTGACACCGGCCTCGAAATGCTGATGATCGGCTGGGGCATCCGCTTCGAACACGGCATGGTCGTCGATCCCGCCGCCAACCGTTCGGTCCTGCTGCCTTGGAAAGTCCAGGCCCGCGTGGTCAATCCCGCCGCGCCCTACGCCCCGCTGCTGGATGTGCGCGGCGCCAACCTCAATGCCGCCTCGGCCTTCACGCGCGGCCAGAGCGAAGTCTACCTCGACTTCGCCACGCCCCTGCAACTGTCCAGCCAGCCGCCCACCGGCGTGACCTGGGACTGGCTGCTGCGTACCAGCCCCCAGGCCCGACTGATTGATCTCGACCACGTGCCGCTGCAGCCCACCGCCCCCGAAATGTCGCTCGACGAAACCGGCAGCGGCGATCAGTACATCCTCGCCGCGTTCGGCCACGGGACCTTCTCCGCACCCATGCGTCCGCCGCTGCCCGAAAAAGTCATCAAATTCGGCGCCCCCGACGGCCAGCCCTGGGACGGCAAGACCATCCGCACCGGTTCGGTGCTGTTCGTCGGCTCCCCCTCCATCCTGCACCAGAACTGGACCCTCCAGGACGGCCGCTACATCCCCTTCCAGACCGGGCCCGACAATCCCCTCGGCCTGGAACGCTTCGCGACCCAGGCCATCAATCGTCTCGCCGGCGCCCAGGATTTGCTCGACCTGCGCGCCAAAGACAACGTCAATCGCCCGATCACCCGCTACGCCAACCTGCCAGAACCCGACCGCCAGGCCGCTGAAGACCGCCTGGCCTGGGTCGTGATCACCGTGCCGCTGGTGCTGCTCCTGATCCTCGGCCTCACGCAGATGCGGCTGCGCTACACCCGCTCCAACCGGATGGCGGCGGTTTCCGAAAATGCCGCCACCACCGCCACCACCGCCACCAGCCCCGCCAGCCCCGCTCGGGAGGCCCGCAAGCCATGAAGTCCTACCTGCTGTTCATCCTGTTCGGCCTGGTGGCCCTCGGCGCGGTGGCCGGCACGGCCTTCATCGGCGCGCCCGAAGCCTCCCTCGCCCCCACCGGCCTGGGCGAACGCGCCCTGCCCAAATTCGATCAGGACGGCGTGCGCCAAATCAAACTCGCCCGCGGCGATCAATCGGTGCTGCTCACCCGCGGCAGCACCGGCTACTGGGAGGTTCCCGCCGAAGGCAACTACCCCGCCAACGACGTGGTCTCCACCGCCCTGCAAGTCGCCGCCAGCCTGCAAGTCGATGACCGGCTGCCGGCCTCCGCCGCCGACCTCGCCAGCTACGGCCTCGACGACGCCCACGGCCTGCGCGTCTCCCTGAGCGGCGCCAGCGCCGGCGCCACGGCCGACCTGATCGTCGGCCTGCCCGGCCCCGGCAACCGTGGCGGCTACTTCCGCCACGCCGGCGTGGTGGAAATCCTCGAAAGCTTTGACACCCGCCTTAGTCAGTTGCCACTCGAACCCCGCCAATGGCTCCGCATGCAGATGGGACTCATCGACGCCCACGACCTGACCATCCACCTGGCCAAAGCCGACATCCAGCCCATCTCCATCGTCCAATTCAAGGACCACTGGATTCTGCAGGGACTCCAGGAAGATTCCAATCATCAGCCGATCGAGACCGCCAATCCCACCGCGCTCGAACGCGTCGTCAGCCTGGCCGCGGGACTCCAGTGCGACGGCATTTTTCCGCTGGGAACCAAGCCCGACGACATGGGCTTCAGCCCCAACGGTCCCACCCTCGTCTGCCGCAACCCGGACAGTTCGGTGGTCGCCATGGTGCGCTTCGGTTCGCCGCGCAAATTGCCCGGCGCGCACCTGATCGACGGGTCGGATGTGGGCGAACCGGTCGTGCCGATGCAGGTCGCCTTCCAGGTCGCCAAAGACGCCAATCTGGGCGACTACCCCGCCTACTTCAACCGCCAAGCCAGCCAGCGGCTGTTCTGGCTGCGCCAGTCGAACTTCCAGGCGCTCTTCCCCGCGCACGACCAGTTGACCGTCCCGGTCAAACCCAAGGCCACCGCGCCCGGGCTTTTGAATCCGCTCAATCCGTTGCATTGACATGGTTCTGCCGGCCGGCGGCGGAAATACCGCGGAATGTCCCTGGCTGACCGGAGGCGGCGACCACTGTGTCGCTGGGTCGGTGCGCGCAAATCGTGGCAGGCCCCCTTTTTCAGCAGCCTGCTAGAATAGCGGGCTGCTTGGAAGTACCGCTGCACTGCGCCGGTCGCCAACCGACTCGCCCGCCGGCCCGCTGCCGGAACCGCAAAACGGGGGACCGGCGGCGGCGTGTGTCCACCCGGGATTGCCGCCTGCGATGACCGCTGCCTCCGATGCCGCCCCTGAATCTCTGCCGCCCTCGGCCCCGGCCGCACCGCCGGCCGGCAAGGGCCCCAACGCCCCCACCGCCACGACCGCCCCCGGCACGCCGGGTGACGACACCATTTCCATGCGCGGCGCCGGCGTCGTCGGCGCGATGACGCTCATCAGCCGCCTGATGGGCTTCTTCCGCGACCGTCTGTTCGTGCGCTACTTCGGCTCCGGGCCGGTGGCCGACGCCTTCCTGCTGGCCTTCACCATTCCCAACCTGCTGCGCCGCCTGTTCGGCGAAGGCGCCCTCTCCAGCGCCTTCGTGCCGGTCTTCATTGAGGCTATCGAAAAAGCCCGCGGCGGCGACGAAGCCGAGCGGCTCGCCGCCCACCAGAAAGCCATGCGCCTGGCCAACGTGATTCTCACCCGCCTCGCCGTCCTGCTGGCGCTGGTCACCGCCGTCGTCTGCATCGGCTCGGCCATCGGCGCCCTCTGGGTCTTCAACGACAACGGCCCCGAATCTGCCCAGCGCCGTCTGACGCTCTGGCTGCTGGCGCTGATGATGCCCTACAACATCCTGATCAACTCGGCCGCCATCATCGGCGGCATTCTGAACGCCCACCGCCGCTTCACCGTCGTCGCCTTCGCCCCGGTCATGCTCAACGTCGTCAACATTTCCATTCTCTGGTTCATGCCGGAGCTCCTGCATTTTTTCCACTGGCAGCAGGCGGTGGCGAGCGATCCGCTCAGCACTTCCGCCGGCGCCTACCTGCTGGCGATCGGCGTGCTGATCGCCGGCTGCCTCCAAGTCCTGGTGCTGGTGCCCTCGCTGTTTGCCTGCGGCTTCATTCCCAAACCGGCCTGGCAGCCGGATTCCAGCGCCTACCACAAGGTGGTGAAAAACTTCATCCCGCTGGTCCTCGGACTGGCCGTTTTCCAGTTGAATACGCTCGCCGACCGCCTGATGGCCTACTACCTCGTGCCCGGATCGGGCGCCGTCACCAGCCTCTACATCGGCAACCAGCTGATGCAACTGCCGCTGGCCCTCATCGCCACCGCGATGGGCACCGCCGCCCTGCCCACGCTATCACTTTTGTATTCGCGCAAGGACATGGAAGGCTACAAAAGCAACCTGCTCCTGGCCTTCCGCCAGACATTCTTTCTGACCGTTCCCGCCGCCGTCGGTCTGTTCGTGCTGGCCCATCCGCTCATCGACCTGGCCTTCGGCACTGGCCAATTTGCCGGCTACGATCCCGCCGTCGCCGGCCGCTTCCTCAGCGGCGCGCCAGCCGATCCAATTTCCCGCGCCTCCCTGGTGATGCAGTGCTACGCGCCCGGCCTGGTCTTTTTCGCCACCAACGTGCTGCTCACCCGCGGTTTCTACGCCATGCAGGACACCCGCACGCCGCTGAAAATCTCCCTCATCGCCCTGACCGCCAACGTCATTGGCAACTACACCCTGCTGTACCTGTACGGCGATCGCCTGGGCGAAGCCTCCCTGGCGCTCTCCAGCAGCATCTCCGGCGCGATTCAAACCCTGCTCTTGTGCTGGGTGCTCTTCCGAAAAATCGGCGGCACCACCCTGAGCCAGGTCAGCGGCTGGCTGGTGCGCACCGGCTTCGCCACCTGTTTCGGCTGGCTCTTGGCCTACATGGTCTGCGTGCGGCTGTTGGGCGACACCGGCGGCCCGCCCGATCCCAACAACGAAGCCAGCAATTTTCTCACCGGCTTCGTCAAGGATTTCATCTACATCTTTTTCGTCGGCACGACCCTGTACATGATCTACGCCACCTGGTTTTCCCACTACCGCATCCGCGATGGCAAAGTCGTGACCACCGTCGCGCCGTTACTCAGTTTCAAAATGATCACCGATCTCTTCCGCAATGAAACGCCCTACGACGAGCGCGCCGATGTCGAATATCGCCTGCCACGCGATGTCATCGCCCTCACCTCGATGACCTGGATCGTGTTCTGCTCGCTGACGATGGGCCTGTTCTGCTGGCACATGCTGCACAGCCTGCCGCCCGCCGATCCCGGCCGCATGGCCGTCCGCGTCTCGCGCGCGCTGGTGCCGCTGATTGCGGGCGGCCTGTGGTTCTACGCCATCACCTCCACCCTGAACCTCGAAGAATACCACCGCTGGATGGAAGTCCTCCGCCGCCGGCGTGCCCCCGCCCCCAAAGACCCGTCCTAATCCTTGAACTCATTTAACTGAGCGCGGTGCAGGCCCCTGGGAACACGCCTCTTGGAAGCGCCCCTGGGAGCACAGGTCATCAGACGGCTTCTTCGTGGGGTCCGTACATTCGGCTCCGCGCGCACGTCCACTCCCGGGAGCGCCGCCATCCTGCCGGCTCTTGCGCGCCCCGCTCGCACTCTTTTTCGCGATCGAATTTGCACGACCGCCCTACCGCCGGTCGGCCTGATGCGGCACCGCGTCGCTCGTTTCCATGAAAAACGTCAGCAGCCGCTCCCGCAGTTTCGCCGCGGTTTCCCGGTGCGCCGGATCGTCGATCAGGTTGCGCAGTTCCCCCGGGTCGGCCCGCAGGTCGTACAGTTCGTCCGCTTCATACAGCCGCCGCACGAATTTGAACCGGTCGGTGCGGCACATCACTGCGTGGCCGTTGTACAGCGGCTCCTCCCGCGCCTGCAAATCCACCCGCGGCCAGTACAACCCCTCCGGGTTCTGATTGCTGGTGCTCTCTTTTTCCATGCAGTGGATCTCGCCGCGCCGCCGGCCGCCCTCGCAAAATACCGCATCGCGGTGCGTGTCGGTTTCACCTGCGACCAGCGGCAGCAGCGACCGCCCGTAATGCGTGTGCGTCGTTGGAATCCCCGTCAGCGCCTCGACCGTCGCCGGCATGTCGATCAGTTCCACCAGCGCATCGCTCACCCGCGGCTTGACCGCGTGCCCCTTCGGCGGCTTCACCAGAAACGGCACCCGCGTGATGTCGTCCTGAAAGGTGTTCTGGTTCTTCTCCACCAGCCCGTAATCGCCGGTGAAATCGCCATGGTCGGAGAAAAAAAATACCCCCGTGTCGTCGTACAGCCCTTTTTCGCGCAGTGCATCCAGCACCAAACCGAACTGATGGTCGACCCGCGCGCACATGCCGTAGTAGGTCGCGCGCAGTTCGGTCCAGCGCGCCTCGCTCCAGCCTTGCAATCCCTGCCGTGCGGCAATCCCGCCCAACATCGCCGGAAATCGCGACCAGTCCGCCGGCGTGGGAATCCGCGCCGGTAGCTTCGCCCGGTCGATCCGGCTGTACCACGGCTCCTCCACCGCGTAGGGCGGGTGCGGATAGGTCAACGGCAGGTAGATGCACAGCGGCTGTTTGCCGTCGTAGTTCCGGATTTGCTCGACCGCGCCCAGCACGTTGGCCCAGTCGCTGTCGTAATAAAATTCGTCGCCGGCCGTGTGCGGCAGTTTGCCGACGTAAAACGAATAGTAGGTGTCCGACCCCGGCGCGCCGCGCCATTCCGCCTTATGGTCCTCCAGCCACATCGTCGCAGGCCGCCGCGCCGGTTGGTATTTCACGCTGCAATGCGGTTCGAAACTCCCCTGCCCCGGCACCAGGTCGTTCTTGCCGCCCCACCACACGCAGTAGCCGGCTTCCTTGAGCCGCCGCAGCAGATTCGGTTCGTCCTCGTGCAGCATGTGGAACATCGTCCGATGCCCCCGCACATGCGGATACCATCCGGTCATGAACGAACAGCGCGAGGGCGTACACACCGGGTTCTGGCAGAAAGCGTTCCGAAAACTAACCGCCTCGGTTGCCGCAAATCGATCCAGCACCGGCGTTTGCGCGGCTGGATCCCCCATGTGCCCGACCGCGTCGCCCCGCCATTGGTCGGGATTGAAGAGCACAAGATGCGGCATACGAGCCATCGCGCGGAATCCTCAAGCGGGGGAATGTTCCATCGTTTATATCCCCAAAAAGATCACGAGCCGCAGAATTTTTCCCTGCACGCCCTGTTCGAAAATCCCCCACCCGGGGGAAAAGACCACGACCCAGCCGATTTTTCGTCTGCACCTGTGCGCCGACCCAAGCTCGCCATTTTTGCAGCAATTCTTCTGCCACCAGTAAGTTACAGTGTTTCCAGCCGAACCGCTGCCGTTTGGCACCCCCCTTGTCTCCTTTCTCCCATGTGGATGGGTACTACCTAAAATTCGGAGACGATCCTATGCGTACGTTTCATCTGATCACCGGCGGAGCCCTCTTGGCGGGCCTGTGCTGGGCGCCGCTCCTGCGCGCCGAAGACGCCCCCCGCGACAGCCATCCGCCGACCCACGCCACCGACCAGGACCAACACCCCCACTTCTGCGACACCGACAAGGATCGCGACGAGCTGCGCGAACGGCTTAAACACATGGACGCGAAGCAGCGCCATGAATCCCTCGCCCGGTTGCGTCACGACATGGAAGAACGCCGCCAGCGCCTCGACCACCTCTGCGACGTCGTCCGCCACAACTCGAACCTGTCCGACGACCGCAAAAAGGACCTGCTCGAAACGATTGAAAAGCTGCGCCGCGAAATCCGCGGTCGGATGGATGAATTCCTCGGCGACGACAAAGCGCGCGAAGAGGAGCGCAAAGATCACTTCGAATTCGCCAAGGTCGGCGACCGCATCAGCGACCTCAAGGACTTCATCCCCAACCATCCCAGCCTGACCGACCGCGAAAAGAAAGTCCTGCTGGACAAAATGGCCGATCTCCACGACCCCCGCCATGACAACCGCGATGACGCTCGCCACGGGCGCGACGGCGACGCCGGCACTGCCACCCAATCCTGGGGCGCGGCGCGCACCTTCAATTGCAGCGCCGACAGCGCCGTCAATCTGCTGGTGCTGAACGGGGATCAGGATCACACCCCCGGCACCACCCCGCCCGCGCCGTCCGATCACGCCGACGGCGACGAGCCGCACGTGCGCTTCTGCGACAGCGACAAGGACCGCGACCACCTGCGCGACCAGCTCAAGCACATGGATGAAAAACACCGCCATGAATTCCTGACCCGCCTGCGTCACGCCCTGGAAGAACGCCGCCAGCGCCTCGACCACCTGTGCGACATCATCCGCAACAACCCGAACCTCTCCGACAAGCGCAAACATGAAATCCTCGAAACCATCGAAAAACTGCGCAAGCAGATCCGCGAGCGCATGGCCGAATTCCAGGGCGACGACAAACAGCGCGAAGACGAACACAAGGACCACTTCGAACTGGCCAAAGTCGGCGATCACATCAGCGACCTGCGGCACTTCATCGAACACCACCCCTGCCTGACCGACGGCGAGAAAAAAGCGCTGCTCGACAAACTGTCCGACCTGAAGGACGAACGTCAGAGCGACCGCCAGGACCTGAAAAATGACACCCAGGGCGACGCCGGCAACGCGGCCGACCACGCCGTCGGCGGCGGCAGCGGCAGCACCCCCTGCACCAGCACCTCCGGCAACAACGGCGCCATTTCCAACGCCGACATGCTCGCCCTCCAGCAGAAAATGGCCGCCATCAGCGCGCAGCACCAGGCCGAGGAAAAAGCCGACCACCAGGACATTCACCAGGATGTCCAGACGATCCAGACCGGAAAACAGACCCTCGCCACCGACAAAAGCGCCGGCGACTCCGCCGCCGCCAAGCAGGACGCGAAGACCCTACACCAGGACCAGAAAGACCTGCACAAGGACATCCGCGACGCGCACGCCGACGACCATCCGCTTCTGGCCCATGACGGCGCCAAGAATGGCGCCAAGGATGGCGACAAAGACGCCCGTCCGTTCCTCAACGACGAACAGCGCGCCAAGCTACGCGAGCGCCTCGAAACCTTCCTGAAAAATCACGCCGACGGCACGCATGACGCGCACCCGGAGATCACCGACACCCAGCGCGCCCACCTGCGCGACCTGCTCCAGGGTATCCGCGATCACCGCGATCTTGAATTCCACGGCAAGGTTGATTTCGCGCACGACCGCATGGACCATATCGTCGATTCGATCGACCTGCACCGGGACGGCAAAGAAGCCGACCACCACGACCCGCGCGCCGACCACCGCTGATCGCGCCGCACGCCCTTTATCTTGGCTTTTCCCTGGGAGCGCCGGTCATCAGACCGGCTTCTTCCTTTAAGCCGCGCCTTCGGCTCCGCGACCACATCCACTCCCGGGAGCGCCGACCGTCAGGTCGCCTTCTTCGCGCCAACGGCGCGAGGTAACAAAGCCAGGGGTTGCCGGAGGTCTTTCGAAGGCGCACCCCTGGAAGCGGTGCGCAGCACCGACCGCGCGGCACTGTCATACGAATTCCAGTTAATCTCTACCGTCCATGCCGGTGTTCACTTCTTGTTTTGGCCCCGGCGGGGCCGCCGCAATTGGCCGTGGGTCGAATGACCCACGGTTGGAGGGTCGTGGTGTGGCTTCCGCGCCACGACCCTCCCAAAAAACTCTTCCGCGCGACCCGCAACAGAATGATGACGCACTTCCCACGTTCTTCCGCGCGGAACGTTGCGGGCGACGCGCCGAAAACCATTCACTTCGTTGAACCCGGGTGCGGTCCCTGCCCATCCAGCTCCTGTCCATTCCGCGTGAGTCCGTTCTGCGCGGCTCCGGCTCATCGGATTTCTAAAACTGGAATCGCACCACCAATTGGAACTTTTTTCGATCCTTGCGGAGCTCGTCGGTGAACGGCCGATACGGCCCGCTGCGTTCAATCGCGGTTTTGCAGATGGCGATCATCTCGGGCGTGAAATTCTTCGTCGCGGAATCGGGCACCAGATTCACCTCGTCGATGGTCCCGTCCTCGTGGAAGGTCATTTCAAAATCGGCATATTCGCCGTCGCGAAAGCGCAGGCTGCGCGGCGGACTGGCTTCCCGGAAAAAACTCTGTTCCAGAATCCGGCGGTAGTCCTTCAAATACCGCGCCACCGGGTCGCGATAGGTTTCCATCGTGTCGGGCCCCGCGTTCTCGGTGTTCAGCCGCATATTCCACAGCGGCGTCTTGGTGACGGCATCGGCGTCCCCCTTCGTCGGCGCCTGCTGAATTTCCAGCGTGGAGCTCCGCCCGGCCGGCGGCGCCGACTGCGCCTGAGCCGCCGCTGCGGCGGCCTGCGCGATGTACGCCTCCGCCTGCACCTGCGGATTACCGCGCGGCGTCGCACTCCCCTCCGCGGCCCCCGTGGGCGTGGTGGAACTCCGGTTCGTACCCTGCCCGTTCACAGCGTGACCGCCCGCCCCGACCGCGGTGGCCGCGGTGCCCACCCCGCCCGCGCCGCCCGCCGTCGCCGCCGGCAAAGCCTGAGTGCCCGGAGCCACCGCCGGCGCCGCGGCCGGCACGACTTGGGGCGTTGCCGCCGGCAATGGCAAAGCCTCGCCCGGGCCGATCCCTGGGTGCGCCGGCGTCGCCGCCACCTGCGAGGCCGCCGGATGCTCCACAATCTTAGATTCGGTCGGCAGCGCCGCACTGCGCGGCGGGTGCGCCGTCCCCGGCGGCGCTCCGGCCGCCTGCGGCTGACCGGTTCCCGGTCGCGCCGATTCGACGCGGCCACCGGTCGGAACCGTCCCGTGAGCCGCCGCCGGTTCGGTCACGTGCTCAGTCGGTGCCGACGGCGGCACCGCACCCGCGGCGGTGGCGGTGGCGGTGGGTGCGGCGGAAGGCACCGGCTGCGCCGGCGCTTTCTGCGCAGTAAGTCCCGGCGCACTGACCGGCTGCTTCGTTTCCTGCAGTGTGCGACCGGGCGCCGCGGTCGCCGCGTCGCCAGCCGTCCCAATCGCCAGTACTTCGCCCGCCACCCCGTTGGGTTGGGCCGGCAGCGGATCGTGCATTCCCGGCGTGGGATGGCTGCTGCGCGCCTGCGCGTTGTCGACCCCGGCAAACGGCGCATCGGCCGGCCGCGCTTCGTTGGGCGTAGCGTGATCGTTGATCGCCAGCGGACGGCCCTCAAACCGTTCCTCCGGCGGAACCTTCGACGCCGGTTTCGGCGCGGCGGGCGGTGGCGGCGGTGGCGGAGGCAAGGCCGCCGTCTGCGCGCGCGCAGGCGGTGTCGGCGCTTTCGGCGGCTCTGGCGGCGGCGGGGATTTCTGGGTGGGTTCCGGCGGCGGGGACTGGATCGGCCGCTGGGTCGTCACCGGCGGTTGCAGCGGCTTCGCCGCCACCGCGGAGGGCAGCAATTGGGTGGGCGGAGCGTCCGTCCACTCGACCACCGTTTCGGTCGCCGCCGGCGCCGGCTGCGGCAGTGCCCGCAACAGCGGTTCGAGCAACCCCACCAGCCCCAGCAGAATCGAATTGGCGACAAGAAAACTCAACGCCCAGCGCCCCAGGCGCAGGTCGGGATTGAGGCGGTGCCTTTGGAGCCGATCGAACGTATAATCCTGCATAGGCTCCCCCGAGCCCCGGTATGTCACCGGACTCCATTGTAGTAGACGACCAAGCCGGGGGAAAGGTTGCAGGGAGTTTGCGCCATTTACGTCCATGACGCCCGACCCCGCTCCTGGTGGTTCACCCTTCAAGAGGCCTGGCGCTTCCGCGAAGCCATCGGCCTGCTGACCTATCAGCGTCTGGCCAATCGCTACCGCCGCTCAATCCTTGGCTTTCTCTGGGCCTTCCTCAATCCGCTCATTCAGATCACCGTCATCGCCGTCGTGTTCGGCATCCTGTTCCACCAGAACACCCCCGGCCCCGGCGGCAAATCGGTCTCCCTGTCGCGCGACATCCTGAACAACTTCGCCTACGTCGCCACCGGCCTGCTGCCCTGGCAGTTCTTCCAAAATATGGTCACCGGCCTGGCCAACGTGTTCGTCGGCGCCGAAGGCATGGTCAAAAAGATTTACCTCCCCATGCTGATCTTCCCCCTCTCCCAGATCCTCGCCGGCGTGATGGACCTGATTTTCGCCCTCATCGCCATGGGCGTCCTGTTCATCGTACTGCGCCTGCCGCTGCATCCGACCATTTTTATCGCCCTGCCCGGCATCCTTCTCTTGGCCGTCTTCACCTTGGGCGTCACGCTGCTGGTCGCCGTGACCACCGTGTACTTCCGCGACATCGCCTTCGTCGTCGGCGTCTTTTTGCAGTTGTGGTACCTGGCCACGCCGATCATGTGGCCCTGGACCCGCATGCCGCAGCGCTTCCTCTGGGTCTTCAAAGCCAATCCCTTCTGGAACTTCCTGCTGTTCTTCCGCGCCACCCTGCAGGATGGCCAGATTCCCCCGGCCGACGTGTGGCTGAAATGCACGCTCTGGACGCTGGCCGCCTTCGTGGCCGGCTTCAGCCTCTACCGCGGCGTCCAGCGCAAAATGATCTTCCGCCTCTGACCCCTTTTCGGAGTCCCCCGCTCGCCATGACCGTCTCCCCCGCCACCGCTGCCAACCCCGCCACCGCGCTGCCCGACGACCCGCAGGCCGTCTTCATTCGCGTCGATAACCTCTCCCTGCGCTTCGTCCTGTTTCGCAACAAGGGCATGCAGTTGAAGGAAATGGTCGTTGACCTGGTCCTGGGCGGACTGCGCCGGATGTTCGGCAAGGTGCGCCCCCTGCCCGCCCAGCGCGACGAATTCTTCGCCCTCCAGGCCATCAACCTGAACATCGAATCCGGCATGCGCCTGGGCATCGTCGGCCGCAACGGCGCCGGCAAAACCACCCTCCTGCGCACCATCGCCGGCATCTACCAGCCGACCACCGGCCAAATCGCCATCAACGGCTCGGTGGCCGCCCTGATCGAAATCGGCTCCGGCTTCGACCCCGAACTGACCGCCTACGAAAATATCCTGCTCGGCGGCGCTCTGCTCGGCCGCTCGGTCGCCCACATGCGCCGCCGCGCCGACGCCATCATCGAATTCGCCGGCGTTCGCGACTTCGCCGAAATCCCCATCAAATACTACTCCACCGGCATGAATCTCCGCCTCGCCTTCGCCATGGCCACCGACGTCGAACCCGACGTGCTCCTGCTCGACGAAATGTTCGCCGGCGGCGACCAGGACTTTCAACTCCGCGCCACCCGCCGCATGCGCGACCTCGTCCAGAAGACCAAAATCATGGTCCTGGTTTCCCATGAACTCAAACTCGTCCGCGAATTCTGCACCCATGCCCTATGGCTCGAAGGGGGCCGGATTCGCCAGTTCGGCTCGGTGCCCGAAGTCCTCGCCGCCTACGAAATTCCACCGCCACCCCCGCCGCCGCCGCTGGCATCGACCACCACACCCGACGCCGACCCCAACCCCGGATCCCCATCCTCTCCCTTTTAGAACCTGCGCGCCCCAAAATATTTTCCTGCTGCACCTGTGCGCCGCCGCACGGCAATTCAACCTCCCACACACGCCGGTTCCAGCGGCCGCTCTCCGCTGCCCCACTTGGAAATGGGTTGCTTTAATACAATCTGGTGCCATGATGGCGCTATCCAGACATCCTGACTCGCGGTTTTTCGTTGCGCACGCTGCGTAGCTGCGGTCTAATGATCCTTTTGGGCACCACGCGAGGGAGTTCGTCCCAATGTCCACGCGATCCAGTCGCCGTTCCCAGCCCAGTGCTTCCGGGCGCACCCCCGGACCGAATGCCTCCGGCCGAACGCCCGGACCGAGCGTCTCCGGACGCAACAAGCCCCAGACCTCCGGACGCCGGCCCAATACCTCCGGCCGCGCCCCCGCTCCCGCCGCCCCGCCGCCCTCTTCGGCCTCCAACCGCAAAAGCGGCCGCACCTCCGGCCGAACCTCCGGACGCAGCCCGGCCGCGTTGCCGCCCGAACGCCCCGCCACCAGCCGCGGCTCGAAACGCATGTCGGCGGCAACCGCCAATCCGACCTCCAGCCGCGAAGCCCGCCAATCCGGCCGCCAATCCAAGCGTCAATTGGATGTCTCCAGTAATTACATCTCGCAGCGCCAGTCCGCCGCCAAGAAAAACAAACAGTTCGGCATGGTCACCGCCATCATCATTCTGATCTTCCTGGTCGGCGGCGCCCTCGGCCTGTTCGCCCTCTACTGGAACAAAACCCGGGGCATCGAAGTACACCAGGACCAGCTCCTGGCCTTCCACGATTGGGTCGAACACAATCACGCCAAATTCAAGGACCTCTCCGAGCAAGTTTCCAAGGATCTGACCACCGTTTGGAACGATCAGGTCGTCGACAAACCGTCCACCGCGCTCACCCAGCAGTTGGATGACAAATACAAGAAATACCTGCTGCCCGATGGCGCCATCTACGGCTGGTGCAAAAAATCGTGGACCGTCAAAGGCAAAAACTACTCCACCAACTGCTCCGTCGACAACGCCTCGCAATTCCTGCCCCAGCCCGCCAAGGCCGATGCCCTCGACAACGGCGGCATGACCATTCCCAACATCAACGGCGACATCACCAAGTCCGGCACCGTGTCCCTGTTCTGGGACGTCGACCAGAAAAAACCGATTGCGGTCCTGCAGTTGAACCTCGCCCCCGTCCCCGCCAAAGCAGTCGCCGGCGCCGCGGCCGCGGAAGCCATTCCGCCCACCCAGTTTTACCTCTGGTTCGATTGCCTGCCGCTCACCGGCGACGCCAAAGCCCGCCTCGACGCACTGATCTCGCACCCCAGCGGCCAGCCGGACGCGCCGCCCGATCCGCAACCCTGAACGCTGCGTCTTCAACCGCCTCACCTACCCCCGTCCCCCGACGCCCATTCCGTCTGATGCCTGTCCCTTCCGCCTTCGCCTACTACAATGAGTGGTGCCGCCGGAACGAGCCGGCCGGCTGAGGAGGCGTTCCATGGCCCGATCGCGCCGCCAGGAATCATCGTACAATTCCGATCGCGGCCCTGGCCGCCGTAGCGGTGGCGGCAGTGGTGGCGGTGGCGGTGGCGGTGGCCGCGGCGGCCGGGGTGGCCGGCGCGACGAATCCGAAAGCGGCATCCGCCGCGCTCGACGCCCCGCCGACGGCTCATTTTCCTCCGCCGTTCTGATGCTCATCCTCCTGTTTCTGGTGCTGTCCTCGGTCGGCCTGTGGGTTTGGTACCACAACCGCGAAGTCTCCGAAAATGACACCACCAGCCTGAAAGCCGCCTACAACGACTGGCTCAAGCAATGCCAGGACGGCCTGAAAGGCAAATCCGACGACATCGCCAAATCGCTGAAACCGGTCTACGCCGACGTGCCCGCGTCGTCCTTCAGCACCGCCTTCGTCGCGCAGCTCTGCCAAAAATACGGACCGACCCTGGACGGCACCGGCGCCACCTACGCCTGGTGCAAAAAAACCTGGGATCACAACGGCACCCACTGCGCCGCCAACCTCGACCGCAACAACAGCGGCAAATACCTTTCGATCCCGGTCAGTTGCAAACCGCTGGGCGAACCGATTACCCTCCAGAACATCAATGGCCAACCCAATCAAACCGGGCAGTTGGCCTGCTTTTACGATCTCGACGACAACATGCCCAAAGCCATCCTGACGCTCTATCTCGCCCCCGAACCGGGCGCCCCGATCACAACCACCACCTCCAACGCCCCGCCCGAGCCGGCCACACCCGCCACACCCGCCACTCCGGACGCCGCCACGACCCCGCCGCCCGCCGAGACCCCCACGCCGCCGGCCAACACAAACGACCCCAATTACATTCCCCCCCCACCCCCCCCCCGACCCGCCCCCCCCCCCGCCCCACCCCGTCCCGCCGACCACCGTCACCCTGTGGTTCGACATGCCCATCCCCAGCGGCGACGCCAAACGCTACCTCGATTCCCTGGTCCACCCCGTCGTCAATTAATCCTGCCGCACCGCCTTCGCCCATGCAGCGCCCCACAAATGTCCCTAACCCAAGTGGCACGGGCCTATGGCCCGTGAGCAAAAAAAAGCCGGCGCAGCCGGCGCTATTTATTTCTTGCACGCGCAGCGCGCACTCTTCGATTTATAGGAATCCCATTTAATCTCTACCGTCCATGCTGGTTTTCGCTTCTTGTTTTGGCCCCGGCGGGGCCGCAGCAATTGGCCGTGGGTCGAATGACCCACGGATGGAGGGTCGTGG
>JBOHNC010000365.1:0-9015 GCA_050730415.1 Planctomycetota bacterium
CCCGTATTCCCTTTGTGTCTTTTGTGCCCTTTTGTGGCCAATCTCAGGAGCATCCCCATGCCCACCGCATCTCAACGCCATCGCCTCAACCCCAACCCCAGGGATTCCATGATCCCCACGCCGCCCGGCAATTTGGCCCCCATCGAGCCCGGCCTGCCGTTCACCGCGCCCGACTATGTCGCCGAATTTCTCAACCGCCAGGCCCAGCTCGAATTCCGCGCCCACGACGGCATCGCTTCCGCCGTAAAAGACCTGCTCGCCGTGACCAACCGCCGCGAACGCATGGGCCTCGCCCGCGCCATCGCCCACGCCGTGCACTGCCTGCGCGCCGAAGACGGTCTCTCGCCCCACGTCATCAACCTGGTTCACGAAGCCAACCGCCTCATCGCCCAACGCCCCATTCCCCCGCTGCGCCGCCGCGTCGCCGTCGATCACATCGTCGCCGCCCTCTGCCGCTTCCGCGCCGATCCCGGCTACTTTTCCGGCGACGAGACCCCCGATCCCCGCCTGCGCCTCCGCCTCAACTTCAAATCCTGCTCCACCGACAACCCCTATCCCGATGTCCTCGATTTCCCCGACAACCTGATTCTCGTCTTCGAACCCGCCGCCGCGGCTGGAACTGCGGCCGCCGTCGCCGTCGCCCAGTCCGAACCCGTGCCCGTGCCCGCGACACCTATCCCGGTCCGCCCCGCACCGACCGCCGTGCCCGTTGCCGTGCCCGTTGCCGTGCCGGCGGTCGCGAGCGCCGACCTGCGCGAAACGCGCACGCCTGCTCTCGCGACCAACAATCAAAACACACCGGTGGCGCACCTTAATGGATCCGGCGTCCGGCACGACCCGGTCAAGGGAGTGCAACCCGTCGAAGATTCCAAGGCGGCAGCGATCGTAGGTCCGGTTCCGGTTGCTGCCACTCAGCCGACCATCGCTCCGCCCGCCGTTCCTCCCGCCGAACTGCCCCTCGCCGCACCCGCCGATCCGAACGAGAAACGGCCTGCCGCCGTGCCGCCACCGCCTCGCAAATCGAACGGAGTTGCCGCTCGCGCCGTCGCGCCCGTCAGCGCGGCCGTCGGGCTCCTGATCGCCGTCGTCTGCGCCGTTGGTTTCTGCGGAGCGCCCCCGCGCCCGGTTTCCTCGCCGGTCGCGGTGGCCGCGGTGGCCCCAGGGGCCACTTCCCTGCCGGCGTCTCCGCCTGCCGGCGTCTCCGAAGGGACGCCGAGTCAATGCGCAGAACGAGGCTTTGGATCGCTCCCGTGGGTCGCGCAGGGCGGCGCGGATGCGTCGGATGCGCTCGCGGAGCCGAAGCGATTGTTTGAGCCAAGCGCGGGCGTACCGGCCCGCGGTCCCGGCGAAAAGAGAGCGCGAAGCGCGCTTTCCAGCGGAAACGCTCGAAGACTCGCTCGACACGGGCTGGTCAGCCCGTGCCACTACGGAATGCGCGCGGCGCGCGTAAGATGGTGCGCGCTGCGCTCGCACTGTTTTTGCACGGGACTGGCGACCCGTGCCACGATGCGTCGGGCGTGCGAGAGGGATGGATGGACTTCCGGAGCCGAATGGGCGGATTGGGCGAAGAAGCCGGCCTGAGGATCGGCGCTTGTGGGGGGCTCGGTCATGGAAAATGCAGGTGGATGGCGTAGGATGGGAGCATGGGTCCGAGGGCTCCGCAAGCATGAGTGACAAGAAGTTTATCACCGTCGTGATTGCCCTGGTTGTGGTGATCGCCGTGTTCCGCCTGACCGCGATGCCGGTCCACGCGACGCCGCAGGCCGAAGACCGGCTGCTGCGCGAAGAACGGGCGACGATGGAAGTCCGCAAGCTGATCTACGACAACTATTACAAGAAAGTGGATGAAGACCAACTGTTCTATGGGGCCTTGGAAGGCATGGTCGATCATCTGGGGCAGGACAACGACGACCCCTATAGCCGGTTTATGCCGCCGGAACAGGCCAAGCAGTCGGCCGACGAGATCAACGGCAATTTCGGCGGGATCGGGATCAGCATCGAGGAATACGACGGCCTGCCGCAGGTGATCGTGCCGATCGCCAACACGCCGGCCGACCGCAAGGGCCTGTTGCCCGGCGACTTGATTGTCGCCGTGGACGGTCATAAGCTGGTGAACACGGCGGAAATGTCGGCGATCGACCAGGCGGTGAAGCTGATGCGGGGCGAGCCCGGTTCGCCGGTGTCGCTGACGGTGCAACGGAGCTACCAGGGCAACGTCAGCCAGGTGAAATTCAACCTCACGCGGGAAGAGATCCACAAGGACAGCGTGCTGTTGACGCAGATTCTTCCGACTGGGCCGACCGGGCCGACCGGGCCGAAGATCGGCTACACGCGGCTGTTGGAATTCAGCGCGAAGTGCTCCGATTCCCTGACGCAGGCGCTCGACAGCCTGAAAAGCCAGGGTGCTCAGGCGATGATCATCGATCTGCGGCACAATCCGGGCGGGTTGCTGGACGAGGCGGTGAGCATCGCCGATCTGTGGATCGCGCCCAGCGACAAGGTGACCGACGTGAACGGCAACACCGTGGCGGGGGTGATTGTTTCGACGCGTCGGCGCGGGCCGTCGGCGAAGGATCATTTGAATCCGGCCGCGGCGGGATCGCAGCCGCAGGATTCGATGGCCACGCCTAACACGCGGACCTATCCGCCCTTTCTGGTGCTGCTGGTGGACCGCGATACGGCGTCGGCGTCGGAGGTGCTGTCCGGCTGCCTGAAGGACTACCGCAAGGCGATTCTGATCGGGCGCAAGACCTACGGCAAGGGGGTGGTGCAGTCGCTGTTTTCGATCCCGCTGCCGGCGCCGGCGGCTGGCGCCGCGAAGGAGCAGACCGAGCCGGATGTCGCGATGGGCACGCTGAAGCTGACGACGGCTTCGTATTACACGCCGCGCGGAGTGTCGATCCACAAGATCGGCATCGACCCGGACGTGTGGGTGACGGTCGATCCCGACCAGACGATGGAGACCTACCACGACGAGGACATCGCGTGGGAGTTGCAGCGATTCCGTTCGACGCATCCGGGGGCGGCGTTTGCGGTGCCGGCGAAACCGGACGGGCATGCGCGGCCGAGTCTGGCGCAGGCGTTGCAGGGCGACCCGGATATTCAGGCCGCCGAAACGGTGCTTAAACAGTTGCTGGCGGGGAAAGCGGAAGGGCCGGTACTGGAGCAGGCCGATGCGCCGGGGCGGTTGGCGGACGAACTGCGGACGGGGTTGGAACTGAGCGGCGCGCCGACGGAGGACGACGGGGAGTAGGGCGGCGGGGGCGGTAAAAGAGTGGGATGGGAGTTTGTTGGGGCGAAAGAGAAAGAGAAAAGAGAAGAGTGCGCGCTGGGCGCGCAAGAAAATTAATGGCGCCGGCTGCGCCGGCATTTTTGCCCACGGGCCATAGGCCCGTGCCACTTGGGTGAGTGGCGGTATAATTTTCCGCGGCAGGCGAGAGTCGATTTTTCGGGCCGATCGGCGGCGGGTGGGCCGCGGTACACACGCCCGGGAGTTGGCTCCAGATCGGGATCGCAGCGCGCATGAATATTCTGTTTGTTGCTTCGGAATGCATCCCCTTCGCGAAGACCGGCGGGTTGGCCGACGTGGTGGGCGCGCTCCCGAAACAACTGGCGGCGCTGGGCCACCAGGTCGCGGTGGTGATGCCCAATTACAGCTCCTGCCAGACCGCCATTCACGCGCTGCACCTGCCCAACGACCGGCTGGATGTGGACCTCACGTTGACGCTCGCCGACCGCACCGTCCGCGCGGGCGTGATCGAAAGCCGGCTGCCGGATTCGCCGGTGCGGGTGTTCCTGATCGACATTCCCTTTTTCTTTCTGCGGCCCGAACTGTACGGCGAGAACGGGCGCGACTACAGCGACAACGCGGCGCGGTTTATTCTGTTGAACAAGGCGCTGTTCGCGGCGGCCAAGGCGGTGGATTTCAAGCCGGACGTGATTCACGCGCACGACTGGCAGACGGCGCTGGCGCCGGTGTTTCTGAAACTGGCGCACGGCGAGGATCCGTTTTTCGCGGATTGCGCGAGCGTCCTGACGATCCACAACATTGCGTTCCAGGGGACGTTCTGGCACTACGACTGGCCGATGCTGGGACTGGCGTGGGAGCATTTCAACTTGAACGAGCTGGAAATGAACCAGCGCATCTGTTTGCTGAAGGGCGGCATTGTTTTCTGCGACGCGATGAACACGGTGTCGCCGACTTACGCACGGGACCTGTTGTCGGTGGAAGGCGGGATGGGGATGGAGGCGGTGCTGCGGGCGCACCAACTGAAACTCAAGGGCATTCTGAACGGCGTGGACACCAAGCTATGGTCGCCGGAGACCGATGGCTTCGTGCCGAAGAATTATTCGGCCAAGACGCTGATGGCCGGGAAGGCGGCGTCGAAAAAAGCGCTGCAAAAGGCATTCAAGCTGGAGCCCAACCCGAAGGTGCCGGTGTTCGGGCATGTCGGACGGCTGACCGACCAGAAGGGCTTCGACCTGATGGCCGGCTGCCTGGACGAACTGATGATGCATGAGGCGCAGTTGGTGGTGCTGGGGACCGGCTGGCCGAACTACGAGGCGATGCTGCAGCAGATGCACGACCGGTATCCGAAGCAGGTCGGGATTTTCATCGGGCACAACGAAGGTCTGGCGCACCTGGTCGAAGCCGGCGCCGATTTTTTCATCATGCCGTCGCGCTACGAGCCGTGCGGGCTGAATCAACTGTATGCGATGGCGTACGGCACGGTGCCGATCGTGCGGCGGGTGGGCGGGCTGGCCGATTCGGTGGTCGACACGATCGCGGAGACGCTCAAGAACGGCACCGCGACGGGGATTCTGTTCAACGACATCGACAAGCACGCGTTGATGTGGGCGCTGGACAAGGCGCTGGACCTGTACGACGACCGGCCGCAGATGCGCAAGGTTCAGCGCAACGGGATGCAGATGAATTTCTCCTGGGAAAAAGCGGCGGGCGAATATTTGAATCTCTACGCCTTCGCGGCGGCGCAACGGCGGGCCGGCGTCGGAGCGTAAGATGCCGCGCCGTTTGGTCCGCCTCCGCCTTGAATATGACGGCACCGATTTTTGCGGTTGGCAGCGCCAGGCGAAGGCTCGCACCGTGCAGGAAGCATTGGAGCAGGCGATCACCGCGGTCACCGGCGAAACCGCGGCGGTCACCAGCGCCAGCCGCACCGACACCGGCGTGCATGCGCTGGGCCAGGTGGCGACGTTTTTCACGCAGACGCGGATTGCTTCCAGCCAGTTGGCGGCGGCATTGACGCACGCGCTGCCGCCGGCGGTGTGTGTGCGGCGCGCGGCAACGGCGCCGGAGGGATTTCATCCGCAACTGGCGGCGGTGCGGAAACGCTACGAGTACCGGTTTCGCTCCGGGTATTTGCGCTCGCCGTTGCTCGACCGTTTCTGGACGCACCACCGCTATCCGCTGGATGTGCCGGCGATGCAGGCGGCGGCGCAGCACCTGATCGGCCGGCACGACTTTCGCGGATTTGCCACGCGGACGGGGGGATTCGAAGCGGGTTTCGATTTCCGGCGGACGATCGAGCGGCTGGAATTTCTGCGGCCGGCGTGGGACGATCCGTTTGGACTGGGGGCGTTGACGGCCGACGGGGATTCCGCCGACGCGGAGGCTCGCGGCTACGCCGGGGCGTGGATCATGCGGATCGAGGGCGACGGATTTTTGCGCAACATGGTGCGGGCGATCATCGGGTCGCTGTTTGAAATCGGCCGCGGCAAGGAGCCGCCGACGTTTCTGACCGACGTGCTGCTGAGCGGCGACCGGCGCGAGGCCGGGCCGACCGCGCCGCCGGAAGGGCTGTGTCTGATGCATGTGTTCTATCCACCGGACATCGGGGATCTGTGACATGGGCGACCGGAAACCCACTCGAGCGAAACCGGCCGGGTCCGGCCGCGCGCGCGGCGGCGTGAAATTGCGCGGGTCGTCACGCGGGTCGGCGGCCGAGCGGAGCGCAGCGGCGGAGTTGCCGGCGGCGGGGGAATTTGGGTTCATTGAATGGCTGCTCACACGCTGCCCGACCAACCGGTTCATGACGATTGGCTCCGGGGACGACTGTGCGGCGCTGAAGATTCCGGCCGGGCAGGAGCTGCTGTTCGCGATCGATTCGGTGGTGGACGGGGTGCATTTCCGGCGGCGGGTGGACGGCTTGCAGGCGGCCGGGCGCAAGGCGGTGCTGCGGAATCTTTCGGACATTGCGGCGATGGGCGGGCGGCCGCTGGCGGCGGTGGCCGGGCTGGGGTTGCCGGCGGGCAAGGGCGGGCTGTCGGCGGCGGAGAAGGCGGCGCTGTTCGCGGGGCTGGCGGAAGGCTGCCGGCGGCACGGGACGGCGCTGGCGGGGGGGGATATTTCGCGCACGCGCGGCGCGCTGTGGATTTCGGTGGCGATCCTGGGCATGGCGCCGACGGGGACGGCGCTGCGGCGCGACACCGCGCGCGCCGGAGACGCGATCTACGTGACCGGGCGGCTGGGCGGGTCGGGGCGGCCCGGTCAGGCGGGTCAGACGGGTCAAGCAGGGCGGACGGGTCAGGCAGGGCGGCATCTGGATTTTCCGCCGCGGCTGGCGGAGGGTGAATTCCTGCGGCGCGGCAAATTGGCGAGCGCCTGCATGGATATTTCCGACGGGCTGGCGCGGGACCTTGCGAATCTGTGTCGGGCGTCGCGAGTGGGGGCGGACATCGAAGCGGCGGCGGTGCCGATCGCGCGGGTGCTGGAGCAGGACCGCCGTCTGCGGCCGGCGGCGCGGTTGACGCAGGCGCTCGGGGATGGCGAGGATTTCGAGCTGCTGTTCACGGTGCGGCCGCGGGAGGAAGCGCGGCTGGTGCGGGCGTGGCGGCGGGCGACGGTGGCCGGCGCGAAGCTGGCGCCGATCACGCGGGTGGGCAGGATTGTTGCGGCGGCGCAGGGTGGGCGCGGCGTGCGGTTGCTCGACGAAACGGGCCGGGCGCGACCGCTGACGGTGCGGGGCTGGGAGCACGAGGTATGAGCGGCGCGGCGGTGGAGGTGGCATCTCCGGCGGCGATGGAGGCGCTGGGGCGGCGCTTCGGCGCGGCGCTGCTGGGGGCTCGTCCGGCGACGCCCGGGGGCGTGGTGGTCGGGCTGGAGGGCGAACTGGGCGCGGGCAAGACGACCTTCGTGCAGGGGCTGGTGGAAGGGGTGACTGGCGCGGCGCAGAGGGTGACGTCGCCGACGTTTCAGCTCATGAATCTGTACCGTCCGGCGGAGACGGTCGCGGATGGCGGCGCGCGCGCGGCGGCGGAATTTCGGACGCTGGCGCACATTGACGCCTACCGGCTGGTGGGCGCGCAGGCGTTCTGGGAATTGGGCATCGCGGAGTTGCTCGAGGAGAACGTGATCATCGTGGTGGAGTGGCCCAGCCGCACGCAGCACGCGATTTTCGAGACGGAGGCGGTGTTGCTGAGCTTTGAGCATTTGTTTGAGGTGGGCAAGGAGAATGTGCGGCGGGTGCGGGTGGAACGGATTCCGCCGGGGATGCGGATCGATTGGCCGCAGTAAAAACCGGGTGGGGAAACTCGTTCCTGAACTCCTGTGAATTACCCAGCTCTTGCGCGCGCAAACGCGCATCTTCCAAATCCCGCCGCGCGGAACAGCACTCGACGCGTATCGAAGGGAATTCATTTCCGGCCGACGTAGGGGATGTTCCGCGTGGGTGAGCGCGGCAAACGCGACATTGCTTTGGCCCACGCGGGGCGGTCTGGCGACCGCTTCCAGGGGTAGCGCCTGCGGAGGACCTCCGGCAACTCCTGGCTTCGTTGCGGTCGCGCCGTTGGCGCGAAGAGCGGAACAACCGCAGGCTGGAGGTCCGCGCTACAACGAGATGGGAAGGCGCTCATGCGCGAGAAGCGGGCTAAGCGCGGTCCGACACGCGAACGGTTCGGAGCAGGGCGGGGAACAAATGCGCGCGGGCGGGGGCGCCGTAGAAGTTGTGGTTGCAGCCGGGGAGCGTGACGAATTTGGGCGCGGCGGGGAGGGCTTGAAAAAACGCCTTGTAGACGGGGATCGAGGCCACGCCTTCGGGATCGCCGTCGGCGTAGAGAAATTGCAGGGCGTGCGCGTGCGCCTGCGCGAACTGGGCAAGGCCTTCGAGCAGATCGCGGCGCGACTGCTTGCGGTTGACCGGGGGCGCGCCGTCGGTGGGGGCGGTGGCGGAGGAACCCGTGCCGGCCGACGCCTTCGTGGCGGCGGCGCTGGTGGCGGCTGTGCCGGAGGCGGCGCCGGGTTCGGCTTCGAACCAATTTTTGAGGATGCGGGTGGGATTCAGTTTGCCGGTGAACAATTTTTTGTAGGAGTCGGCGCGGAAGAGTTTGGCGATGGTTTTGCGGCGGTTTTCGCCGCGGCGGATAGCGTTGAGTTCGGCCGGGCGCATTTCCTGGAAGGGAAAGGTCGAGACCGCCTGCACGGAGGCGAGGGTCACGGCGCGCAGCCGGGCGAGGGCTGCGGGGGCGAGGTGGCGCAGGTCCTGTTCGTCGCCGGCTTGGAGGCGCTGCCAAAGGCCGGCCACGCCCAGCGCGACGTTGCCGCCCGAGCACATGCCGATCAGGTGCACGCGGACCGGTGCGGTGGGGCTCGCGCCGACCAGCGCGGCGGCCAGCGCCAGCGCGTACAGGCCGTCGTCGACCATGGCGTCGAGATCGCTGGCAGCGAAATCGCCGGGGGCTTCGCCGCGGCCGCGCACGTCGAAGCGCAGCACGCGGCCGATCGGCAGATCGGGTGCGGCGAGCAGGTCCGCGGCCAGCGGGAGGAAGATTTCGCCGGGGCCGCAGCGGTCGCCGGCCCAGCCGGGGACCAGGAGCGCCCAGTCGGCGCGCGCGCCCGTGGTGGTGGCGGCGGTGGCGGCGGCTGGATCGGCCGGCGTTTGGGCAGCCGGTTCGTGAAGGACGGCGCTGAGGCCGAAACTGCCGGGGTCCTCCGGGCGGACCAGCCGGCGGCGGATGGCGGCTTCGTCGAGGGCGGTCGTGTCGAGCGCTGCCGACGGC
>JBOHNC010000366.1:0-29607 GCA_050730415.1 Planctomycetota bacterium
GCACCAGTTTGATCAGCCCGTGCGGGCAGACGTAGTTCAAGGTCATTTTCGTGTGGATGTGCCAGGCCTTGATCGCGTCGGGATTGACACAGGAAAAATAGGTTTCTCCGAACTGCTGAAACTCCGGTGCATCGACGCGCAAGGCGTGCATGATCTTGCCGCGCTCGTCGACGATCTGCCGCCGGGGGGAAACGATGACGCCCTCGATCATGGCTGCGAGTGCTCCTGCAAATCCTGCTGGAACCGTGCAAGGTCATTTCGGCACAGAGTCAGCGCCGATTTTCCGGCCAATTGGTCGCGATACCAGGCCACCGTTCGCCGGATCGTCGTTTCGAAGTTCCAGATCGGCTGCCACCCGAGTACCCGATAGGCCTTGTCCCACGCCAGCGCCAGCCGCTGCGCCTCATGCGGTGCGTTCCCCTGCTGCTGCGACAGGTCTTCCCAGCCGCCGCCGCCCCATTCGTCGAGGAACAGCTTAACCAGCGCCTCCACCGGCCGCCCGGAATCGACCTCCGGCGCGAAGTTCCAGGCACCCGAAATGTCCTCCGGTGCTTCCAGCAGCCGCGCGGCGGTCAGCAGGTAGCCGTGCAGCGGTTCGAGCACATGCTGCCAGGGGCGGGTTGAAGCAGGGTTGCGGACGGGAATCGGTTTCCCCTGCGCCAATGCGCGAACTGAATCGGCCACAATCCGGTCGTCGGCCCAGTCGCCGCCGCCGATCACATTCCCAGCGCGGCAGGTGGCGAATCCGACCTTCCGGACGTGAAAAAACGCCCTAGCGTAGGACGCGGCCGCGATTTCGCAGGCGGCCTTCGAGGCGCTGTATGGATCGTGGCCGCCCAAGGGGTCGGGCTCGCGATAGGCGTGCACCCATTCGCGATTTTCGTACACCTTGTCGGTGGTGACAACGACGATTGATTTAACCGCGTCGCAGTGGCGCAGAGCCTCCAGCACGTTGACCGTTCCGCCGACGTTGGTGTGGAAGGTCTCGGCCGGCAGCTTGTACGCGGTCCGTACAATGGGCTGAGCGGCCAAATGCAAGGCGATCTCGGGGTTGAAGCCGCAGACCGTGTCGCGCACCCGCTGGCCGTCACGGATGTCGACTCGGAAATCTTCCACCAGGCAGCCGCGCACCTCGGCGGCGTCGAACAGCGACGGCTGCGTGGACGGGTCCAGCGCCAATCCAGCCACTTCGGCGCCCAGGTCCTTCAGCCAGATCGCCAGCCATCCGCCCTTGAAGCCCGTGTGGCCGGTCAGGAGTACGCGTCGCCCCTGGAACTGCCGCTTTAACCACGCGATTCGATCGGACATATTCAGCCCCGCGCTACTTCCATACTTTCCAAGGCGCCGCGCCCTTTGACCACTGGCCGTTCAGGTATTCCCAGTCGCGCAGCGTGTCCATGCACTGCCAATAGCCATCATGCTTGTAGATGCTCAACTGTCCATCGCGCGCGCACCGTTCCAGCGGCTCACGTTCCAGGATGCAGCCTTCGTCCTGGTTGACGTAGCGCAGGAAATCCTTGTGGAAGAAGAAAAATCCGCCGTTGATGAAACCTTCGGTTACCTGTGGTTTCTCCGAGAAACGCAGCACCTTGTCGCCTTGGGTCTCGAGCTCACCGAAGCGGCTGGGTGGTCGCACGCCGGTCACCGTGGCCAGGCTGCCCGATTTGCGGTGATACGCCAGCACCGCCTTCAGGTCCACATCGGTCACCCCGTCGCCGTAGGTCAGCGCGAAGGCGTCGTCACCGTCGAGGTACTTCGCGCCGCGCGCCAGGCGGCCGCCGGTCATGGTGTTTTCGCCGGTTTCGGCCAGCGTGATCTTCCAGCCCGTTTCGTTGTGCCCCTGTTCATGCGTGGTGATCGCGCCGTGCTTGCCCAACTCGACGGTGAAGTCCGCGTTCATGGCCTCGTAGTTCAGGAAGTATTCTTTGATTTCGCGGCCCTTATAGCCCAACAGGCAGATGAATTCGTTCAAACCGTGCGCGGCGTAAATGTTCATCACGTGCCACAGAATCGGATGGCCGCCGATTTCGACCATCGGCTTGGGCCGCGTTTCCGACACTTCCCGGATCCGCGTCCCCTTGCCGCCGCAGAGCAACATCACTTTCATCGCTGCCATCTCCCCTTCGCCGAATCGTCACGACCAGGCGTCAACCAGGACCCGTTCGGGCTTTACGCCGCGCACCGCCAGAACTCGTTTGAGCGCCTCGATCATCGCCGGTGGACCGGCGATGTAAAAGTCGCAGTCAAGCGGCTGCGTCAGCCGCGACCAGACCGTTCCCAGATCGATCCGGCCGGCATGATATCGCACGCTCTCTGTCGCGGCGGGTACGGCCTCGCGTTCAAGGAAAATGTCGGCGTCCACGCCCGGCACTGCGGCGGCTCGGCTCCGCACCAAATCCCCGAAGATAAGCAATTTTTCGGTCCGTGCGCCGTAGACTACGTGCAATGGATGAGGCGCCGTGGACAGCCGTTCCAGAAAGGCCGCGAAGGCGGTGAAGCCCGTGCCGCCGGCCAGCAGGACGGTCTCTCGGGCCAGCGAGACGGTGAATTCGCCGTAGGGCAGCTTCAGCCAGACCTCGCGGCCGACTGCCAACTCCTGCTCCATCCGCTTGGTAAACCGGCCTACGGTGCTGTAGCACAGCGTGACCTCCTCACGGCGCTCGGGCGAGCTGGCGATTGAAAAGACGCGCGACTCCGGCCAGAATCCGGTCGGATCGTAGGGGTCAATCGCCAAATGCAGAAATTGGCCGGGATCGAACCGCGGTAATTGTTTCTCGGGAGTCAGCGCCAGAGTGTAGACGCCTTCGCCGTGCGGCGTGATCTGACGTATCGTGGCTTTTATTTTGCGCACCCCGGCCATCGATTAACCCGCCCGTTCGCCGGCCATGAACCGTTGGAAAACTTCGCCAATATAGGCCAGGTGCGCTTCGCCGAGGCCCGGATAGACACCGATGAAGAAGGTATCGTTCATGATCGTGTCGGTGTTGGTCAGTTCGCCGACCACCCGGTGTTCGATGTCCATGAAGGCCGGTTGCCGCAGTAGATTGCCGCAGAACAGGTTGCGGGTCTCGATTTTGTTCTGCTCGAGGAATCCGGTCAGGTCATTGCGGCTGAAGCCGGCATTCTTGCGCACGGTCACCAGGAAGCAGAACCAGCTGGGGTCCGACTTTGGCGTGGCACGGGGCAGGATCAGTTTGTCCTGATACGGTTCGAGCATCTTGTACAGGTGTTTGAAGTTTTCTTTGCGTTTCGCAATAAAGCCGGGCAGCTTTTTCAATTGCGCGCAGCCTACCGCCGCCTGCATGTCGGTCAGCTTCAGGTTGTAACCGATGTGCGTGTAGACATATTTGTGGTCGTAGCCGAACGGCAGCGCGCCGAACTGCTGAGCGAACCGCTTGCCGCAGGTGTTGTTTTCGCCGCCGGCGCAATAGCAGTCGCGGCCCCAGTCGCGGAACGATCGCGCCAGACGCGAAAGTTCCTCGTCGTTGGTCACCACGCAACCGCCTTCGCCCATGGTGATATGGTGCGCCGGGTAGAACGACACCGTGCCGAAAGCGCCGAAGGTGCCCGTCGGCTTGCCTTCATAGGTAGCGCCGAGCGCGTCGCAATCATCCTCGATCAACCACAGGCCTTTATCTTTGGCCAGCTGGGTCACGACGCCCAGGTCGAAGGGATTGCCCAATGTATGCGCCATCATGATCGCGCGGGTTTTGGGGCCGACAGCATCGGCGATCCGCTCGGGAATGGCGTTATAGGTGCCGACGTCTACATCGACGAACACCGGCACTTGTCCGTTCTGCACGATCGGCGTGACCGTGGCCGGAAAACCGGCGGCTACGGTGATAACCTCGTCGCCTGCCTTAAGCCGTCGAGTGCCCAGCTTGGGCGAGGTCAGCGCAGAATAGGCAACCAGGTTGGCCGAAGAGCCGGAATTGACCAGGTGCGCGTATTCCAGCCCCAGGAACTCGGCAAAGGAGGCTTCAAACTCCTCTGCATAGCGGTTGGCGGTCAGGTAAAAATCGAGACTCGAATCGACCAGGTTAACCAGTTCCTGTCCGTTGAACACCCGCCCGGCGTAGTGCACCTGGTCCTTACCGGGCGTAAAGCTGCGCCCGCCGAACTGTGCATCATGATACTGTTGCACCAACTGCAGAATCTGCGCTCGCAATGCGGCCGCCGAAGACATATCCAACTCCTGCTCGGTTCTACGGGGACCAGACGCAGGCTGCCGGTTTTTCGTGCGCCGGGGTCATCTTCCGCACACTGCGACTTGGCACGGCGAAATATTGTATGTCCAAGCCGGGCAATGCAAACGCTCAAACCTGGAATGACCGTCGCCGGGGGCTAAAATCATACCGTTTTCAGGGTCGCCGCCGAGACCGCCGCCATTCTGTCAACCTCGGTCGCGGAGAACACCTTCACTCCGTTAACGATCCTGTATCGTCGCATTGAAAGTTTTTCATTTGCTGGCACGATGGTGGCCTTTCCGGGCCGACCGGATCGATTTTGCAGCAGCGTGGAGGCGACTTGATTTATGGGTAAAACGGCACTCATCACCGGGGTCACCGGCCAGGACGGTTCCTATTTGGCCGAACTGCTGATCGCCAAGGGCTACCAGGTCCACGGTATCGTGCGCCGCGCCAGCACCTTTACCACGCAACGCATCGATCACCTGTTTCAGGACACCCACATTCCAGGCGCCAAGCTGTACCTGCACTACGGCGACCTGTCTGACGGCGGCAGCCTGCGCGACATCGTCTTCCGCATCAAGCCGGACGAGGTCTACAACCTCGGAGCCCAGTCGCACGTAAAGGTCAGCTTCGATACACCAACTTACACCGCCGACATCGATGCCACTGGCACCCTGCGGCTGCTCGAGGCCATCAAGGATTACCGCCGCGAAACAGACGGCGATATTCGGTTCTACCAGGCATCCAGCAGTGAAATGTTCGGCAAGGTTCGCGAAATCCCGCAGACCGAACTGACGCCGTTCTACCCGCGCAGTCCGTACGGGTGCGCGAAGGTGTTCTCGCATTGGATCACCGTGAACTACCGCGAAAGCTATGGCCTGTATGCCTGCTGTGGAATTCTGTTCAACCATGAATCGCCCCGGCGCGGCGAGACTTTCGTCACTCGAAAAATCACCCGCGCCGCAACGCGCATCAAGCTGGGCTTGCAAAAGAAGCTGTACCTCGGGAATCTCGACGCGCAGCGCGACTGGGGCTTCGCCGGCGACTACGTCGAAATGATGTGGCGGATGCTCCAGCAGGATCTGCCCGACGACTACGTCATCGCCACCGGCGAGATGCATTCGGTGCGCGAGTTCTGCGAAGCCACCTTCGCGCAGTTGGATTTAGATTACAAGGCCTATGTCGAAATCGACCCGAAGTATTACCGTCCGGCCGAGGTCGATCAGTTGCTGGGCAATCCGGCCAAGGCCCAGTCGAAGCTCGGCTGGACGCCCAAAGTCACTTTCGCCGCGCTGGTCAAAATGATGGTCGATGCCGACCTGAAACTGGCTCGGCAGGAAAAAGCGCTTACCGACGCCGGTCTGTAGCAGGCTGCGCCTCCCGGCCCGGTCGCCCGCGAATCGGCCACCTGAAAAAGGCTTCAACATGCCAACCGCCAAACTGTCCTGGAAAAATAAACGCGTGCTAGTCACCGGGGGCGCCGGTTTCGTCGGCCGCGTGCTATGCCCGCTGATCGAGCACAAAGGCGCCCGGGTTTTCGTCCCGCGCTCGAAAGACTATGACCTCACCCAGGTCGAACAGGTGCGCCGTTGCTACGACTGGGCTCAGCCCGATTACGTTCTGCATTTGGCCGCGGAGGTCGGCGGCATCGGCGCCAACCGGCTGCATCCGGGCCGCTACTTTTTCGCCAACATGGCGATGGGGCTGCATCTGATCGAGGAGGCCCGCCTGCGCAAGGTCGCGCGATTTCTGCAAACGGGCACCATCTGCGCCTATCCCAACATGGCCCCCACACCGTTCCGGGAAACTTCGCTCTGGGACGGATTCCCAGAAACGACCAACGCACCCTACGGCATTGCCAAGAAAAGTTTATGGATGATGCTCGACGCCTATCACCGCGAATACGGGATGAGCTGCGCCTATGTCCTGCCGGTGAACCTGTACGGTCCCGAAGACAACTTCCACCCCGAATACAGCCACGTCATTCCGGCCCTGATCCGCAAGTGCGTCGAAGCCCGCCAAGCCGGCGCCAAGGAGATTGTCTGCTGGGGCACCGGCAAGGCTTCGCGGGAATTTCTCTACGTGGATGACGCCGCGCGCGGGATCCTGGCCGCGGTCGAAAAAATGGACCGTCCCGACCCAATCAACCTGGGCACCGGCAGCGAAATTCGCATCCGCGACCTGGTGACATTAATCGCCGATCTGTCCGGGTTCCACGGCAAAATCGTCTGGGACGCAACCAAACCGGACGGCCAGCCCCGCCGCTGCCTCGACGTGACCAAGGCCCGAACCTTGCTGGGGTGGAGTGCGCGCACCGATTTGAAAAACGGCCTGCAGAAAACCATCCGCTGGTTTGGAAAACACCAGCACAATCTGCGCGAAATTGTTTACGGCTGAGTCCCACGCTTTCGTGCCCTGATCTCCCCTGTGCCGTGCCTACGCTTCACAGGCCGCGCCTCCGGCTCCGGTCTCAATTGCCTTGACCGACCGAGCCCGCCCAGCTACGATGCCCGTCGGAGACTTCTCATGGTTTCTCCGATTTCCCGTTCGCGCTGCTCGACGTCCCCATCCGGTCCTGCATCTGCGACGGAGGCGGGGCGACCGGAAATGGATTCTGCAAAGGCGCGACGCCGGCAACAGGCGCCCGACGTCCCGACCCGCAGGGTTGGCCCTTTTTCGCGGAAACAACGCTTGTCGATTCCACCAACGTTGGCGCGGGGCGATTTTGAAACACGCGCCCAAAGTATGCACGGGGATCGCCGGACTTCGCAGCGAACGGTCGTGCTCGGCCTCGGCCTGGCATGCCTGGCCTTCCTTCTGGTCGCCGGCTGCCACGTCGATACACACGTCAGTTCCCCGCCGGCCCCTATCGCAGCAGCGAAAACCCCGGCGCAGGATGTCAAGGTATCCGACTCGCCGCCACCGAGTCCCTTACAGTTTTTTACCCAGCCGCCGCCGCCGCTGGCGCCGAATTCGGTGGTCTGGACGGGCCCATCCGCCCACGCCCCGGCGGATCTCGCGCAGTTGGTCGCCCTCGGCCACCAACCCGCCTATTCGCAGCTGGTGCTCTCCGATCATGCCGAGACTGCCTATCGCATCTATATCGGATCGGCCGCCGATCCCGTGGAATTCTACGCTGCGCGGGAACTGGCAGCATACCTGGAATGCATCACCGGCGCCTCCTTCCGCGTCTTTGCCACCGATGCCGCACCCGGCGCCGGCCCCTGTTTGATTGTCGGGCGCCACAACGCACTGGCCGACGCCCTGCTGACCCCGCTGGCACGGCAGAACGGAACGCCGGACGCAGAATCGCAAGGTTTCGTTATCCGGGCCGCCGGTCCGCATCTTTTCCTGGCCGGCGCATCGCCCATCGGGACGCTCAACGCCGTCCACTGGTTCCTCGACCGCGAACTGGGGGTGCGTTGGTTTGCATCGGACTGCACCCGAATTCCGCGCCGCGCGCGGCTGGTCTGGCGGCCGAGGTCCATCGAACAATCGCCGCGTTTCGAATATCGCGAGGTGATGAACTTCGAAGCCGGCAACACCACCTTCGCCAACAGGAACCTTCTGAATGCGCCGCGCCGTGCCAACCATCAGGACCCCCTGCCGGTGGATGTACTCTCGCACCAGTGGCCCCTGCAGATCCACAACCTCGACCGCCTGGTGCCGCCCATGCTGTACGATTTCCGCGAACCTGAATATTTCGTCGGCGGGCAGGTGGCCATGATGAACCCCGCCCTCCGTCGAGTCATCGCCAGAGCGGTGCTGCGCCAGGCTGCCGACCATCCCGCAGCCGCCTGCCTTTCCGTCATGCAAATGGACCACGGCTGGAATCCCGATCCCGCCAGCGGTGCCTTCGCTCAGCGCCACGGTGGAACGCTGGCTGCTCCGCTGGTTGACCTGGTCAGTCAGGTGGCTGTCCAACTGCACCACCAGTTTCCCGACCGTAAACTCGCCACGTTTGCCTACCGGTGGAGCTTCCCGCCACCCACCGGGATGCCGCCGATCCCCGCGAATCTTCGCATCATCGTTGCGCCGATTCAGGCCGACTTCGCCCAACCGTTCGATGCACTCGCCAACTATTCAGTCGCCGATGGCATCCTCGGCTGGTGCGGGCTGTGCAACGATATTTATCTCTGGGACTATGGCACCGATTTCGGCTGCTATAGCCGGCCCTACCCCGATCTGCATGTGATGTTTCAAAATATTCGTTGGGCCGCCCATTTTTCGCAGATTCACGGCTACATGGACGAGGGCGCCTATACCTCGCCGGGAGGCGACTTCAGCGTGCTGCGAGCCTGGGTTGGCGCCCGGCTGCTGTGGGACCCGACGCTTGATCCCGAACCCCTGATTCAGGAATTCCTGCGTGGCTATTACGGTCCCGCGGCCGACGGCTTGGACAAATTCATTCGCCTGTCCAAACACGATTGGGCCAGCGTCGGCCAACCCCTGCGCCTGGAACTGCCCGCCAACGCGCCCTTCTTCAGCTACGATTACTTGCATAAGGCCGATCAACTCTTCGATCAGGCCGCTCAAGCGGTCAAAACCGACCCCGGCTTCGCCCGCCACGTTGCCGAAGCCCGCCTGGGTATCGACTGGCTCATTTGCGAACGTCATACCGCGCTGGCCGCCCGCGGCACGTCCCTGGGCGAAACATGGCCCGGTGACCGCGCCGCCCGCCTGGCTCGAATTCGCGCCACCATTGCCGCGAATCACGTGACCCATTTCGGGGAGGGCAACCTGCCGATCGGCCCCTGCCTGGACCACCTCGCCGCCGGTCTGCCGTCGGGCAACCCCTGAACCCGGCGCCGGTCCGAAGCCGAGCATGAACCGGCCCCCGATGCTCCCCATGGCCCGATTCAGAGCCCCGCCCCCAAGCAAAAATCACGATGTGCAATTAGCTGTAATATAATTTGTAAACAATTGAAATCTCATTGGTTATGATACGTCCAGATCGGCTCAGCAAAAACCCCCGGATCGCATATAATCGGGGCGGCCGAAGGGAGGACGGGGCGGGTAGGGATGTTTCGGCCGGTGTTGTTTTGGTGCTCTATAAAAACCCAAACGCCTTACTGCCTGCGTTCGACGCCCCGGATCAAACTATGTTCGACCAATTTCCCTTTCTGCTGCCTCTGGCAGTCAGTATCTTCGCTGGGTTGGCACTGGTCCCATTGTGCATTCGGCTCGCCAACCGGCTGGGAATCATCGACAATCCCGCCCACCGCAAGATTCACGCTCGAGCCACCCCCTACCTCGGCGGCATCGCGGTTTTAGGTGGGATGGCTTGTGCCATCGCGGTGAGTTGGAAATACTGGCCGGAAATTAGCGGCGCTGAGATCAGCAAAATCGCCCTCATCAGCGGCGCCACGGTGGCCGCCATGCTTTTGGGCCTTGTCGATGATCGCTTCCACATACGTCCCCGCTACAAATTTTTAGGTCAATTTCTCATCGCCACTCTGTTCGCCCTTTTTGCCTACCGTTTTGAACTGTTTCAGTTGCCCGGCGTCCTCGTCGATCTCCAGGTTCTCGGCGTACCGCTGACCATTTTCTGGTTCATTGCCATCGTCAATGGCTTCAATATGGTCGACGGCATGGATGGCTTGGCCGGAACCGTTTCCCTGGCCGGCATGGCCAATCTGGTCGTTTTTTCCGTGCTCTACCACGATCCCTCCATTGGGCTGCTGGGTTTGGCCGGATTTGGCGCCCTAAGCGCCTTCCTGGTCTTTAATTGGTCTCCAGCCAAGATCTTCCTCGGCGATGCCGGCAGCTTGGCGCTGGGAACCTTCTTCGCCACCAGCCTGCTGGCGATCGGCAACGTGGCGCCGTTCGGTCTGCCGCACTTTGGCCATCCCACCGAAACCCTGGCCATTCCTTTCAAAATCGCCACAGTCACGATGGTGGTGATTTATCCCGCCTTGGAAGTTTTGCTTTCGGTCAGCCGCCGCCTGCTTCGCGGCAAGCCGATTTCCAGCGCCGACAAAGGCCACATCCACCACCGCATGCTGGCCTTAGGCTGGCGCCCGAGTTGGATCTGTATCGCCGTCACCGTGTTCACCCTCCTGGCTCAGACCACCGTCATGGCCATCATCGCCCACAACTACAGCATCACCGCCTGGCTGCTATCCATGTTTGCCATTTCCCTCGGCCTTGGCCTGCATTACCTGGGCATCCTCGAACTGCTTAATCCGCTTGCCACTCGCTACTTTCGCCCCCACTACCAGATCGCCAACCACCTGATCGCCATGCAGCGGCTCAAACTGACTCTCACCCAAAGCGCCGACCAGGTCATCTCCCTCACCAACGCCACCTGTCGCGAGCTGGGCGTCTTGCGCTACTCCCTCAATTACATCGCCCACCAACGCCATTCCTCCATCCAACAGGACTGGTACAACCCCGATGAGGCCCAAATCAAGCACGCCGATGCCCACGGCATTCTGGTCGCCGGCCCCCGTGAAGGCTTCACCGACCACGCCCGCCTGCCTGAAATCGGCGCCGAAGCCGTCTGGACCTTCAAGGCCATCGAACGCGAACAGGAACTCGACGTCGAATACCGCGTGCTGATGAGCACCTTCATGGAAGCTGTGCTCGAGCGCCTGCAGTCGCTTCCCCAGACCACGCCAGAGGATGCCCGCCGCAAATCCACCGTCATCGATCCGTCCGTCAGCGCCGCCACTCTGCGCGACCAGATGCCGCGGCCCGGCTCCTTCAAGGCCAGCGGCGGCCTGGCGGCTGGCGACCCGCGACCGGTTCCGCCGGCGGCGTTCCCGGCCAAGCGTCCCACGACGGAACTCCGGTCCGATTCCTGATCCGCCCTGACCGTGCCACCCGCGCCGTACCGGTTGGCGGGGGTAGGCTGGCAGCTTCAAAGGAACCCCAGGCTTGACCGACCTCCTGGAAAAATTGGCCTCGCGGCAAGCCCGCATCGCCGTGATCGGCCAGGGCTACGTCGGACTCCCCGTCGCAGCCGCTTTCGCCCGCCAGGGTTTCGCCGCTATCGGCTTCGACACCGATGCCGCCAAAGTCGCCCGTCTCAATCGCGGAGAATCCGACCTGCGCGATCTGCCCACTGCCGACCTGTCCGCCCTCGTCCAAACCGGCCGCTACGGCGCTACCGCCGACCCTGCGATTCTCGCCGGCTGCGATGTTGCAATCATTTGCGTCCCGACGCCGGTCACCGCCGCCCGTGAACCGGACCTCGCCAGCGTCCTCGCCGCGGCCGACACCGTCGCCGCGCACCTGCATCCAGGCATGCTGGTCGTGCTCGAAAGCACCACCTTTCCCGGCACCACCCGCGAACTGCTGCTGCCGCGCCTGGCCCGGGGAGGGCATGAAGTCGGCCGCGACTTTTTCCTCGGATTCAGCCCCGAACGGATCGACCCGGGCAACCAAAAGTTTCCGCTGACCAAAATTCCCAAAGTCGTCAGCGGCGTCACGCCGGCCTGCCGCGAAGCCTGCGTCGCACTCTACAGCACCATCGTAGAAACCGTCGTACCGGTCTCCACCACCCAGGCCGCCGAGATGGTCAAGGTGGTCGAAAATACCGTCCGCGCCGTCAACATTGCTCTGGTCAATGAACTGGCCCTGCTGTGCAACCGCATGGAACTCAATGTCTGGGAGGTGCTCGAAGCGGCCTATACCAAGCCTTTCGGCATCCTGCCTTATTTTCCGGGGCCCGGCGTCGGCGGGCACTGCATCGCCGTCGACCCGCACTACCTCGAAAAGAAGGCGCTGGAATACAACTTCTCCGCGCGCTTCATCACCCTGGCGACAGAGGTCAATCGCCACATGCCCGAATATGTCGTCGCCCGCGCCGCCGACCTGCTCAACCGCGACGGCGTTGCGCCCTCGCGCGCGAAAATTCTGCTGTTGGGAATCGCCTATAAAGCCAACATCGGCGATTACCGCGAATCCCCCGCGCTGGATGTATTCACCGGCCTCGAAAAAGCCGGTGTTCAGGTCGCCTACCACGACCCTTTCGTGCCGACAATTCACACCGCCGGCCGCAAGGTCGCCTCCGAACCGCTCACACCCGCCCTGCTGAACGCTCAGGACCTCGTGATCGTCACCACCGCCCACGCTGCGATCGATTACCCCTGGGTGGTAGCCAACGCCAAGCGCCTCTTCGATACCCGCAATGCCACCAAAGCGGTGACGGCCCACCGCGAGCGTATCACGCTCCTGTAGCCGCCCGCCGACGTGCCCGTCGAGTTGGCCAAAAACGCCCGCCGTCGCCTCAAACCCTCTCAACGCCACCGGCGCGCAACGGTCAGCGCGAAAGCGCCCGCGTCACCGCCTCTGCGATTCGCTCGACACCGGTGGGAATTCGGTGCTCAGCGTGCGCCGCAGCGCCTCGGCCAGTCCCACCGCTGGCTTGAAGCCGGTCGCCAGGGCCCGCGCCGCCGAGTACTGCGTCGTTGTGACGAACTTCAGGATACGTTCGCGACCGATTCCGCCGCCGCCGCCGCTTTTGCCGCCGCGTACCAGATCGCGCAGCATTCCCGCGCCATAGCCCAACGCCAACGGCAGATGCACCCCGGTCCGCGCCGGCCGGCCCAATCCCGCCCGCACGGCGACGACCAGTTCATTCATCATCAGGTCCGGTTTGTCTGCGTAGTTGAAAAGCTGTTCGCTCGCCGCCTGAGGCGCCAGCGCCAGGCAGTGCGCCAGAAATTGCGCCACGTTTTCGACGTAGGCGATCGATTTTACGTTGCGGCCCGATCCAACCATGCAAAACGGCCCATCGTGAATCTGCCGAAATAGTTTGTACAGATTCCCGCGATTGCCTTCGCCGAACACCACCGTTGGCCGCACGACTATCAGCCGCCGGTCGGCGCCGCCCGCCCGCCAGGCGCGGCAAGTTTCTTCGGCCTCCCATTTGGACCGGCCGTAGGCGCCGGTTGGCTGCGCCGGCGCGGCCTCGTCCTGCTCGCCGTCGGCCGGGCCATACACCGCGACGCTGCTGACGAACAGGATTCGCTTCACGCCGCAAACTTCGGCCGCGCTGCACAGGTTTTGCGTGCCGCCGACGTTGACCGCATGGTACAGGCTGGTGGGCCGAAGATCGTCACGGTGCACGGCCGCCAAGTGCACGATCCAATCTGCGCCTGCCAAGCAGGTTTCCAGCGTGGCTCGGTTGGTAATGTCGGCCGGCTGCCAGCGCTCGGCGAATTCTACGCTCGGCTGAAGGTCGGCGATCCGCACATCCTGCCCGGCGGCGATCAGCCGCCGAGCCAGCCGCGTGCCGATGAAGCCGCTGCCGCCGACCAGCACAATCCGCAAGGGCCTTGAATCCACGTCGTTCTCCAGGAAATGCGTGATCCATTTTACGTCGGGAGTCGCCGCTACGCAGGCGGGATTCGGCCGCCCCTGGCGGTCGGCGGCCCGGGGTGGGGGAGGATGGCAGCGCGGCAGCGCGACGTTCCGCCTCTCAGCCCCCGTATTTGGAGGAATCCCGCTCCGGTGTCGAGTACAATACCGGGGTGGGACACCACTGGGGGCGTCCTGGGTTCGACCGGTTGGGGAGGATTGTTGGAGCGCGTAGAGGTTGCTAGGTGGCCTCTTAAAAAACCTGGCAAAACAATAAATGCCGAGCCGCAAATGGCTCTCGCCGCTTAATTAGCGACGACGTGTCCGATCCCACGCCCGCGGGGTGAAGGACACGACCAATAGTGGGCTGGCACATCGGTAGTTCGGTTCGTACGCCCGGTGTGTGAGATCAAATCGAATAAGAGCCGGGCTAGGCCGTCGCGGTCCCAATCCGGAACGAGAACAAATCCGCGGCTACACGCGTAGCGCCAACATTCCAAAGCAGCACGGGACAGGGGTTCGATTCCCCTCGCCTCCACCAATATTTTCCACAGCGTCGGGGCTGCGCGTTCAAAGCGTCCCGCCGTTCGAAGCGATCACGTCCCGGTACCACCACGCCGAGTCCTTGGGCGTTCGTTTCTGCGTCGGATAATCGACGTGGACCAGGCCGAAGCGCTGCTTGTAGCCTTCGCTCCATTCGAAATTATCCATGATCGACCACTGAAAATACCCGCGCACGTCAACGCCGTCGGCCGCGGCGCGTTTTAATTCGCGCAGGTAGCGGTGCAGAAAATCGATCCGCTGCGGGTCATGGACCTTGCCGTCCAGCGCGACCCAGTCGGTGTTGCCCAGGCCGTTTTCGGTGATGACCACCGGCAAATTGTAGCGCTCCTGCCAGAACCGTGGAATCCAATACAGAGCGCTCGGCGTCATCGGCCAGGTGTAGGTGGTGATCGGATGCCCCTGCGGCTCACCGACGGTTTCAGGCACGCTGGCCGGCCCGGCTTTGACGGTCGCAGCCTGGTAGATATTGAGTCCGATGAAATCCAGCGGCTGCTGAATGGTCTGCATATCTCCCGCAGCCACCTGCGGCGCATCTTTGCCGTAGAGTTTCAATCCGTCTTCCGGGTAGTGCCCGAACATCACCGGATCCATCCACCAACTCGCATTCCACATCGAGATTCCCGGGTTGGCGCCGGCCACCGCGAAGGTCGCGGCGCGCGCGGCGGCGATGTCTGCCGGCGTCTCCGTATTCGGCAGCCGGCCGTGCCCCACCGGCGCGTAGCCCACCTGGCACGGCTGCGGCGAAACAGCGCGGATCGCCTGCGCGCTTTTGCCATGCGAGCGCAGCAAATTGTGCCCCGCCCGTAGCGCCTCTTCGGTGGACAGCTTGTCGCCCGGAGCATGCAGGCCGGTCACGTGCCCGAGGTTGATTGTGCACTGCGGTTCGTTGTGCGTCATCCAGTGCTTGACCCGGTCGCCCAGCCGCCGCACCACGATCTGCGTGTAGTCGGCGAACCAGTCGGCGCTGTCGCGGTTGAGCCACCCACCGCGATGGTACAGCGCCAGCGGGAAATCCCAGTGGAACAACGTGACCCACGGTTCGATTCCGGCCGCCAGCAGCGCGTCGATCAGCCGGTCGTAGAAGGCCAGGCCTTTTTCATTGACGGCCCCAACGCCCTCCGGCAGCACACGCGGCCAAGCCACCGACAGGCGGTAGGCCTTCACGCCGATCTGCTTCATGATCGCCACGTCTTCCAGGTAGCGATGGTAGTGGTCGCAGGCGACCTCCCCGCTGTGCCCCTTCCAGATCGCCCCTTCCTTGCGGCAGAGCATGTCCCAGACCGAGTCCCCCCGGCCGTCCGCGTGCGCCGCGCCCTCCACCTGGTAGGACGCCGCCGCCACGCCCCACACGAAACCCTCCGGAAATCCGTCATTGCGCGTGGCCATGCTGTTTCTCCGTCGGCGGTGTATAGCCCCGGCCGTTCGGGGTGGCTAGGGCGCCGGCTTTTTCGGAGCCGTTTGGTTTTTGTCTCGGGTCGATTCTTTTGCAGCGTCGCTGCCAGGCTTGGGTGCGCTCGCGTCCTTCGTATCCGTCGCGACCTTCGTTACTTTCGCATCCGGCGGTGCCTGCGGCGACTTGGCTTCCTTGGTCTCGCCCGCCGGTTTGGTTTCGCCGGCATCTTTGGAATCGCGCGCAGCGATGGCGGTCGACTTGCGATTTTTGGAGTCATTCCGCCAGAAGCCGGCGCCTTTCAAAATGAAGCCCGTGCCGCCGCTGACGAGCCGTTGCAGCGCCTTTTTGCCGCAGGCCGGACATTTGCGCAGCGGCTCGTCGCGCATTGATTGGACCTGATCGAAACGGTGCCCGCAGGCGCCGCATTCGTACTCATAGGTGGGCATCGGCTTGGAGCGCTCCGCTTGCCATGGACCGCCGCTCGGCTATTCGCCGGCGTCTTCCCCGGGTTCCGTTTCGATGTCCCCGCCGCCGGGCGTTTCTGCCGGCCACAGATTGCCGGGATTTTCGGCGATGACCACCCCGGCCGGCCGCAGCACCAGGTCCTGCCAGTGGTAGCCCGGCCGGACTTCCTCGATCACTTCCTGATGCCGCTTGTCCGGCGCGGGAATCTTCGCGACCGATTCGTGCAGCGCGGGATTGAAGCGCTGCCCCTGCGCGGAGAATCGCTTCAGCCCCTTCGTCTGGAGGACTTGGAGCAACTGGTCGTGGACGAGCTGCATGGCGTCGCGGAATGCGATCCCCTGCGCGGACATCGGTTCCGCCCCGGGCGCAGTGGTGCACTTCAGCGAGACTTCGAAATTATCGAGCCACGGCACCAGCGCTTCGACGAACCCGCGCATGCCGGTGGTCAACAACCGCGTCAGTTCCCGTTTTTGGCGCTCCTGGTAGTTCACGAAATCGGCCTTGGCCCGCAGTACATCGTCCTGTGCGCGAGCGATCTTGCGGGCGGCTTCGGTCTCCGCCTCGGCGCGGCCCGCGGCCTGCTCGGCTAACTGCGCGACGGCATTCAGGAGGTCTTCGCGCAGCAGGTTGATCTCGGTGATTTCTTTCTGCGACGGTACGTCCGCGCGCTCCGCCTTCCAGCGTGCGACCAACGCATCTGCCGAACGTGCGCACAGGTCGGCTAGTTCCGCCGCAGGTGCAGCATCCGCGGCGGCGTTGGACCCTGCGGGGCCGCCGGGCGGTGGAGAGTCGGCAGGTGCGGTCATGGCGGGGATCTCCTCGGGGCCTGCGCCTATTCGCTGAACCAGTCGGCCATGCGGCGAAAAAAGCCCTTCTTTTCGGTGCTCGGCAGCGTGCGTGGATCAGGCAGGGTTTCCGCCAACTGCTTGAGCAGCCTTTCCTGGTCCTTGGTCAGGTCGGTCGGCGTGACGACGTAGACATTGACGATAATGTCCCCCCGTCCATAGCCCTCGACATTGGGCATGCCGTAGCCGCGCAGCCGATATTTTTTGCCGGTCTGCGTGCCTTTGTGGATCGTCAGCATCAGTTTTTTGTCGACGGTCGGGATTTCGATTTCGCCGCCCAGCGCCGCCATCGTGACCGAGACCGGCAGGTCCATCAGCAGGTCGTCGTTGTGGCGGGTGAAAAGTTCGTGTTGCCGCACGTGGATGATGACCTGCAAGTCCCCCCGCAGAGCGCCCGGATCGCCGGGCTCGCCTTCGTTGGGAACGCGCAGCCGCATGCCGTCCATCGTGCCGGGCGGGATGCGCACGGTGACCTCGACCTTTTTCCGCTTGAAGCCGGTCCCGCGACAGGTCGCACAGGGATTTTCGATCATGGTGCCGTTGCCTTCGCAGCGCGGGCAGGTGGAACGCATCGCAAAAAATCCGGCATTGCGGGTCACAAACCCGCTGCCGCCGCAGATGGCGCAGATTTTTGGCTTGGTGCCCGCGGCGGCGCCGCTGCCCGAGCAGGTCGGGCAATGTTCGTTGCGCGGCAGTTCAAGCGTGTGCGTGGCGCCGTGGTAGGCTTCTTCGAAACTGATTTCCAGTTCGCCCCGTACCGACCGCCCCGGCCGCGGCCCGGCATGCGCGCCGCCACCGCCGCCACCGCCGCCGCCACCAAAAAATTCGCCAAAAATTCCCCCGCCTCGGCCGCCGCCAAAGACCTGTTCCAGAATGTCCTGAATGTTGGCCTGCTGGTACTGGTAGCCACCCTGCTGCGCAAAGGCCTCATGCCCGCCCTGGTCGTACAGATGGCGTTTGTTTTCGTCGCTCAGGATTTCGTACGCTTCAGCCGCTTCCTTGAATTTGACTTCGGCCTCTTTTTTCTTGTCCGGGTCTTTGACGGTGTCAGGGTGGTATTTCTTGACGGCGGTGCGAAAGGCTTTTTTGATTTCATCCTGCGAGGCGGTCTTGGGAATCTCCAGCACCTCGTAGAAATCGCGTTTGGAACTCATGGCGAGCCCGTCCGTCGGGGTTTACACGGAACATCCTGTTCTCGACGTCGGCGACGGGGTCGGCGAGAGCGGCGGACGTGGGAAACCGGAGCGTCTCCCACCGGGCGCAAACGCGCGGTTACTTCACCGCGCCGGCGACGGCCATCGGCTTTTCCTTGTCGAGGTCGGTGACCAGGGTTTCAATCGTCAGCATCAGGCCGGCGATGGAAACCGCATTCTGCAGCGCGCTGCGAACCACCATGGTCGGATCGATGACGCCGTCCTTGACCAGGTCGGTGTACTGCTTGGTCGCCGCGTTGAACCCAAGCGCGCCCTTGCTCTCCCGGACCCGGTTGACGACCACATTCCCGCCCTCGCCGACGTTTTCGGCGATCTGCGCGAGCGGCGCTTCCAGCGCCTTGATGAGAATCCGCGCGCCGGCCTGTTCGTCCTCGCTCAGCTTCTTCAGTGCCTTTTCGACGGCAGGCTGCGCCCGCAGGTACGCCACGCCGCCCCCGGGGACAACGCCCTCCTTGCTCGCTGCCTTGGCCGCGTGCATGGCGTCATCGAGTCGCGCCTTGCGTTCCTTCATTTCCGATTCGGTCGAAGCGCCCACGCGGATCACCGCCACACCGCCGCAAATCTTGGCCAGACGTTCCTGCAGCTTCTCGCGATCATAGTCGCTGGTCGTCGTTTCAATCTGGCGGCGGATGGATTCCTCGCGCGCCTTGATGTCGGCTTTCTTGCCCTGGCCTTCGGCGATGGTCGTGTTGTCCTTGTCGATGGTCACCTTCTTGGCCTGGCCGAGATCGGCAATGTCCACATTTTCGAGCGACAGCCCGAGGTCTTCGGTGATCGCCTTGCCGCCGGTGAGGACGGCAATGTCCGCGAGCATCGCCTTGCGGCGGTCGCCGAACCCGGGAGCCTTCACCGCGCAGACATTCAACATGCCGCGGAGCTTGTTGATGACAAGCGTCGTGAGCGCCTCGTTTTCGACATCCTCGGCGATGATCAGCAGCGGACGGCCCTGCGCGTTGGCTTTCTCCAGCAGAGGCACCAGCTCGCGCAGGTTGCTGATCTTCTTTTCGTAGATCAGGATCAGCGCATTTTCCATCACGACCTTCATCTCGGCCGCGACGTTCACGAAGTACGGGCTCAGGTACCCGCGGTCGAACTGCATGCCTTCGACGACTTCCAGTTCGGTGTCGGAGGTCTTGCCTTCTTCGATGGTCACGACCCCGTCAGGCCCGACCCGCTTCAGCGCGTCGGCGATGGTGCCGCCCAACTGCGTGGAGTTTGCCGAAATGGTCGCGACGGCACGGATTTCCTCGTCCTTTTTGCACGGCTTGCTCTGGGCCTTGAGGTCCTCGACGACCGCTTCCAAGCCGGCCTGCAGGCCGCGCTGGAGCGCCATCGGGTTGATGCCCGCCGCGACGGCTTTCAGACCGGCGGCATAGATCGCGTGGCTGAGCACCGTCGCGGTGGTGGTGCCATCACCGGCGACATCGTTGGTCTTCTGCGCCGCCTGACGGACCAAATGCGCGCCCATGTTCTCGAAGGGATCCTGCAGATCCACTTCCTTGGCGACGGTGACGCCGTCGTTGATGATCCCCGGGCTGCCGAAGGACTTTTCGTAGGCGACGTAGCGCCCGGCAGGGCCCATCGTCACGGCCACCACCCTCTTGAGCTGCTCGACGCCCTTCAGAACCTTCTGCCGGGCTTCATCGCTGAACATCAGTTGCTTGGCCATCGCTACTTCTCCATGGCTCGCCAGCCATCGTCGCGCCCGTTGGGTGCACGACGCGACCGGACACCCGGACCTCGAAATCCCTCGATCAGCTCAGCCGCGCCAAGAGTTCACTCTCGCGCAGAATGGTGTATTCCTCACCTTCAATCTTGACTTCGCTGCCGGCGTATTTGCCGAACAGAACCGTGTCGCCGACGCTGACTTCCATCGGCGAACGCTTGCCGTCGTCCAGACGCCGGCCGGGGCCGATCGCCACGACCGAGCCCTTCTGACTCTTTTCCTTCGCGCTGTCCGGCAGCATAATGCCCCCGGCCGTGACGCTTTCGTCGTCGACACGCTTGACCACCAGACGGTCGTCGAGCGGCTGCAGCGCGATCTTGCCCTTCTTACTCATGGCGATTCTCCTCTTTGCTTTCCCGTCCCGGCCCACCGCACGCTCCCCGCGCCGGCGAATCGAGCAATTTCTTGTAGATTCGCTCCCGCCCAGCCGTCCAGCCCGCTCCATGGCCACTATCCAAGTTGCCACAAGCATCTGTACGGCTCGACGCGAGAAATTCCCCTCTTTTGACCTTCCTTCATCCTTCAGGCTTCAAGCTTCATCCTGGTCCTAGAAGCCCATCCCGCCCATCCCGCCCATGCCTCCCATACCGCCCATGCCTCCCATTCCACCCATCCCCCCCATGCCGCCATGGTCGTGGCCGGCATGGTCGTGCCCGGCGTGCGCACCCGGCTTTTCGGGGATTTTGGTGATGAGACAGGAACTGGTCAGCAGCATCCGAGCGACCGAGGAGCCATTTTCCAGCGCGGTCTTGGTGACCTTGGCCGGATCGACGACGCCCATTTCGATCAGGTCGCCGTATTCGGCGGTGTCGGCGTTGTAGCCGAAGGACCCCTTGCCGGTGCGGATTTTGGCCACCACCACCGAGCCGTCCACGCCGGCATTTTCGGCGATCGCGCGCGCCGGTTCCTCCATTGCCCGCTTGACGATGTTGACACCCAGTTGCTCGTCGCTGTTTTCGCACTTCAGCGCCGCCACGGCGTCGGCGGCACGGATGAGCGTCACGCCGCCGCCGGCGACGATCCCTTCCTCGCCGGCTGCACGCGTCGCATGCAGTGCGTCTTCAAACAGCGCCTTGCGCTCCTTCATTTCGACTTCGGTCGCCGCGCCGACGTTGATCTGCGCGATGCCCCCGACCAGCTTGGCCAGCCGTTCCTGGAGTTTCTCGCGGTCGTAGTCGCTGGTGGTCGTTTCCAGTTCCCTGCGGATCTGCGCCACCCGACCGTCGATCGCCTGCTGCGAGCCCTTGCCGTCGATGATGGTCGTGTTTTCGGCGTCCACCCGAATCTTCTTGGCCAGCCCCAGTTCGTTCAGCTTCACCTTCTCGAGGGATTCCTCCAGGTCGGCAAAAAACGCCCGGCCGCCGCACAGCGTCGCGATGTCGCGCAGCATTTCCTTGCGGCGGTCGCCGAAGCCCGGCGCTTTCACCGCGCAGACATTCAACACGCCCTTCAATTTGTTCAGCACCAGCGCCGCCAAAGCGTCGCCTTCGATGTCCTCGCTGATGATCAGCAGCGGGCGGCCCGATTTGCTCGACTGTTCCAGCAGCGGCACCAGGTCCCGCACGTTGGACAGTTTCTTCTCGTGGATCAGCACGAAGGCGTTTTCGAATTCCACCGTCTGGTCGTTCTGGTTGGTCACGAAGTACGGGCTCAGGTAGCCACGGTCGAATTGCATGCCTTCCACCAGGTCGATTTCGGTGGCCAGGCTCTTGCCTTCTTCGACGGTGATCACACCGTCCTTGCCAACCTTGTCCATTGCATCCGCGATCAGCTTGCCGACTTCGCGGTTGTTGTTGGCCGAGATCGTGGCGATGTTCTCATATTGGTCACGGTTCTTGACCGGGGACGCGAGGCCCGCGATTGCCTTCGTCGCCGCGGCAACTGCCTTCTGGATGCCGCGCTCGATGGAAATCGGATTGGCGCCCGCAACAATGCTCTTGCGGCCTTCATTATAGATGGCCTCGGCCAGCACCGTGGCCGTGGTCGTGCCGTCGCCGGCCACGTCGGAAGTCTTGGAGGCGACCTCTTTGACCAGTTGCGCGGCCAGGTTCTCGAACAGGTTCTCGAGTTCGATTTCCTCGGCGACCGTCACGCCGTCTTTGGTGATGGTGGGCGCACCCCAGCTTTTGTCGAGCACAGCATTGCGCCCGCGCGGCCCCAACGTGCTTTTCACCGCACGGGCCAGCTTCTGCACGCCCTGCCCCAAGTTCTTCCAGGCTTCATCGTGGAAGACCAATTGCTTTGCCATGGATCGTTTACCTCCGCATGACGATGGACACAGAGCCCGACAGGAATTTCCCTCAGGAACAAACAAACACCGTGCCACACGTGGAAACCGCAGTGCCGATGCGGTGACACAGAGGGAAGGGCGGTTGGCGAGCAAAAATCGCCGCGCCGCGACGACTCGATTTCCCTGCTTCCCAGTCACCTTGACATGCCGAAAACGAACCCCCTCGACCCGCGGGGACGGTCATTATGACTCAATTTCGAAACCGCGGAAGTGGCCCCACCTGAACTTGTCCACTTCGCACAAGGTGCACCAGTTAAAGGCGCCGTCCGGGCCCTGGAAGCCCCGGTCATCAGACCGGCTTCTTCGTCCCAACCGTCTCTTCGGCTCCCTGACTCAATCCACGCCCAGAAGCGCCGCCATGCTTTCGGCTCCCGCCGGTTCCTGCGCGCGCAACTTGCACTTTGCTCTTTAAACGACCTCGCGCCTCATCACTGACCGCCATCCCGCGGGGAGCGCCTCACAGCAGTTCAGGGATTTTTCCGCGCACTCTGGCGATCAGCGTCAGCCCCGCCCACAACGCGATCAGCCCCAGCGAAGCCGAAAATACAAACTGCAACGGCATCGTCGCGACCTCGTCCGGCCGCGCGCCGCCGAACGCCTGACGCAGCATCATCACCGGCGCGGCCAGTGGGTTGAAATACAGCACCCACTGCCAGCGGGCCGGCACCAGGCTCGGGTCGTAGTATACCGGTGTGATCAGCATCCCCAGCGCCAGAAAATGACCGATCACCGAATTCAAGTCGCGGAAGAATACCCCCACCGCCGCCAGCAGGTAGCTCCCCGCCGCCGCCCACAACACCGTCAAAATGGTTCCACCCACCAGCCCCCAAACAAAACTTGCCGCAGTCATCCCGACCGTCCACGGCGCGAGCAGCACCGCGATCGCCAGCGACAGCCCGCCGGTCACGCACGCCGCCAGACAGACCGCCAGCGGGATGCTCAATAGCGGAAACCGCGTCCGCCGGATCAGCGGCGCCTGCCCCGCGAAGGCGCTCGGCGCCCGACCCCAGCACTCCGCGATCGGCAGCCAGACCGCCAGCGCTGCCGCAGTGCGCACCGCATACACCACCCAGGACGGCGTGTTCAGCGAGTCCGTGCCCACGCCCATCAGAAACCAAAAGGCCAGCACCGCCGTCGTCAGCCAGAGAACCGGCTGCAGCAGCGTCAGCACCGCTCCCAATTGGGACCGCAGGTAGCGCGCACGCAGGTCGCGCCGCGCCAGCGCCCAGGCAATGCGCCAGTCGTGCCCGCGAGGAACCAGGTCGGGAACGGGCGGAACGGGAGCGGCGGAGTCGGAAGCCGACACCCCGGCCGGGTCAGTTGCGCCGGTCTCCGAATGCACGGACGGAGGATCGACTGGGGCGGCGTTCACGGATCGATCGGTCCCATCGAGGGCGGTTGATCCGGGTGAGGCGTCGGCGTCGGCGCTGGCGCCGGCACGACGGTCGGCGGGGTGGGGGACGGCGGCGTCGCCGGGGTCGGCTGCGGCTGGAATTCGGGCGGAAGCTTGGTCTGCGCCGGCGGTGTCGCGGGCCTGGGGCTTGGCGTGGGGCCTGGCGTGGGCGCAGGCACCGGACGAGGCGCAGCAGCAGGCGGAACGGCCGGTGGCGGCGAGACCTCGGCCGGCGGCGTCACCGGCGCAGTCGGCTGCGGCGGAGCGGGCGGCTGCGTCATCCCTGGCGCCGCGAATCCAGCAGCCTGATTCACCGCCGCCGCGCCGCCCTGCGCGAGTTGCGCGCCCAGCGAACGCTCAGTGTAGCCGGGAATCCGGCGCACGCTCAGACGCAGCTTCAAATGAATGGCGCTTTGAGGCGGCAAATCGACCAGCGGCGTACTGGCCGCAATTTCAAAATGGCGGGTCGCGGCCGGATCGAGCAAATCGATTTGCGGCGGGCAGCCAATGACCTGCTTTGCCACCGTGAACAGGCTGCGGCCCGCCGGGTACGCCCCGCTCTCGGGGCGCGTCGCGGCCAGACTCAGCAGGCACTCGTCCTGCACCACGAACAGCGTCGCCTGCGCGCCGGCTGGCGGCAGCAGGTTCAGTTCGAACCCGGCGGGCGTGGCGGCATTCAAGGGAAAAATCGCCCAGCCACCGGCCATGATCGTGCCGGACGGCCACCCCTTGGGCGCCACCGTCAGTTGCGAACGATCCACCGCCAGCCAGCCTTCGGTCCGCAGCGGCAGCGAGATCCAACTGGCCCCCGGCTGTTTAGAATTTTCGGTGTTGGTCTGGCCGAAGTCCACATCGATCGCACCGTTTTGCGGCCCGACGGCAGCCAGGTGGATCGTCGGTTCAAGGCCGCGGATCGAAGTTCTTACCCCGACAAAATCGCAACGCCCCTCGTCCGCCTTCTGGAATTGCATCGGGATCATGTCCACCAACCGGTCCGGCGGCCAGTGGACCTCGACATCGACCATCCGTTGCGTATCTGGCACCCGTAAAGTGGGCCAGGCTTCCTGCGGCCCCGGCCATTGGCTGATGCCGCCGAACAGCGGGTAGTCGCGCCCCAGTTCGTCTTCCGAATCATGCTGCCCCGGCACCGGATACAACCCGGCCCATTTGGGATTCAGCCAGATCAGGTTGTCGCGGTCCAGTTGATCCGGCGTGGCTGTGCCCCCGGCCGCCGGCGCGGCGGGCGCCGGTGCCGCCGACACTGCGATCGGCGAATTCGAAATCGCCATCGCCGCCTCGGGCCGCCCGGCGTTGGCCGTCGAGGGCCGCGGGTGCGGCGTGCCGGGCAGCGCCGGCTCATCCGGACCGGCCGGCCCGGACGGACGGGCGGCCGGCAAAACCGTGGCGGGCGGACCGACCGGCCCAAAGCGCAGCACCCGCGCCAGCCCCGGCGAAAAAATCAGTTCCGCCGTGCCGTCGCTGATCCGGAAAACATGGTCCCAGCCGCGGTACAGCGTTTCCGTGGTGCTCAGCCCGTTGGGATTCTGCCAGGACGTCGTCGGCGTCGTGAGCGCATTGGCCACCGCCGCAGGCGACTCGCAGCCCGCGAATCCGGCCGCGCTCACCACCGCCAACACGACCGCCGCAGCACGCAGCGCGCGCCGACCGCGGATCACAGGTTTGCAAGGCTGAACGACCGACAGCATCGCGATGAATCTCCTCGGCGCCATTATAGCCGCGACCCGGTGGCTGTTCGGCAACGGCGTTAATCGCGCCGGCCGCGCCTGCGCAAATCCACCCCGCCGCGATAATATCCGCTGCTGGCTTCTTCGGCCGCCGCCTGTGCGCCGATCCCCCGTCAGCAGGTCGCGCGCACGGCTGCGCCACCGGCGTCGCCCGCGCGCAACTCCGCAGCCCACCAGAGGATCCCGCCATGCCCACCGTTCCCGGTCCCGCGATGCTGATCATCCTCGACGGCGTCGGCCTGCGCGACGCCAAGGAATTCAACGCCGTCAAACTCGCCAAAACCCCGACCCTCGACCGCCTGCGCGACTCCGCCACCCCCTACACCGAACTGATCACCTGCGGCACCGACGTTGGCCTGCCGAAAGGCCAGATGGGCAACAGCGAAGTCGGCCACATGAACCTCGGCGCCGGCCGCGTGGTCTGGCAGGAAATCATGGCCCTCACCCGTCAAATCGTCGCCGGCAGCTTTTACGAAAACAAAGCCCTCGTCGCAGCCGTCGAATTCGCCAAAAAAAGCGGTGGCCGCCTGCATCTGATGGGTCTGGTCTCCGACGGCGGCGTGCACTCCGCCGACGAACACATCTACGCCCTCCTGCGCATGGCCGGCCAGCACGGCCTCATGCGCGAACGCGTCGTCGTCCACGCCTTCACCGACGGCCGCGACACGCCGCCGATGAGCGGCCAGAACCATATCGCGCTGCTCCACGCCAAAATGAATCTCTACGACATTGGCGTCATCGGCACGGTCATCGGCCGCTACTGGGCCATGGACCGCGACAAACGCTGGGCCCGCACCGAAAGCGCCTGGAAGGCCATCGTCGACGGCAACGCGCCCTACAAGGCCACCGATCCCGTCCATGCGGTCAAAGCCGCCTACGACCGCCCCCGCCCCACCGACCCTACGCAAAAACAAACCGACGAATTCATCGAACCCACCGTCATCGTCGACACCGACGGCCAACCGCTCGGCCGCGTCCAGGACGGCGACGCCATCGTCTTTTTCAACTTCCGGGCCGACCGCGCCCGCCAGTTGTCCCGCGCCTTCGTCGAACCTGATTTTAAAGAATTCCAAATGGCCCACCGGCCCAACATCAAATACGTCTGCATGACCCAGTACATCGAAGGCCTGCCCGCCGACATCGTCCTGCCCAAAACCAAGCTCGACGGCCTGCTCGGCGGCGTCGTTTCCCAAGCCGGCCTGAAACAAATGCGCATCGCCGAAACCGAAAAATACCCCCACGTCACATTCTTCTTTAACGGCGGCTTCGAAACCCCCTTCCCCGGCGAAGAACGCATCCTCGTGCCCTCGCCCCAGGATGTTCCCACCTATGACCTGAAGCCGGAAATGTCCGCCGCCGGCGTGCGCGACAAAATCCTTCCGGTCATCGCCGCCAACCAGCACAAGCTGATCGTCCTGAACTTCGCCAACGGCGACATGGTCGGCCACACCGGCGTCCTGCCGGCCGCCATCAAGGCCGTCGAAACCGTCGACGGCTGCCTCGGCGCGCTGCTCGACCAGTTGGCCAAAGTCCACGGCGCCGCCTTCGTCACCGCCGACCACGGCAACTGCGAACTGATGTGGGACTACGAAAATAACTGCCCCCACACCGCCCACACCACCTTCAACGTCCCCTGCTTCGTCGTCGGCGAAATGTTCAAGGGCGCCAAGCTCCGCAGCGGCGGCCGCCTCGCCGACGTCTCCCCCACACTCCTGAAAATGCTCGACCTCAAAACTTCCCCGCAGATGGAAGGCGAAAGCATTTTATAGACAGTCCAAGAGGGAGATATATCTATGAACAATGATGAGCAGGCGATCCGCAAGCTCGTGGCCGACTGGTCGGAGGCGACCAAAGCCGGCGACCCGGACAAGGTCTTAGCGCTGGTCACGGACGACGTGGTTTTTCTGGTGCATGGAAACGTGATGGACCGTGCGACCTTTGAGCAGGCGCTGCGTAAGCAGGCGGGCCCGAACGGCATGGAGTTTGACGGCAATGTCGACATCCAGGAAATTAAAATTCTCGGTGAATGGGCCTTTATGTGGTCAAAGCTGACGGTTGCGATCAAAGCAGGCCGCGGTGCGGAACCAATGAGGCTCGCCGGGCCCACGTTGACAATCTTACAGAGACAGAACGGTACCTGGAAGCTGGCGCGTGATGCGAATCTCTTGGCGCCGGTGAAGGAGTAGTTACCATGCCAGGAGGCCGCGATGCTTGTCTATGACCATGTCAAGCGGGTTCGAAGATTGAATTCCATCGCTTTGAAAATGTCACAATTGCCTGGGAGGAGTCGTCATGACTGAAAGTCGCCGGCGTTCGGTCTGGATTGCGTGGATGTCGGTGGCGTTGTTCGGTCTTACGGCGGCGTTGCGCCCCATCCGCTCCGCGGATGCAACGGCAGGACCGCCAGCCGGGCTCTCCGAACACGACCGCCAGGCCGCCGAAGACCTCATCAACGCCACCGTGCAGGTGTATTCGAACTACAAAGGCTACCACGCCAAGGTCGTCGGCATTTCGCCGATCATGGGCAATGCGCCGGGCACCGGCGACTTCTGGGCCATCCAGAAAATTGGCTGGCGCCGCGCCAAGCTCGAACTCAAAAGTGGCCAGGACATCCTCAGCCGTGAAATCATCCGCTCCGGCCTGTTCGTCTACGCCATCAATGTGAATCCCGGCGGCACCCGCGAAGTTCACCGCTTCTACCAGGACGGCTTTTCCTCCACCTTCTTCGTACCCGATCCCATCGAGCGCCTCCAGGAACTCAACCGCCGCTACCTGTTCACCGAATTCGCCGACCACGATGTCACAATCGACGGCCAGAAAATTGTCTGCAAGCGCATCGCCGGCACCCTGCGCGACAACGCCTACGATGCGGAAATCAAACAGGACCCGGATCAGAAAGCCTACTTCCAACAGCTCGCCGCCATGTCCCAGGGCATGACCATCGACATCGAAGTCGGCAAGGGCGTCCGCCAGGTTCGCGTGCTCTCCGCGCAGGGCAAGGAAGCCCTCGGCTACACCTTCGGCGACATCAAAACCGACGAGACCCTCCCGAAAACACTGTTCGAATACAAGCCAGCGCCGGGCGAAAAAGTCATCGAGCACGAAGCGCCGCAGCCGCCGCCTGACAACGACATCAAGGAGCGCGTCACCACCGCCGTGGATCTGAAAGCCGCCGGCCATGACGATCCCAAGTGCCGCGAACTGATCGAAAAAGCCCAAAAGTCAGTGGCCGATGCCGGCGGCTTCACCGCCCAGATTCGCCTGGTCCTGCCGGCCTCGCTCGAACCGCAAGGCGGATCGGTCAGCGGGATTCCCGCCAAGTGCCTGGAGAAAATCGAAATCGCGATGGTCATGATGGAAGGGCAAAAAGGCGGCAACGTCATCGTCAACGACGGCCGCGAAATCATGATGAAAATGGACCTGCCTGGCGCCGCCGGTTTCACCACCAAGACCGTCTACATGAAACCGGTCGGCCCGGTCCTGCAAAATATGCAAAGTCCACCGATGATGCTGCCGATGGCCGATCTGGTCGAACTCAAGCGCTGCGAAGAAGGCTCCATGTTGGACGCCGCCGAAAACAAACAGGTGAAAGTATGGATGGTCGAAGGCCGTTTCGACGCCGAAATCGCCATCAAGCGCCTCGGCCTCGACAAAATGCACACCGACGCCGCAAAAGCCATCATCGATCAGTTGCGCGACGCCGCCAAGGAAACCCCCGGCGTGCGGTTCTATCTCCGCGAAAGCGATTTCTTCCCGCTCCGCTACGAACGCTGCGCGCCCGATGGCAAACCCATCTACATCAGCGACCTGTACCTCGTGAAAACCCACGTCAACCTCAACCCGGCTGAGTTCCGATAAGCGGTTCACCACAGAGGTACCGAGGCACCGAGAAAGACGAGCTTTTCCAGGGGGAAGAAAAACCCGCCACCCCCATTCAAACTGTCGTTCGCGCCGTGGCACGGGACGCTGTCCAGTGCATAAAAATCCGCGGCAAAGCCGCGGTCCTTAGTGTCTTTTTCTTGCGCGCGTCCGCGCGCATCTTCTCTCGCTTTTTCTCGTTTCGTCTTCCCTCAAAATCCGTCTTTCCTCTGTGCCTCTGTGGTGAGATCACACAATCGCCAGCGTATCCAGCGGCACCCACCCGTCGGCCGCCGCCGACTCCACCGCCAAATGCACCGCCGGCTTCAGCGTCTTGGGATCGAGCAACGCAAAGGACAGCATCGCCGTGCCGTTGCCGGTGTCCGGCAGGACGGTGAGTTCCCCCTCCAGCCACGCATCCCCCGGCAGCCACGTGCGCGGGTCGTCGGGCAACTGGTAGATCGACTCCCCGCGGTCGGTCTGAATCCGCAACGCCGGGATGTACTTTCGGTAGATCGGCGCCACTCCGGTGTTCTCGATCCACACTTCGTATTTCCACGGCTCCCCGCGCCGCGCGGTGGCCTCCCACCGCGCCTGCCGCAGCACAAACCGGTACCC
>JBOHNC010000367.1:0-34478 GCA_050730415.1 Planctomycetota bacterium
GAGGGTACCAGGGGGTCGGCCTTTCGATTCCGATCAACCAGGCCAAGTCGATCGTGGCGGAACTGTTGAAGGACGGCAAAGTCATCCGTGGCTGGATGGGCGTCGAGATCGCCGACGTGCGCGACAAACCGACCCCCGTGCAGATCCAGGTGCTGTGGAAAAACGGGCCGGCTGACCTTGCCGGGCTGCGGGTGTGGGACTATCTGAAATCGGTCGATGGTGTGCCGGTCAAGGACGTGAATGAACTCAAACGGCAGATCGCGGGGATAAAGCCGGGCACCGAGGTCAAAGTGGTCGTGGTCCGCGACGGGAAGGAAGTCACTGCGACTTTGAAGATCATCGGTCAACCCGCCGACCTGTACAAAAACTAGCCCCCGTCCCTGTCCTCGCCTGGCGCCCGTTCCCTGTCGCCTGCCTCCGCTTCCCATCCGCGGAGATTCCGGCCGACGGCTGGCCGGAAAGTCGCGGCTGGATAGAATGGCCCTGTTTCTGGCGGGAACTTGTCAGTTCGGCGCGCGGCCGCTACACTGAGCGGCGGGCGGCCGCTGCAATCCACGATCCTCCCAAAGGTCCGGGTCCATGCACATTGCCGTGATCAGCGATATCCACGGAAACCTCGAGGCCCTCGAAGCCGTCCTCGCCGACATCGACCGCTTCAAGCTCGACGGCATCTGGTGCCTGGGCGACGTCATCGGCTACGGGCCGGATCCGCTGCCGTGTCTGGACCTCGTGTACGCGCAGTGCCAGATCTGCCTGGCCGGCAACCACGACTACGCGGGCATCGACAAAATCGACACCTCCATGTTCAACCCGTACGCGCGGGCCTCGGCCGCGTGGACCAAGGAACAGCTACGGCCCGAGGACCTCGGCTTCCTGCCTTCGATGCCGCTGGTCGTGGTCGGCTCTGAACTCACCGCCGTCCACGCGTCGCTCGACAAGCCCGAAGAGTTCCACTATGTCACCGGCATGTCGGCGGCGGAAAAATGCTTTGAACTGCTCAGCACCGACATCCTGCTGATCGGCCACACGCACCTGCCGATCTGTTTTCTCGACACCAAGCCCATGAGCTACACGATGGACGACGTGGTGTTCCTGGAAAAGGGCGCCCGCGCGCTGGTCAACGTCGGCTCCGTCGGCCAGTCGCGCGAAGAAGACAAACGCGCCTGCTATGTGATCATCGACACCGAGCGCCGGCTGATCCGCTACCGCCGCGTGGAATACGACAAGGTCACCCACGACCGGAAGCTGCAGCAACTCTTCCCCGACTTCACCAAGTTCCAGGACGACGCGCTGCCGGGCATGAAGGACCCCGGCCCCGCCGCCGAAATGGCCGACATGAATCCCAAACCGACTCATCCTGCTCCGCCCAAAACCACCCCCAATACCACGCCAACGCCGCGGCCCTCGCCCGCGGTCCATCCCACCCGGCCGCTCGCGCCGACGGTTCTCGGCCGACCCGTGCCGACCCAATTGCAGCGTGCGGTCGCGCAACCCACCCCGCCCCCCGCCGCCGGCACGCCCGCGCCCGGCACGCCTGCGGCCAGCACGCCCGCGTCCGGCGGGCCGAATTCCGGCCCCGGCGCCGGACCGGCCAAAGCCAAGACCGAGGTGCTGCCCGGCCAGAGCGACATCACCAAAAGGATCGACGTAAACGAATAGTACGGACCGGATGACCTTGGACCGCGAAGGCTCGGGCCATGCGGGTGGGATTTCAAAGCCGGCGCAAATTGTCAGGCGGCGCGCAAAGTTTTCCCGCCGAATTTTCCGCCTCGACCCCGCCCTCGTGCGTATTGCTCAATGAAGCCACCGGGCGGCGCAGCCTTCGCCCGCCCCCGGATGCCACCACTGACGCCCGCCATTTGCAGAGCGGCGCCCAGGAGCGACTCATGACCACCCCTTCCCTTGACCCTGCCGAATTAGACGGCCACCTCGCCGCCATCTACGGCCTGTGTCGGCGTCTGCTGCACGATGAGCACCTCGCCGAAGATGCCACCCAGGAAACCTTCGCCGCCGCGTTCCCGAAATGGTCCAATCAACGCACCGACACCCGCCGCAGTTGGCTGCTGCGCATCGCTGCCAGCCGCTCGGTCGCCCACCGCATCGAGGAAGGTCTCGCCGCCCTGCGCCACTGGATGGATGCGCCAACGCCCGACGCCCACACCCCCCGCCGCCGCTTCGAACCGGCGCAGTTGGCGCTGCTGCCGCTGCTCCTACCCTCCTCCCGGCTGGTCGATACGGTCCGCCACCTGCCGCACTGCCCGACGCGGCCCGGCGCGACCCAAGGCCCTGGCGCACCGAACGGATCGAGCGGCGGCCCCGTACCCCCGGCCACCGGCGCCGGTCTCGGCGCCACCGTCGGCGCAAAGACCGCCCTGGCTTCCGGCACGCCCTCCCCGGTGCTCACGAATTCCCTGGCTGCCACCAGAAAATCCGCCGGCCGGACCGGCCGCCGCGCCAAACTTCTCGGCGCCGGCCTCGCCGCCGCCGCCCTCGCCGGATTTTTCTGGTGGACCGCGCATGTGCCCGCCGGCGCCCGTGCAACCATCACCGCCGCCCAACCACCCCACGCGCCGCGCCCCACTCAGACGCCGTCCGCCGCGCAGTTCGCAGCCGCCCCCATCCCGCCGGACGCTCCCCAGGCCGTCGAACACCCCGCCGTTCCGGCCGCACCCGCCGCGCCGGCCGCGCCGGCCGTACCAGCCGACGCCACCCCTGCCGCAGGCAAAGCCGCCGCGCCCGAGACCGAAGCCGAATTCGAAGCCCGCTTGGGCACTAATGCGCGCAAAGAACGGAGTGAACTGCGCAAAAAGTTCAGCCGGCCGATCGTCGATCCCGATCACCCCGACCAGCCTGCCGCGTGGGTTGTGGACGCGTTGAAAAAGCAGGGCATCGATGTGGCCACCCTCAAGCCCGGCGAAATGGAACTGCTGCGCCTGCCCTTGAGCATCGGCTGGATCCGGTACTGGAACGTGAAGGACATTACCTTCCTGGAGGTGCCCTCACAGGACGTTGCACTGAAAATGACCGCCCATGTGCCAATCGAATTGGAGGGTGCTCAAGCCTGCCGAGTGACCAGCTTTTCACCCAGCCATATGGACCTGATGGCCCCAGTATCCCTGCCCGACGCCCCCAACGCGCCTTGGCCGAAGGGTTCACACATCGATAACCACGTCAGTGTCTATCTGTACGGTGACCCGATCCTAAGCAACCTCGACTTTTTCTGGACCGCGCCCGAACCGTACGACACGGACCAGATTCTCACCGTCAATCACATCCTCGCCGACGCACCGCTGCGCATCAAAGTGGGGCTGCTGGCCATCGTCTGCCGCAATGCCGACGCCAATCTCGTCGAAGCGATCCGCGACCATGCTGCCGACTTCGGCCGCCCCGGCTCGCGTAACATTCTGGGCAATCGCAAGGATGCGTTGCTGACTGAATCCTTCTACGGCGTCGTCAACCTGCTGTACCAAATCACCCCTGACGAATCCGACCTCACTCACTTCTCCTCCTACGGGGTGAACGCCAATCGGCTGCCCGACAAGTTCTATAAGCTGCCGAATGTACAGGCATCCCCCTCCTACCGATATACCGTCATCTGCAAGGAAGATACGCTGAGTCGGTTGGCGGCGAATATCAATTCCGCCCCGCGCAATCCTTGCACCGTGGAAGTCGATCCGGGGGTCGCCGACCGCACTCTTACCTACGCCGGCGAAGTAAGAACCGATCCGGACAAGTCGCCAGTCGACCGCAAAGAAGCCTTCCACCAGCTGCTGATGGACCTCGCCAAGCAAGCCAATGTGAACCTCGAAAAAACCGCCACCGGCTGGAAATTCACCGCTGTTCCGACCAAGCCCACCGATGGCTTCTGATCCATTGCTCGGCAGCCCGTCGCCGAAGCTCGCGTCATGCCCTGAATTTGCAGCCCGTTCCCCCTTCTAGCGGGCGTCCCATGACGCCCGGTTTTTGTTTGCGGGAAGCAACCATGGCTCGCGTTTCGATCACCGTCTACAGGTCTACCTTGTGGCCGGCCGATCCCAGCGCTGCATTCGGCGCACAGCGTGCATTTTTGGCGCCATTCTTCGCTAATGCAACCTGCCACCCCCTCGTCTACAATGTATTGGCAGCGATTCGGGGGGCTGTTCCCCGGTTCCCGAAGGAGCGCGCGTGAATCCTGACGCAGCGAGCAAAACCTCCGATTTCTCCTCCGCGCACCCGCATTTGGCCGGATTCCGCGTGATTGAACCGTTGGCGGGCGCCGGATCCAATGTGTTCAAGGTCCGCCGCGAAGCCGACCAGGAACTGCTGGCCGCCAAAATCTTCACGGGCCTTTCGCCGGCCGTCGCTCAAACGCTTAAACACAACTGCGAACAGGCATTTCTGCTGAGCCACCCGCGCCTGATCCCGGTGCTTGGCACCGGCCGGAGCGGCGAAAATTTTTATATCCTTGCCGAATTCGTCCCCGGCGATTCGCTGGCCACCTGCTTGGAACGCTGGCGGCGGCTGCCCTATCCCCAAACGCTCGACATGATCACTGCGCTGGCGCAGGCGCTGGCCTACGCGCACATGCACGGCATGTGTCACGGCACGCTGTCTCCGCGCCAGGTTCTGGTCCTTGAACGCCTGGAAATGCAGGAAGACCTCGGCCTGCGCATCGGCCCCGATCGCGGCCCGGACGCCGTCGCCATGTTCGACCCCTTGAACGTGAAAATCGCCGGCGTGGGCATTGGCCTGCCGCTTGAATCCGGCGAGCGCCCGGCCGCCGGTGGCTCAGCCCCCGCGACGCCCTCCTGGCTGTACGCCGCGCCCGAACGCATCGCGGCCAAAGCCGATCCCGCACCCGCGCCGAGCGCCGAAAGCGACATCTATTCGCTGGGGTGCATCTTCCACCAGTTGCTCTGCGGCGAACCCCCTTTCGCGGCGGCCGATCTGCCCGCACTGCGGCTGAAACACCAAAGCGAAATCGCCTCGCTGGAGGCGCTGCGCGCACTCGATCTGCCCGAAAAGGCCATCGCGCTCATCGGCCACATGGTCGATGTCGATCCGGCGGTGCGGCCGAGCACCTACGATGCGCTGCTGGAAGCGCTCTCCCAACTGCACGCGGACTATCATGCGCGGCTGGCGAAGGCCAATGCGAAGCCGCGCCGCGGCGGCACCTCCGGCCGGCTCAGCCCCGTCCGCGAGGCCTCGCTGCTGCTGTCCGCGCCACCCGCGCCGGCGCGCGCCTACCGCACCCATTTCAGTCGCCGAGCACGCCGCGGGTGGAAAAGCTACACCGCCGTGGCGCTGCTGTCCTCGCTGGCCACCGCCGCAGGCATCGTCGCCGGCCTGACCTTCCTGCACCTTGGTCCGCGCACCGACCGCACGCCGGAGCGCAGCGCGCTGAATGCGCATCCCAACCCATCGACTCCTGACGCCACCACAGCCGGCCACGAGAGTTCGTCCGCACCGGACGCGGCCGCCGACCTGCGCGAAGCGAAAGCGCAGGCTGCCTACGATGAACTGCGCTCGGTGGTGGAACTGGCCTCCGACCGCGACCTGCCGACCGCCATTCTGAACCTGAAGGCCTTCGAGAAAACCTACGCCGGCACTGCGGTCGCACTCAAGGCACAGTTCTACCGTTCGTTCCTGGAAAAGCGCGCAGAGTCCCTGGCCGCCGCCACGGCCAACGGGGCGGCGCCGGCCAATCGCGGTGGGTCAACTCAGTCCGCCGCTCCAACCCAGGCTCCCGACGCCGCCGACCCGCGCCTAACCGCGCAGTGGGAGGCCCGGCGCAAGCAGGCGCTCGATCTGGCCCAGGCCGCGCGCTACGACGAGGCGCTCAAGCTGGTCAACCCGCAGAGCCTCCCGCCGGAACTGCAGACGACGACGATCATGAAATCCGCCGCCGATGCCTACGGCGGGTTGTACGCAGAGGTCGGCCGGGCGTGGAGCCGCACCGAGCAGCAGGTGGCCGACCAGATCGGCCAGCGTCAGTTCGACGCCGCGCTGTTGCAACTCGATCTGGTCATCAAAACCTGGGGTGTCGATGAATTCGTGGCCAAAGCGCAGGAGCTGCGCGTGAAGGTCAACACCGCGCAGGAGCTCGATGCCGACCACCAGCGGCAACTGCTCAGCGATCGCCAGAAGGCCCACGAGGCGGAAGCTTGGAGCCAGCAACTGTATGTGATCATGGTGCTGGCAAAAAAATTCCAATACGACGACGCGCTGAAAGCCGCCGACGACTTCCGCAGGCTCGATCTGAAAAACACCGCCGTGAAACAGGAGGTGGACGAGGCCATCGAAACTGTCGCGCTCCAGAAGGAGCTTCTGCGCCGGATCAACGGACGGCTCGACAAGGCCAAGTTCGAAATCGAATGGAAAAATCAGCGCCTGTGGATCGTTGAAATCAGCGAGCGCGGGGTGAAGGGCCGAACGCCGGAAGAGGACCCCGACCCGAAAAATCCCGGGCATGGCGTGGCCTACGTCACCGTGCCCTGGACGGGGATCGATGTACTGACCGTGTACAACAACTTGTTTGCCTACCTGCTGGACACCTACCAGTCCGACGAACACCTCATGCTCGCGGTCTTCGCCCACCAGCAGGGGCTGGAAAACGAATACAAGAGCGAAGCGCTGGTGGCGGCCAAATTCGGCGATCCGGCGGCGCAGAAGGTCTCCCGGATGCGCGACATTCTGGCCCGGCTCGACGCACGCATGAACCAGGCGGAGCAGTCCCCGGCCAAGGCCGGCACGCCTGCCAAGCCGGCCGCGCCCGCCGCGCCAACCACCCCTGCCACTCCCACTGCACCTGAAAACCAGGACGCGCCCGCGGCTCCGGCATCGACGCCAAAACCGCTGGGCGTGCCACCGGCAGCGCCGCAATCCAACAGCGCCCAAGACCCTTCGCAGCACGGGTTGCTGCCGGCGCTCCCCGACGACGACGATGCCGCCGGGGTGCTTCCGCAGGCCCAACCGTAGACGGCGCAGCATCCGTGAAGGTTTGCACCGCCTGCTCCCAAAAGGAATCACTTGTAGCGCCGAGCGTGCCCGATCCGGGCAGGCCCTGGCCAAGGCACGCGGGCCTACTCGAAGGTCCAGTCATCGCCGTCGTCCTCGTCGTGGATGATGCCACCCGGCAGCGCACCGGGCGGCCGCGCCGACCGACCGCCGGCCGGCGGCAGCGGCGGCAGATCGAACTCGGATTCGTCTTCGAGCGGCGGACCGAGTTCACCTTCGCCCGCGGGGTCGCCGACGTTGATCGGGGCCGGATTGACCGTTGCAGGTTCGACCGACGCGGGATCGGCCGACACAGCTTTGGCCGTCGGTGTGCGCGCGGGCGCCGGGAGCTCGGGCACGCCGGACGGAGGCACCAAAGGCGGCAGCCGCTTGACGCGCGGCCGCTGCGGCGCATCGTGGTGCTCCCCGGCAATCAGCGACTGACGGGCGCCTTCCTCTCCTTGCGCCAGACACTCAAACAGGTTTCGCACGTACTGCCCCAACCGGTTGGAGCCCACCCCCCGCGCGCCGATCTCCGCCGTCAGCGCGCGCGCCAGCCGCAGGGCCGCCATCTGCGCCCGCCGCGCGTCCTCCGCGGGGGGATTGACCTCCAGGCCACGAAAGGGCGCCAGCAGGTGGTGCAACCCTTCGGCCTGTTCGAACAGCACAGCATGCAGCGGGTCCGCCCGCCGCACCGACTGCGTCAAGGCCGTCAGAATTCGGTCAGCGACGGTAGCCGCGTGGGGCAGATTCAACGGCAGACGGTGGTGCGGCAGCGACACGACGGGAATCCTCCGTTCTTCGTCCGGATCAAGGCTGTTTCGACGCTGAATCGGGCAGCGCGCTCGGTCGCGAAGCCGGAGCAGCATGAGGGGCTCCTCCCGGCTCCGACATGGATGCGCCAGGATTGTTCGGCGCCGCACCGGCCGGCGTCAGTTCCACCCGCGCGCTGGGGTAGCGGCGTTCGTAGTCGTAACTATCGGCCACGTGCTGATGGAGCGGCAGATAGCCGTCGGCATGCACCTGGATTTCACCCCCACGGTTCGGCGGGAAGGTCAGCATCACCATGCCGTCGGGTTTGGCGCTGAAGGTGGTGGGCGCCGGCGGTTCGATGGGAGCCCGCGGTCCGGTTGGATCGAGAAAAAAATCCACCGACGCGCCGGGCACCGGCTGCGGCCCGGTTTCACCGGGGTGCGGCGGCCGCACCACGAACAGCGGCAGCTTGCGCGGCCCGGCAAAGGCGGGATCGAGCGTCACCGTGAAATCCGGTGAATTCACGAGGAATTCGCCGGGATGTTCAATCCACGTGTCGCGCTCGGCGTAGCCCTTCGCGTCAATCACGATATGCAGCGCGAAGCCGGGTTGAAATTCCAGCTTCGCGTCGCCGGACGGGCCGGTCGTGAGTTCCTGCGCTGCGGTGGTGAGTTCATTCCTGCGGTCGCGCGTTTCAAACCGCACCGTCGCGCCCGACAGGGGTTCCGGATGCAGGCTGCGCGCCTGCTTTGGCGGCGGCGCGCCCAGCACGCGCAGCGGGATGGAATATTGCCGGGCCGGCGGCGGCGGCGGATGCAGCCTCCCAAATACCGTGGTCGAAACGGCCACCGTTAGAAGCACCGCCAGTACCGTCAGCAGCGTCCGCTTCCAGGCGGCTACGCGGCGCGGATCGGTTGGCTGGTGAGCGTCAGGGGCGGCCGCCGTCGCAGCGGTCGCGGTCGGCATCGACGGCCGCACCGGCGCCACCGCAGGGGGCGCGGCCGATCGCGGCTCGTTGGCGGCGACGGAGGAAGGCGGCGGGACGGGGGCAGACATGGGCGCGGCGGAACTCCCGGGCGACGCCGCCCTGCGACGCCGCTCGACTGTATTGTAGCGGGCCGTTTGGCGTGAAGAAAACGAAACCTGGCGGGACTTCCAAGCGCCGGCGCCGCGCGTTGCGTCCGTTCGTTGGGCGTTGGGGGCCGATCCAGCGGTCGACGTTCAATCGGGGGCCTGGCAGGCGGCCCGGTTTTGGGGAACCACGATTCAGCCTGCGGCGCGCCGCTCAATCGCGCCGCGCACCGACCACCCCGTCGCATCCAGGAGCGCCTGCGCCTGCGCCGGTTCCACGCCGGTGGCTTCCACGACCATCCCGATCGCCCGCGCACGCAGCTTTTCGCAACTGGGCGTCAGATCGACCATGCGGTTGCCGGCGACCCGTCCCAGCCGGATCATCACCGCGGTCGAAATCATGTTCAGCACCATTTTTTGCGCCGTGCCGGCCTTCAAGCGAGAGGAGCCCGCGATCACCTCCGGCCCCACCGTCACGCAGATCGGGCAGCGGACGATGTCCAGGAGCCGCGCCTGCGGATTGCAGGTCAGGCCGCCGGTCCAGGCGCCGCACCAGCGCGCCGCCTGCAGCGCGGCACATACAAACCGCGCGTTCCCGGAAGCACTCAGCCCCAGCACCACGTCGGCCATGCCGACCTGGAGCTCGTGCAGCGCCGCCACTCCGGCGGCCGCGTCGTCCTCGGCGCCTTCGCAGGCTCGAAACACGGCCGACTTTCCCCCCGCAATCAGGCCCTGCACCAATTCAGGCGGCACGCCGAAGGTGGGCGGCATTTCACTGGCGTCGAGCACGCCCAACCGGCCGCTCGTGCCGGCTCCGACGTACAGCAGCCGACCGCCCACGCGCAGGCGTTCGGGAATGCCCTCGATGAAGGCGGTGATGGCCGGCAGCGCTTCGGCCACCGCGCCCGGCACGCCGGCATCCTCCGCGTTCATCAGCCGCAGGATGTCCAGGGTCGACAGTTCGTCGATCCGGCTGCTGCGTGGATTGGCTCGTTCGGTGACCGGCAGCCCGGTTTCGCCCGACTTGCGTTGGGAGGTCATCTGGGTTCTCCTGTTCCTGCCGCCCGGACCTGCTCCGTCACGGCCTTTTTCAGCCGCCTGCTACACCACGAGATCGGGAATTTCCATCGCCAGCCGGTGGCCCAGTTCATGCAGCAACTCCACCGCTCGCGTCATGCTGTCGGCGTCGTCGTGAGCCAAGCTGCGGATGTCCCAGGCGCCGGCATAGGTTTCACCCGCCGCGACGAAAAAGTCGGTGGCGATCCGCCCGGCGACCGCAATCACCGGCTTGCCCAACGCCCGCGCCCGCTGGGCCACCGCCCAGGGCGCTTTGCCGTGCACCGTCTGGTGGTCGAGCCGCCCCTCCCCGGTCACGACCAGGTCGGCGAAGCCGGCTCGCGCGTCAAACTGCACCGCATCGAGAATCAGTTCCGCGCCGGGTTTGAGCTTGGCGCCGAAAAACGCCACCGCCCCCGCACCGAACCCACCGGCCGCGCCGGCACCCGGCAAATCGCGCACATTCTTTCCCAGGTCCCGTTCGATCACCGCCGCCAGGTTGGCCAGTCCCGCCTCGAGCGTTGCCACCGCCGCCGCGTCGGCGCCCTTCTGCGGTCCGTACACCGCGCTGGCGCCGCGGGCGCCCAGCAATGGATTGTCGACGTCGCAGGCCACCTGAACCTGAACTCCCGGCAGGCCCGGCAGCGTCGCCGTCGCGTCGATGCGCGCGATTTCACCCAGATTGCCGCCCACCGGATCCAGCGGGCAGTCCAGCCGGTCCAGGAAACGGTACCCCACCGCCGCCGCTGCACCGGTCCCGCCGTCGTTGGTCGCCGATCCGCCGATGCCGAGCAAAATCCGCTTCGCGCCGGATTGCAACGCATGCGCGATCAGTTCACCGGTCCCGCGCGTCGAGGTCTTCAACGGATTGCGACGCGGCTCGGGCAGCAGCGCCAGGCCGCTGGCCTGCGCCATTTCGAGAATCCATTCGGGGCGCTTCAAGTGCCGCAGGAAGCGGGCGGGCGTTGGCTCGCGCAGCGGACCGCTGACCAGCCGCGTCAGGCCCTGAAAATCCGGGTCGATCGCCTCGAAGGCGGCAATCAATCCGTCGCCGCCGTCAGCCACCGGCAGCACGGTCGCTTCGAAGGCCAGGCCGCCGGCGCGCAGGCCGGCCGCGAACGCCTCGGCGACCTGCGATGAGGTGAGGCAGCCTTTGAACTTGTCGATGGCAAACAGAATCCGCAGCGGCCGGCGATTCGGCGGCGATCCGGCTGGGCCGGTGGGCGCGGTGGCGGACATGGGGCGGCCCTCGTGGGCGGACATCAGCCCGCGGCCCGCAATTGATCGCCCTGGCCGCGGATGGCCGCGACCAGGCGATCGAGATGAACGCCGTGCGATCCCTTCACCAGGATGCAATCGCCCGGAAACAGCCCTTGCGCGGCCACATGCGCCGCGGCGGCATCGACATCGGGCAGACAGGCACTCAAGGTGCCCCGTGGCTGCCAGCCATGGGCGCGCGCGCCGGCCAGCGCCACCGGCGCCAGCGTGCCGACGCACAGCAAGGCGTCGGGATCGATGGCCGCAATCTGGCGACCCAGGTCGAAATGGAATTGCTCCGCCCCCGGCCCCAGCTCCAGCATGTCGCCGGCCACCACGATCCGGCGCGGCGCACCGAGCGGGCACAGCGACCGGAAGGTGTCCAGGGCCGCGGCGAAGGACACCGGCGAAGCGTTGTAGGCGTCGTCGATCACGAAGCCGCCGCCGGGTAGCGGAAGCGACTGCAGCCGAGATTGCAAATTCCGGAAACTTTCCAGGGCGCGCGCGGCTTCCGAAAGTGGAATGCCGGCGGCCACGGCAGCAGCGGCGGCGGCGGCGGCGTTGAAGGCGTTGTGGCGCCCCGGCACCGGCAGGCGGATCGGGTCCAGCCCGCCCAGCCGCAGCCAGGTGCCCATCCGCCCGGCCTGGCGGGTCCGCTGTGAAAGCCGCAGGTCGGCCGCAGCCGGATCGTCCAGGCCGCTGATCCGCACATCGGAGCCCGGCGCCGTGCCGAAGGAAATCACCCGGCCTTTGGCGCGAGCGCGCCAGTCGTCGAAAAACGGATCGTCGCGGTTCAACACGGCCACGGGCCGGTTGGCCTGATGATCGAGAATTGCCCCTTTTTCGGCGGCGATTGCTTCCAGCGTTCCCATCCGTTCCAAATGCACTGCGGCCGCGCAGGTGATCACCGCGATGTGCGGAATCGCCAACGCCGCGAGCCGGGCGATTTCGCCCGGCGCGTTCATGCCCATTTCGACCACGATCGCCTCATGCAGCGAATCGGCGGTCAGTAGCGTGAGCGGCAGGCCGACCTCATTGTTCAGGTTGCCGCGCGTGGCGTGAATCCGCATCCGCGTCTGCAAAATGTGCGCGATCATTTCCTTGGTGGTCGATTTGCCTACCGAACCGGTCACCCCGACGCACAGCGCCGGAAACCGCAGGCGATGCCAGCGGGCCAGATTCCCCAGCGCCCGCCGCGCGTCGGCCACGTGGATCAACCCGAAATCGACCGGCAATCCCCGCGCCAGCACCCGCACTGCCTCGGTTGCCCCTTCCACCACCGCCGCCGCCGCACCGGCGGCAAAGGCGGCCGGCGCGAACTCCAGCCCGCGGAAGCGCTCGCCGTTGAGCGCCACGAACAGGTTGCCGCCGCGCAGCGTGCGGGTGTCGGTGCTCACGCCGTTCACGCGCAGTTCCGGCGCACCGGCAACGATCTTCCCCGCGCAGTGGCGCGCGATGGCGAATAGCGGCAGTTCCAGCATGGCTCAGGCCGTCTTTCGGGAGGCCGCCGCGGTCAGGCCCAGCGCCTGGACCGCCGCCGCCGCCACCTGGCAATCGTCGAACTGAATGGTCCGGTCGGCGAAAATCTGGTAGTCCTCGTGCCCCTTTCCGGCGATCACCACCACATCGCCGATTTGCGCCTGTCCCACCGCGCGGGCAATCGCCTGCGCCCGGTCCACTTCGACCAGCGCCCGCTGCGGGAACTTCATCCCGCGCAACACCTCGGCCACGATCTGCACCGGATTCTCGCTGCGCGGATTGTCGCTGGTCACCACCGGCAGGTCAGCCAGTTGCTCGACCACCGCGCCCATCTTGGCCCGCTTGGTGCGGTCCCGATCGCCGCCGCAGCCGAACACCGCGATGATCCGCCCGCGCGTCAGCCCCCGCAACGCCGTCAGAATGTTGCGCAGCGCGTCGTCGGTGTGGGCGTAGTCCACGAAAATGCCGAAAGGCTGGCCTTCGTCCACCCGCGTGAGCCGCCCCGGCACGCCGGGGAAACTCGACAGCCCTTTGGCGACGTCATGCATCGGCACGCCCAGGCTCATCACCGCCGCCGTGGCGGCCAGCGCGTTCTCGATGTTGTGCCGCCCCACCAGCTTCCACTGCACGTCGGCGGTGCGGCGCCGGAAACTCAGGCGGAACGCGGTGCCCTCCACCGACTGCGCGATCACCTGCGCCGACAGCGGATATTGGCGGTTCGAACCGATCCCGTAGCGCAGAATATTGGCGTGGGTGACGCCTTGAAAATATTTCGCGGCCGGATCGGCGCCGTTCAGCACCGCGGTAGCCGATTCCCCCAGGCCCGTGAACAGCTTCGCCTTCGCGTCCCGGTAGCCCTCCATCGTTCCATGAAAATCGAGGTGATCCTGCGTCAGGTTGGTCATCACGGCGACGTCGAAATCCACCGCCGCGACCCGATCAAGCGCCAGCGCGTGACTCGAAGTTTCCATCACCGCGGCACGACAGCCCGCGTCCCGCATGTGGCCCAGGTAGCCGAACAGGTCCAGCGCATCCGGCGTGGTCAGGTGCGCTTTTTCGACCCGGTCCCCAAGATCGTTCTCGATTGTGCCCAGCAGCCCGCAGCGCAGCCCAAGCGAATTCAGCACGTGGCGGATCAGATAGGCCGTGGTCGATTTCCCGTTCGTCCCGGTCACCCCGATCAGTTTCAGCACCGCCGCCGGGTCGCGGTGGAAGTTCCGCGCCGCCAGCCCCATCGCCTGCCGAGTGCTCGCCACCTGTATCGTCGGAACGCCCAAGTCGGCCATCGCCGCCTCCGAAATCACCGCTGCCGCGCCGCGCTCCACCGCCTGCCGGGCGAAGGTCGCGCCGTCCATCTTGGTCCCGTTGACGGCGAAAAAAAGATCGCCCGGCTGCACCGCGCGGGAGTCGCACCGCAGCCCGCCGATTTCGATCGCGTCCGCCTTCGCCACCGGCGCGCAAAGCGGCACGCCCTCCAACACGAGACCCAGCTTCATGAGAATCGCTCCGCAGGTACATCAACTATGTTCGGGTTCGCAGTTCGCCCTGATGCGTATCGGAGTTCCACGCGGAAATCTTGAGAAAAACGATCCATTTCCCAGGCCGCATGGCTGTATTTGCGCACCTGAACACAATCTTCACATTTCGATCCCATGCAGTCCGCGGCTACAATGGAGTTGGCAGCATCTGCGCCGCCAACCCCTCCGTCGGTCCAGCTCTGGGACACGCTCGATGCCCGACTCCGGCTCGCCAGGCTCCCCCCCACCCATCCGTTCGCCCGATCCATCCGCCGCAGTCCCGCCCACCGCCGGCGGCGCTCCAGCGCCCAGCGCCGCGCCCGCGCGTTCCGTGGGCATGAACGCCGCTGCGCCCGCTGCCGTTGGCGCATCCCAGCTTGCACCGCCCGTGCTGCACAGCCGCCGCGTGCGTCTGGGTCAGGCCGCAGCTCTGACCTCCCTGCTCATCTACCTCATCTGGACCGTCTATTTGCTTGTCCAAGCCCACCCACGCACACGTGCACGCGCGGCGGTCGATGTGGCCTCGCAGGTCCTCGTCGCCGCCGTTCTGCTCCAAGGCCTGTGGTCGAATCTGCGCGCCTGGCGTCTGCTGGCCTGCGGCGCGTACATTTTCTATGCGCTTTTCGAAATCATCAACGATCTGCTCGATTGCACCCTCCTTTTCCGCTCCTATCCTTCCGTGCATGTATGGGTTTCGCTCACGGCGGGCCTACTCCAGCTCACCGCGTTCTACGTCGGGGTCGTGATGGTGCGGCGGATCGCTTTTCTGGAGGTGGAAGAAGCCTGCCTGCCGACTGTCGAACGCCGCCGCGTCGAAGCCGGCGCCTGGCAATCGGAAAAACCCGATCCTCTGCACGACCTGCAGGCAATCCCCCTCGGCCTCATCCGAACCACCCGCCGCTGGCGCTGGGCCCTCCTGCCGGCGCCGCTGTACGCCCTCGGGCTGGTCGGCCTGATGACCGGCCTGCGCAACCTGAATCTCACCGCCGCCTTCTACTGGGTCTCGGTGCTGCTCCAATGGGTCCTGCTGGCGATGGTGCTCAATTGGCTGGCTTCGCGCCGCCTAGCGTCACGGTTCATCGGCTACGGCGCCGCCGGCTGGATCGGCATTACCCTGCTTCTTCAGACCGGCATCGAACTCCTCCGCAACCCCGGCGAGACGTGGCGTTTCCTGATTTTGCACTCGCTGCCGGCGGCCTGGCAGACTCTCCCTGCGCTCGACACCTTCCTCGCGTGCGCCTTCTACGCCGCCGTGTTCGCCGCCGGCCTGTTGGCCATCTTCGCCGCCTTCAAACTCACGCGAATTCTGCTGGCGGTGATCGCGGCCGGCGGCTTTGTCCACCCCGCCGGGCGCGAGGAAGAGCTCACGCCGGCCGGCGGTTGGGATGAAGCGCCGCCCCAGAATCCCTTGCGGCAATAGCGCCGCCTTGAAGTACAATATCCGCTGGGCCCCGCGACCGAACCGGCCTTCCTGCCGCGGCGGTTCGCGACCGCCCCTCGATCCGGTCCCCAAGGAGCTTCCCATGTCCTCCGCTCGAACGGTCTGGTCCCAGCGCGGGTCCCTGCGCCTGGTGGCCCTGAGTCTCCTCGCGGCCGCCTGCCTGCTGTACAGCGGCTGCGATGCCAATGCCGCCGGACGCGCGACCGCGCCCAATGCCGGCACCGGCTCCGCCCCGGCGACGGCCGCCACCTCCGTGCAGTCTGCGCCGGCCACCACCTGCCCCTACCTCATCGACCACCTCCCCGCGACCGGCCCGAAGGCCACCGCACCCGCTACCGCCGCCAGCAGTGCGACCGCTCCAGGCACCTCAGGCGCCGGTGGATGTCCCATGCTGATGGGCTGCCCGATGCAGAGCAGCGTTCAGGCCTGCCCGCCCGCCGGGTCCTGCCCGTCCTGCGCCGCCTGTCCGTCGTCGTCGACCTGCCCGAATGGCACCGCCTGCCCGGCCGGTTCGAACGCGACCGCCGCATCCGTCGCCCCGGCCACGCCCAGCGCGGCCACCGCAGCGGCACACAAAATTCAAGGCATGCCGCCAGTCCAGTGCGGCGCCAACGGCGTCTGCCCGGCCACTGCTGCAGCGGTCACTTCCACGGTCGCCGGTTCCGCAGCCGCGCCTGCGGCCAACATCGCAGCCAGCGCCGCCGCCATCCCGGCTGCCACGCCGCTCGATCCCGCCGTCGACGGCAACGGCGATGAACCCTCCCCCTGCTGCCGCGTCAAGTTGGCCCCGGCCACTCCGGCGGCTTCCGTTCAGAACGCCGCCGCCGCCCACGCCGTGACCGCCACCACGCCGGCCAAAACCACGCCCCCGCCCGAGACCGACGGCCTGCAGCCCCAAGCCAACCCCAACGTGGACATCTGCCCCGCCGACGGTTGCCCGACCTGCCAGGGGCGTTAAGAGAGCGTTTCAAAGCGGAGCCCTGCATGAGCGCACCCGCCCCTGCCGGCGGCCGCCGCCTGACGGTGGCGCTCGGCGAACGCTCCTACCCGATTGAAATTCATGCCGGCGCGCTGGCGGCGCTGCTCGAACACCGCGCGCGCGACTTGCGCCCCAGTGCGGTGCTCGTCATCACCGACGCCACCGTGGCCCGCCATTTCGGCGATTCCGTCCGCGACGCCCTCGAACGCGCCGGCCTGCACCCCGGCTTTCTGACCCTGCCGCCGGGCGAACCGACCAAGGATTTCGCCCGCCTGCAGCAGTGCTGGGACGCCTGCTTCGAACACCGCCTGGACCGCAGCGGTCTCATCGTCGCGCTCGGCGGCGGTGTGATCGGCGACCTCGCCGGCTTCGCCGCCGCAACCTACCTGCGCGGCGTGCGATTTCTGCAACTGCCCACCACCCTCCTGGCGCAAGTCGATTCCAGCGTCGGCGGCAAGACCGCGATCAACCACCCGCGCAGCAAAAATTCCATCGGCGCTTTCTATCAGCCCTGTGCCGTTCTGATCGACCCCGACACCCTCGCCAGCCTGCCCGAGCGCGAATTCAAAACAGGCCTCGCCGAAGTGATCAAATACGGCGTGATCGTCGATCCTGCCTTTTTCGCGTGGCTCGAAGAGCACGCCGCCGAAATCCAGCGTCACGACCCCGCCGCCCTGACGCATCTGATCGCCGAATGCTGCCGCATCAAGGCCGAAGTGGTCATGCAGGACGAAACCGAAACCGGCCTGCGCGCGATTCTGAACTTTGGCCACACCTTCGCTCACGCCATCGAAGCCGTGGCCGGCTACGGCGCCATCCTGCACGGCGAAGCCGTCGCCATGGGCATGGGGCTGGCTGGCCGGCTCGCCGCCGATCTCGGCCTGTGGCCCGCCGCCGACCAAGCCCGCCTGATCGCCCTGATGCGCCGCTTCGAGCTGACATATCGGTTCCCGCCGAAGGACATTCCGCTCCCAACCGATACACTGATGGAGGCCATGACCCGGGACAAAAAAGTCCACCACGGCCGACTGCGCCTGATCCTTCCCGAACGGCTCGGACAGGTCGATCTCCACGATGCCGTGGCGGTCGATGCCGTCCGGGCGGCTTGGATCAATGGCGTCGAATAGCGCCCCGGCCCCTGGGGGTCGCCTGCTGGATGAACCCAACGTTGAACACCGCCGATTCACGGCCGCCGCAGGCCCCCGACGCTCCCGCCCAACCTTCCCATCCCACCGATCCCGCCCAGCCCAGCGCACTTTCGCAGCCTTCCGCCGAAGACCTCGCCGCGCTGCAGCGGGTGCGCGATCCGCTGGGGTTCTACACCGGCTGGAAAGCCCTCTTCGATGTGCGGCGGCATGAAGCATTCTGGTTCTGGAGCTTCGCCCTCGCCCTGATCGACCAGGCGAGCAAATACTATGTCTTCGCCCGGCTGCCGACCATGCAGATCGCCAAATTCATGCGCGCCGGCGGATCGCTGACGGTGATCCCCGGATTTTTCGACATCCATTCCACCTGCAACTACGGCGCCGCCTTCAGTGCCGGCACCGGGCAAGTGACCCTCCTGACGGTCATCTCCATCGTGGTGCTGATCGCGCTGGCGGTCTGGCGTCACTTCCCGAATCTGCTCCGATTTCTGTTCGCGCCGATCCGCGATTTCCCGCGCTTCGCCCAGTGGGGCATCTGCCTGGTCTTCGCCGGAGCCCTCGGCAATCTGTACGACCGCCTGGTCTTCGGCTACGTGCGCGACTTCCTCGATTTCAGGGGCGTCATCGTGCCGTTCACCGGGAACCAGTTTCCGATCTTCAACGTCGCCGACAGCTTCCTGACCGTCGGCATCATCATGTTTCTGATCGTCGCCTGGTTTTTCGCGCCCAAAAGTTCCGATGGCGAGAACGCCCCCGCATGACTTCCCCTGCCCAGCCCGACAAACCCGCTCCATCGACCGCGGCTTCAGGTCCCCACCCTGCGCGGCAGAGCGATCCGCGCACCGGGTTTGACGTGGCCGGCGTGGCCTTCCGCAATCCTTTTCTAGGCGCCTCCGGCTGCTTTGGCTACGGCGCCGAATACGCGCAGCTCATCGACCTCGGCCGCATCGGCGGCTTCGTCACCAAATCCCTGACCGTCCTGCCGCGCGAAGGCAACCCCACGCCGCGCATCGCCGAAACCCCGGCCGGCATGCTCAATTCGATCGGCCTCGAAAACTGCGGGCTGGACCTGTTCTTGCAGAAAAAAGTCCCGTTGCTGGAATTCCTCGATACCACCGTGCTCGTCAATGTCGCGGGCGCCTGCTTCGATGACTACATCCAGGTGGTCGCGCGCACCGAAACCTGCGCCGCCATCGATGGCTTCGAAATCAACGTGTCATGCCCCAACGTCAAAGAAGGCTGCATGTCGATCGGGACCGACGCCGCGCAGACCCGCGCGCTGATGAAGGAACTGCGCCCGCTCACCAAAAAACCGCTGATCGTGAAACTCAGCCCCAATGTCACCTCGCCGGCGGCCATCGGCTGCGCCGCCGCCGAACAGGGCGCCGACGGGCTGAGCCTCATCAACACTTTGCTGGGCATGGCGGTGGATGTCGAAAAACGCGCCCCCCGCGTGGCGATGATCACCGCCGGCCTGTCCGGGCCGGCCATCCGCCCGGTGGCCGTTCGGATGTGCCGGGAAGTCTGCCAGGCGCTGCCGGAACTGCCGGTGCTCGGCATGGGCGGGATCGTCAGCGTCGAAGACGCTCTGGAATTCATCATGGTCGGCTGCCGCGCCGTCCAGGTCGGCACCGCGAACTACATCGACCCGACCGCCATCGAACGCCTCCCCGGCGAACTCCTCGCCTGGATGGACCGCCACGGCGTGAAGACCCTGGCCGAAATCGTCGGCTGCGTGAAATAGCCCCAAGGTCGCCGCAAAAAAGAGTTGGCCGGTGGAGGCAGATGACGGCGTGGCAGGCGCTATTCCGTCAGCGTGCCACAGCATCGTTCGGCCCCATCATTTCCCGGCCCGCGTCGCCCACCATGCTTCCAGCGTGTCCTGGACGAACTGTTTTTCGTAGGCATTCGTCACTTCGGTTTTCTCCGGCCCGATCCGGTTGCCCCACGCGGGCATGTGGCTGAACTGCACGTAGATCGATTTGAATTCCGTCGCGTGCAGATACTCCAGCGAATACAGGCATTCCTCGCACAAGTAGCGGCCGGCGTCCTTCGACGCCATGATCGGATAGCCCTTTTCGGCCAGCTTCTTTTCGACCGCCACCGCCCGCGCCCCGGCTTCGTATTGCTCGGCGCCGTCGGCGATTTTCTTCTCCTTCGGCTGTTGGCCATCGTTGTCGGGGTAGTCGCCCCGCTCGCGGTGCGCCACCGTCTCGATCGTGAAGCGGTCCGGCAAACCCTGGCCGAATGAAAACACCGCGACCGGCTGCAAATCCGTCATGAGCTTCTTCAGCGCCGGGAGCGGCGCGCCCCAGACCACCGGCAACTCGCGCGCCACCAGCCGATAGCCGTGCCACGACGTGCCGTCCAAATGCTTCACCGCCTCCCAGGAAGGATTGACATCCGCGCCGCCAAACGGTTCGTAGCCGGTCAGCAAAATGACCGGCGGCGCCGCCTTGGGATCGCTGCCTACGCCGGGGGCGGCTGTGCCCGAGCTTCCGGCCACCGATCCACCCGCACTCGCGGGCGCCGGCCCAGCCCCGGGCGAGGCCCCGGAGGAGGTACCGGACGCAGCAGTGCTCGCCGCCGGCGCTGCGGTCCCCGCGGCTGAGCCCGCTGGCGCAGCGGAATTCCCGCCACTCGCACCCGTGCCCGTGCCCGTGCCCGTGCCCGCGCTTTCACCGGCGTCCGCGGCCGCAGCCAACCCGATCGCCAGCACCACCGCCGCCGTTCCCGAAATAAGCAGCCCCATTCGCATCGCGCAACTCCCCTCGATTCCCGTCAGCCGCGAACTCGGTCCGCCGCCGGCGATTGGCCCCGGTTTGAGACGCTCGCACTGATTATTGGTGGATAATATTCCTTCGCAAGGAATTTGTATCACCGTGAACCTGACGCTGCAGTCCCCGTGGCTGCTTTTGCTGCTTTTTCCGACGCTCGCGCTGGTCGCGTGGTTGGGCTGGCGCGCTCGTTTCCCGCTGGCGCGCACCGGCCTGTACGCGCTCGTCGTCGCCGGCCTGGTGCTGATCCTCGCCGGCCCGGTCTACCTGCCCCACGGCGACCGGATCCCCGTGGTGTACCTGGTCGATCACAGCGCCTCGATCCCCGATTTTGACGGCCAGTTGGACCGCCTCGACCCACTGTTTTCCGGCGCCAATGCCGCACCCCTGCGGGCGTGGTCCGACCCGCCCGGCTGGTGGCTGTTCGGCCGCGATCTGATCGTCCTGCCCACCAGCGCCGACCTCGCCGCCGGTGGCGGAACGCCCAACGGCCCGGCCGGCGCCGGCAACCCCGGCGTCGATCTGGATCGCTCCGCCAGCCTGTACGGTTCCGCGCTGGATGTCCTGCGCCGCTGGGCCAAAACCCATCCCGACGGCTGTGCGCTTCTGTGCGGCGACGGTCAGGCGCAGGATGAACCCGAAGCCCTCGCGCAAGCCGGCGAACTGCGCCGTCTCGGCTGGGTCCTCGACACCTTTCCCGCTCCAGCGCCCGCCTTCGACCTCGCCGTGGTCGCCGTCGATACCCCATCGGTCACCCGCCCCGGCGAATACGCTCCGATCCGCGTCCGCGTGCGCGCCAACGCCCCCGGCCACGGCAGGCTCCGACTGGAAATCCGCGACCGCGACGGTAAGGCCATCCACCAGGACGAACAGCCGGTCACCTTTGCGTCGGCTGGCGAAGAAGAGTTCCTCTTCGGCGTGCGCATCGACCGCCCCGCTGTCTACCGCGTCAAGGTTCGCCTTGCCGACTCCGTCGCAGCCGGGCCAACGTCGTCCAGTTCGACCGGCGGGACTGGCTCGAACGGTGCGGCCGGCGATGCCCAACCCGGCAACGACATCGGCTACCAGCTCCTGACCGTCCGCGATTCCACCCTCGACATCCTCCACGTACTCCCCAAAGACGAACCCAGCGCCATGGCCATTCAGTTGAAATATATGGCCGAACGGTTCCCCTCGCTGCACTGGAAATACCGCGTCCTCACGCCCGACGCCTTCCAAGCCATCGGCGGCGTTCCCCGCGGCACACGGCTGCTGATCCTCGAAGACCTCCCCAAGGCCGCCCTGATCGGTCCGCTCTGGCAGTCGATCGACGACTTCGTCGAGGTCGAAGGCGGCGGCGTGCTGGCCCTGGGCGGCCCGCAGGCGTTCGGCGCCGGCGGCCACCGCACCGGCCAGCCCTTCGAACGCTGCCTGCCGATCAAAATGGAGCCGCCCAAAAATCGGCGCATCGACGTCGTCATCATCGTCGATGTCTCCGCTTCGATGGACGATCAGATCGTCGAATCGGCGGTGCGCAGTTCCAAACTCGAAGCCGCCAAGGAAGCCGTCTGGGGACTGCTCGGCGGCGAATCGCTGCTGGGCGAAAAAGACCGCATCGCCCTGATCACGTTCAGCGATGCCACCACGGTGCGGCTGCCCTTCACCCCGGTCGGTTCCGGGCTGGCCATTAAACAGATCCTCGCTTCGCTGGCCGCCGAAGGCGCCACCACGCCGGCGCCCGCCGTCGAAAAAGCCCTCGACCTCGTCGCCGACGACAAGGCCGACAAGGTGTTCCTGGTCTTCGTCTCCGACGGCCAACCCTCCTCCTCCGGCGCTGGCGACGTGAACTTCGCCAGCCGCCAGAACGAACGGATCGTCGATCTGCTCCGCGCGCACCACCTCCACCCGGGCGGCAAAATCACCTTCTGGCCGGTCTTCATCGGCGAGGCCGACGGCACCGGCCCCTACCGCGCCACTCTCCAGGATTTCGCCCGCAACGGCGGCGGCCAGTTCATCTGGCCGAAGTCCGCGGGCAATCCTCAAGCCGAAGGCCCGCAGGCGCCCGACCTGGTGCAGGCGCTGCGCCACATCCTCGACGAGGGCGACAAGGACCGCTTCGTGAGCACCACAACGTTTCTGGTCCTGCCCAGCCCCCGACCGCAGACGCTGCCCAACTTCGCCGCCGGCGCCGAGCACGTCCTGTTCCATTGGCGCAACCGCGTCGGCGTCAAACCCGACGCCGACGCTCTCTGGCAGGCACTGCCCGCACCCGCCGCCACCCCGGTTGCTCCGGTTGCTCCGGCCACCGCCGCACAGGAACCGCCCGCGCCGCCGCCGGAAACCATTGCCGCCGCCGGCGAATACGGCAACGGCCGCTCGGCCGCCATTGCCATGCCCTTCAACAGCTTGGCAATCCAGGCCGGGAGCACCAATCCTCACCTCGCCGATCAACTCATCGCGTGGGTGAACTGGCTGACCGGCGCGCACGAGCACCACGATGCCTGGCTCGAACTGCGCGCCGCCGATAACGCGATGGCCCATCTTCTGCATGTGCAGCCCGGTCAGCGCTTTCTGAACATCGAACTGGCCGGCGACGCCCGTCGCTCCGCGGTCGCCCTCGAATGTACCCTGCATCGGATTCCCATGGAGGACATCCTCCCCGCCGACGATACAACCGCCACCGGCGCCACCGCCGCCACCGCCGCGCTTTCCCACCTTCCCGCTCAGTGGATCGCCCCCGGACGGTTTGCACTCGCCTGGCCGATCGACGATCCGGCGCCGGCCGTGTACAGCGTGGAAATCGATCTGCGCACCGCCACCGGCCTGGCCGCCAACGGCGCCGACTCCACGGCCACCGCGCCGACCTTTGCCCCGCTCGGCCGCTTCACCGTCGCCGTTCCCGCCGGCCCCGAATATCTCGAAACCGGCCTCGATCTCGACCGCCTCTCCGCCCTCGCCACCAGCGGCGGCGGCCGCCTGCTCACCGGCCCCACCGCCGCCGACGCCTGGCGCTGGCAGGTCGAAACTCAGTGGCGCCACGCGCGTGCCGGGCGCATCGCCCGCCAAGGCGAAGACCTCCGCGGCTGGCTGGCCGCCCTGCTCGCGCTGCTGCTCATCCTCGACACCGCCGCGCGATGGTTCGATCGCCCCATCGCGCCTGGCGCGCCGCCAGCCGCGATCTCCGACGCCACCGCTGCCGACCTTTCAATTCCTGGAGCCTCGACTGCGCCCGCTCCATCTGCCGCATCTGCCGCCCTCGCTGCGCCCGCCGCGCCCGCCGCGAGTCCCCGCCCATGAAAATTCGCGACCGCGCCGTGCTGCTCGTCAGTTACCCCGCCGCGCACAGCAGTTGCGTGCTGCATCTGTTCACCCGCGACCACGGCCTGATTCATCTGTTCGCCCGTGGCTTCCGCCGCATCACCGGCAAGCAGGGCTTTCAAGGCAGCGGCGATCCGCTCACCCTCGGGGAGGTCGTCTTCCGCCCGCAGTCGATCGAATCTGGCGCCGATGCGCTCGGCCAATTGCTGGCCCAGGAGTGGACCGAGGACCTCCGCCCGCCCGACGAACCCGGTCTCGCCCCGCTGGCCCGGCGCAGCCTTGCCGCGGAAGCCGTCGATTCCCTGTTCGGCCCGGCCCAGGTGGACACCGCCGTGTTCGAACTGCTGGCCGAATACCTGGACCTGAGCACCGCCGCCGTGCCCGTCCCGCCCGTTCCGCGCGCCGAACTCCAGGGGCCCGACACCGCCACCGCCACCCAACAATCCACGGCCGGCATGGCGGACCCATCCGCCGCCACGCCCACCACGCAGTTCCGCCCATCCCAGCCCGCCCGCCCAACCCGCCTGCTGGCGCACCTGCTGATTCGCCTGCTCGCCCTCGCCGGTCACCGCCCCGATTTGCGCCGCAGCGTGATGACCGGAACGCCGCTGCCGCCCGGCCGCTGGGACGGCCTCTACAGCTTCGAACGCGGCGGTGCCATCCTGCGCAGCGAGCGCGACGATCCTGCGCTGGTGGGGCCGTTCTGGACTCTCCCCAGCGGCATCGCCCGCGTCACCGATCGCTTTGCCCTGGTCTCGCTGGCCGAAGGCCTCGCCATGGAATTCCCGTCCTTCGCCGACCAGCCCCTGCTGGATTTCGCCATCGTCCTGTGCGAAGCCGCCGCCGAGCGCACCTTCAAAAGCGCCCGCCCGCTGCGCCGCCGCCGCTCGCCCTTCCCCCTCCGCCAACCTGCCTTCGCCCGCTGACGGCCCCACGCGGCGACCTCATCGCCCGGACGGCCCGCGAAACCGAGCGGCCGCTTTTCGCACGTCGTACGACCCAACACAAAGGGGAGCGTCCGAACTCGAACGCTCCCCCTTGTGCGGCGGGGTAATTCTTTTGCGCCGGTGCTTCAGGCAAATTCCCAGCCCATCACCATCAGCACTTTCAGCTCCGGTGAGTTCTTGCTGGTCCCCAAAAGCCCCGCCACATTGATGTGCATTTGCGGCAGCGGGCGCAACTGGATGCTTGGTCCCAGCAGGGATTCGTCGGAGGTGTAATGGCCGCGATCGGTGTTGTCGTCCACGTAGGCAAACTTCCATTCGCCGCCCACCGAAAACTTTTCGTCCACCACGGTGTAGCTGACGCCGCCGGTGAATTCATAGGAATCTTCATGGTGCCAGCCCATTTGGTTTTCGCACACGAAGTTCGCGCCCCAGTGCCAGCGCGGGGCGATCTCATCCCCCAATAGCAGCTTGCCCTCCAAATGATCCGGCTCCAGGTTCATCGCCGTCCATTCCAGGTACAGCGTGGGATTGCCCCAGATTTTGCCCCAGTCGGCCAGGGCCCAGCGGCCCTCGAGTTTCTGCTGCGTCAACTGCCATGACCCGCTCGTGCCGTTCTGCTCGGAAACCAGGTACAGGTCGATCTGGAAACGATAGGGCAGCCCCATTTCCACCTCATATTGGTTTTCGATGTGATGCGTTCCGTTGTGACGCGGAGAATAGCCGATCATCCAGTATTCGAATTCAAAATCCCCCGGCGGTCGAACGTACACGCGCGTCTCGCCGAAACGCCGCGTGGCGGTCCAGCGCGGCTGCAGGTTGTCGCCGATGCGGTCTTCCTCGCGCAAAGACGATGGTTTCACCCCCTCCACCGTCACCGGCGGCATCTCGTAGGACGGCAATCGCGCAGGCGAAGGCGCCGTCGATTCCGCCCCCGGCCGTTCGGCGGGATTGACCACGTTCTCCGCCCGCGCCGCCCTGCCGCACCAAACCCCGGCTACAACCACCAGCGCCACGCGCGCTGCGAACCGACTCCAGGCTGTACACAGTTTCATCCCGAACTCCTTGTCATGCGGAATCCCGCGCCACGAAAACAATGGAAGCTGCTAGCGCAATGGCAAACACCATGCCAACGACCGAGCCCACGGCCAAGCCCGGCTGCACGGCCGCCCTCTGGCCCTCGCACGGACCCGTACTTCACCGATCCGGCCTTCGAGTACACTGCACGCACCGCCTGACGATCCACGCGACAGTGCCTGCTGGCGGGGTGTACAACCGTCCGTCAATTCAAGAATGTGCTCGTCGAAAACGAAGTCGGCGGCGCCGGAGCAGGTCGCATCCCGGGGGTCTGGTCGATCCTCGACGGCGACCGAATCGGCACCGCTCGGCGGGAGTCTTTCACTCGATCTTCTTCGGCGCCCCCACCGACGCGCCATTCACCAACTGGCAGTCCGGCGACAGCGCCTGTTTGGGCTCGCTGAATCCGTCCATCCGCTCCAGAATCTGCCGGCAGGCCAGTTCGCCCAGCGAAAACCCGTTCAACACGATCCGGTCGAAGAACTCTGCATTTTCCGTCGCCGAACTCACCGTCACGATGCTCATCTCCGCGGGCACTTTCAGACCGGCTTCGGTGCAGGCATCGAGCAACCCGAAGGCGGTCGCCGTGTCGGCGCAGAATACCGCACTCGGCACCTCGCTGTGCGCCAACAGCAGCCGCGCCACCTGCAACCCGCCGGTGCGCGTCGCCACCACCTTCATCACCCAGCGCGGATCGACCGCCAGCCCATTCTCCTGCATCGTCCGCAGATAGCCGCGCTCGCGATCCACGCTGTTCTGGTCCGCGCTGCCGTCCTCCCGCAGCGAACCGATGAATCCAATCCGCCGATGGCCCAGGTGAATCAGGTTCTGCACCATCCGGTGCGCCGGGGCCGTCGTGTCGATCCGTATCGCGTCGATCCGCGGATCGGTGGAAAAAGTGTCCACCGCCAGCACCGGCGATACGCGCTCCACCAGGCGCCGCAGCAGTTCCTGGTCCTGCACCCCGATCGCCACCAGCCCGTCCGGCCGCTCGTCGTGAAAGACCAGCTCCGGCGTGAGCCCCTCATGCGCCAGCCCCGACCCGCAAAACAGCGTGAAGGAACAGTTTTTCGTGAGCGGCGCGCGGATCAGGCCGGCCAGAATCGATCCGTGCAGCGAGGCCGGCGGCGGCAGCGCGTTGGCCCCGATCCAGATCGCAATCTTCCGGAAATGCGGTATGCCCCCCGCCCCCAGCCGCTCCGAAACGAACAGCCCCTGCCGCGGGCGGCTGGTCACCAGCCCGCGCCGCACCAGCACCCGCAGCCCCCGCGAAACCGACTGCGGCGAAATGCCGAACTTCTCCGCCAGCGCCTGCACCGACAACAGCGGCGCCCCCGGCGGCAACTCGCCCGCCTCGATCCGCCCGCTGATATCCGCGATCAGCGCGTCCGTCACCCGTTTGCGCACCAGATTGGACAAGTGCTGCGCTCCCTGTCGGCCCCGCAGCCGACCTCCCGCCACGCAATCGGTCCGTCGGCGCGTGAGTCACGGGGGCGAATGTACGTATTTTCAACCCCGCGGCCGCGAAATATTATATCCGCCCCCCTACTCGCCTTTTCTTGAAGATGAACGCCGATTGGGTCGATACTCTCTTGGGCGAACTCTTGAAATTTTTCAAGCCATTCGTTTCTGGCCTAATTTTCGTCGATTCCCGGACCGCGTCGCAGTCCGCTGGGAGGATGTCCGCATGCACCTCAAGCCCCCCCTGCAACGCTTCCGCACCTGGGTGGAATTAGCCGTGATCAAGACCTCCCTCCTGTGCATCGGCATTCTGTTGGCCAGCGCTGTACTCGGTTTCGCGCTGTTCACCAGCGCGCATGCCGGCGCCGCCGCCGCCAACCAGGCCCATACCGGCGCTGCACCGGACACCGCGGCCACCACTACCCCCGCCGGCCCCGGCGGCTTGTCGCTCTCGGTCACTGCCGGACAGCCACACGCGCAAGACACCCACTTTTTCAAGGTTCACGTCGATCGCGGGTTCGAGCTCAGCGGCCTGTTTGAACCCGGCGACACGATCTTCACCCCGCCGCAGGCGCACATCGACCTGCGCACCGCCGATGACAGCACCCTCCGCTTTTCCGCCGCGGCCGACATTAAACACACCCAAAGCTCCCAAGAAGCCGACGGCCCCGGCCATGCCCGCTTCACCGTCGATGCCGACCCTGGAGCGACCTTCACCATCTGCTGCGGCGGAGCCGACATTCTGCACGTGGTCGTCCTCTACCCGGCTCGCCAGGACGTCAGCAAATCCGGCGATGTCACCACCCACGTCGACGGCACCCCGCTGGGCACGCTGAAAGACGCCAAGAAATGCCCCTCCAAGCTCGTCCGCGAACACCTGGACTGCTATGTCGCGCCGGAGTACTTCGCGCGCATCACCGACGCGAACGCCGATTGGCCCATCGTGCCCCACTTGCACATCGGCCAGATGGTCGCCCCCGAGACTCGCTGGGTGGACAACAAAAAGGTCTTCACCGATGTCCGTCCCACCGATTACTTCGTCCCCAACCGCCCGCTGGCCGAGAAACTGGAGCGCATCGCCGAAGTCCTCGAACAGAAAGGCATCCACTTCGACCACTGGACCGTCAACAGCGGCTACCGCACCCCCGCCTACAATCACTCCATCGGCGGCGCGACGTTCTCCCGTCACACCTGGGGCGATGCCATCGATCTGATGATCGACACCAACCACGACCACCGCATGGATGACCTGAATCACGACGGCCATTCCGACCGCCTCGACGGCATCATCATCGCCAAAGTCGCCGATCAACTCGAAATGGAAGGCAAAGTCCGCAAAGGCGGCGTCGGCGTCTACCAGTTCGACTCCGACCAGTCGGTCGGCTGCCACGTCCACATCGACGTGCGCGGCTACGTCGTCCGCTGGGGCCAATACGGCATCGGCCGCACCGCCCGCGGCTTCACCTGGTGGCCCGCCAGTTCCTATAGCACCACCGGCACCGCCTCCGAATAACCTTTCTTTGAGGGCGCGTCCCGGGAGCGCCGACATCTTGACGGCTCCTTCCGGCTCATGCGCGCGCGAGCGCATTCTTTGCATTTTTGTGGCGCCGCAATGTAGATCGGCGCGGCGGTACCAAAATTCTACGCCCGGAGGGATTCGAACCCCCAACCCTCAGTTCCGAAGACTGATGCTCTATCCAGTTGAGCTACGGGCGCGCAGCAGGAAACGATATACGATAACCGATAAACGAGCCATGGCGGACAGAGGCTGAGAGTACAATCGCAGCCGCCAATCCTGCCAATGCGCTCGCGGATCAGGAACCTCCCCCTTGCCAGAACTCCCGAAAGCGGCCTCCCTGGGACTGGTTTGTCCCCACTGCGCAGGAACCTGCGAACGCACCGCGACGCCACGGTTCGGTGTGGGCGTGTGGGTCCTCGGCGGATTTCTTTGGTTCGCCGCCGTGATCCTGGGCTTGAACGCAATTACGACCTACATGGATCCTGGTGGATATTCCACGGCGGGGCAGTCTTTCGGAGCCGCCTTCTTCATCGCTGCGCCGATCTGCGTCATTGCCGGCACGGTTTTTTTGAGCCGGCGGCGGGTCTGGCAGTGCCAAACCTGCGATTCAATTTTCGAACGTGGCGGCGACGATTAGAGCAATTTTCGAATCGGTTTACAGGCTTGGTTTTTTAACGCTGGATGCTTGTCGCAGAGCAGCGCAGCGCATCAGGATTGGCCGGCCGGGGGTCAACTGGCCGCCGACGGCTGCGTCAGCGGTTTCACCTGTTCGACGGCTTGGGTGATTTTTTCGATCAGGCCGGCTTTGATGGCTTCGCGCGTCACGCGAATCGCATTGAACACCGCCCGCCCGTCGCTGCGGCCGTGCCCGATTGTCACGACGCCACGGACGCCCAGCAGCACGCCGCCGCCGGCCTCCGAATAGTCGGTGCGCTTTTTCAGCGCAGTGAAGGCCGGCTGCGCCACCTTGGCCGCCACCGCTCGCACCAGGTTTCGAGTCAGTTCTTCCTTGATGATGTCGCGCATCAGTTCGGCGGTGCCTTCGGCGGTTTTCAGGACGATGTTGCCGGTGAAGCCGTCGGTGACCACCACGTCGAATTCGCCGGTAAAAATTTGTCGGCCTTCCGCATTGCCCACGAAATTCACGTCGGCCTTGGTCAGCAATTCGAAGACCTCGTTGATGAACTCGCTGCCCTTCCCGCGTTCCTCGCCGACGTTGAGCAGTCCCACCCGCGGGTTGGCTTTGCCCAGCACCAACTGGCTGTGGAGCGAGGCCATGAGGCCGTAGGACAGCAGGTGCTCCGGCTTCGGATTGACGCTGGCCCCGGCGTCGCAAAGGATCGTAAAGCCCTGCGGGTTGGGCATCGGCACGGCGATGCCCGGCCGCTTCACCCCCGGTAGCGTCCGCAGAATCAGCGTCGCGCAGGCAACCGCCGCCATCGTCGATCCGATCGCGACCACGCCCTGAGCTTCGCCGGATTTCACCGCCTCGGTCGATCGCGCGATCGAACTGTCGCGCTTGTGGCGCAGCGCGTCGAGCTTGTCGGTCATTTCGATATTTTCGGAGGTGTGGTGGATGCGGTAGCGTTCCGGCGCCAGTTTGGCGCGGGCGATTTTGATTTCGTGGGCGATTTTCTTTTCGTCGCCAAAGAGCAGAAATTCAACGTCGCTGTATTGCGCCAAGGCTTGGGCCAGACCTTCGACGACGACGGAGATGCCCTTGTCGCCCCCCATGGCATCGATGGCGATGATCAAGGATGAACTCCTCAGGTTGCAACGGCACGGGGTGATAGGACCGTCCGCCGGGTGGGCAGTGGAGCCGCGGCCGGTCCAGCGGCCGACGCGCAGCCGCCGAAGTGAGAATTCTACCGCAAAGAAATCCGCGCGCGGCGCAAATCAGTGAACGGCGACGCCATTGGTTTTGCGGGTGCTTTTTTTGGTGCGGTCCATGCCCTTGTCGGCGTTGGCGGCGTTCTTGGTCGCTTCGGCACGGTTCTTGCGCATTTCGGCGACGGTTTTGGTCTTGAGCCGCGCGGCGCCCTGGTAGTTGTTGCGGGTCGGCAGCCGTTTGGTGGTGGCGCGGGTTTTCTTGGCGCGGGCGGAGGCCTGTTTGTATTGCGGCAGCCAAGCCGCCTGCTCGATCAGGAAGTCGTCGACCATCTGCCAGATTTCGGGCGGATTGCAGACCGCGCCGGTCAGCGGGTCCATCATCATCGCCTGGCGCAAAAGACTGTCGTCGCCGTGGACGGCGGCTTCAACACCCAGCCGCTGCACCTGGACGCTGCTGTTGCAGACGGCGGCGCAGCCGAGTGGCAGGTCGCCGACCACCGGCATGTTCATGCCGTTGCGATCGACGTAGCCGGGGGCTTCAATGATGCAGTCGTCGGGCAGGTTGGTGATCACGCCGTTGTTGACGACGTTGAAATGGCCGCGGTAGACTCGCCCGGTTTCCAGCCCTTCCAGAATGTAGGAGCCGTGTTCGTGGCTGCGCTTTTCCGGTTTGTATTCGAGCGCGGGCTGCTTGAGCCAGTTCGGAAAATCGGTTTTGAACCAGCTGCGGCCCTCGGTGCAGACGCGCAGGTAGCCGCCAGTTTCGCCGTTGATCCAACTGCGCAGGTCGATCCACTGCTTGATTTCGTTGGGCCGCTTGCGGTACCAGGGGACGTATTCGCTGAGATGGCCGTTGGATTCGGTGCTGTAGTAGCCGAAACGACGAAGCATGTCGATGCGGACTTTTTCGGTTTCGCGGAAGTCGGGGTGCTTTTCAAAAGCCTCAAGCAGCCGGCCGGTGACATCTTCGCCTTTGACCTTCACCTGGATGTACCAGGTCTGGTGGTTGATGCCGGCGCAGATGATGTCCACTTCCGGCGGGGTCAGTCCGAGCGCCTTGGCGATCTGCCAGTGGCCGCCCTGGACGCCGTGGCACAGGCCGACCGTTTTGACGCCGTAGCCGTATTTGTTGGCGGCCCAGGTGAGCATGGCCATCGGGTTGGAGTAGTTCAAAAACAGGCAGTCGGGCGCGGCAACTTCACGGATGTCCTTGCAGAAACTGAGGATGGCGGGAATGCCGCGCTGCGCGTACATCAGCCCGCCGGCGCAAATGGTGTCGCCCACGCACTGGTCGACGCCATAGCGCAGCGGGATTTCGACATCGAGCTTGAAGGCGTCGAGGCCGCCGATGCGGGTGACGTTGAAGACGTAGTTGGCGTCTTTCAGCGCGTCGCGACGGTCGGTGGTGGAGCGCAGGGTGGCTTTCGCGCCGTTGGCGGCGATGTCGCGCGCGACCAATTGGGAGACCATGTCAAGGTTTTGTTTGCTGATGTCGGTAAAAGCGAACTGGGTGTCGCCCAGTTCGGGGACGGTCAGGATGTCGCTGACCAGTTTGCGCGTGAACCCGATGCTGCCGGCTCCGATGAAGGCGATTTTCAAAGGCATGTTCGTTCTCCTGTTTGCCAGAGGGGCGTTGTCCCTGCGGTCGCCGGGTGGTGGTGTGTGGCTCGACCGAATATGGGGGGACCGGAACAACCGATTGATTCGCATGATGCCGGAGGAGGGACTTGAACCCTCAAGAGATTGCTCTCGGTGGATTTTGAATCCACTGCGTCTGCCATTCCGCCACTCCGGCACGAAACGAAAATGATAGCGGAAGCGGGCGGGGCGTCCACGCGGATTTGGGGCGCGGCCTGGGAGCATTCTGCGCGGGTGATCGGTTTAGCCCTGTAGCGCGGGAGGAAGAAGAAAATCCTGAAGCTTGAATCCTGAATCCTGAATCCTGCAGGAAAGTCAGAACCTCAGTACCCCGGAAACTCAATTTTTTCGATATCGCCGGAATCGGGCCGGCCGTCACGCCCCTCCGCGCGAATCCTTTTCTTCCCTTCATCCTTCAAAATTCAAGCTTCAGGATTCAGGATTTCCTCCCGTCCCCTACTCTTCTGCATGAAACGGCACCCCGCCGGGCGGGAGGCCGGCCGATTGCGTACCCTCGCCATGGAGCCGCCCACTCAAGAGCTGCCGCAGCAGGGCGGAGCCGGATTGGGCCAGGCTGCGCTCCCATTTGCGGCGCGCGGTGGGCGAACAGGAGAAGCGCTTGGGGGCAATTTGGAGCGTGACGGCCCCGACGCCGGGATAGATCCAGACCGCGACCGGGCCGGCTTCGCCGTGCACCGACAGCGCGCCGCCGGAGCCAACCAGGCGGCCGCGGGCATTCGCGCCGATCTGACCGTCGGGCAAGAGTACGGCAGTGGCCGCGTTCGGCTTGCCGGTCGCGCCGGCGGCGCCGCGAGCCACGGCTTCGGCTTCGGCGGCGGCGGCTCGATGAGCGGCGGGGTCGGTGAACAGCGAGCCCTGATCGCCAGAGTCGACGACGAGCTTGCGGCGGCTGGCGCGCGGACGGGCCGCTTTGGCGATTGCGACCGGCTCGTGCGCCTTGGCCGGCTGCATCCAACGCGCCTCTACCGCGGTGTGCTTGTAGGAAAGCTCCCAGCCGGGGCCCCAGCCGAGTTCAGGCAGTTCGAGCGCCGCCGGATCGGATTTGCTCGCCGCCAACCGCAGCGCCGCCACGGCCGAGTCGCAGTCGATGGTCATCCAGCCCCAGTGTTCGGGAATTTCTTCCCGTCGGCAGATGCCCGGCGCGGTGACGAGAAGATATTCGTCGGCGACGCCCGAGCGCGCCAGCGTGTCGAACTTGGTTTTGCCGAAAACCTGCGCGCGCGTGCGGTTGAATTCGCGGGTGAGCGTTTTATAAGCGCGATTGATGGACTGACCGTAGCGCCACTGGCGTTCTTCGATCAGCAAGTTGGGCTGAAAACTGAGATGCGGCTCGGTTTGGCGGATGGATTCTTCGAGCGCGAGTTTCTCGGCGTGCAGGCGGCCGAGTTTATCGAGCAGTTCCGCGCGGTCGCCGAGGTCGCGCAGCAGATCGGCGCGGGAGGCTTTGATTTCCGCCAGCGTGGCGGTGGGCGCAACGCCGATGTAGGCGTCCTTGGTGGCGCGTTCCTTGGTCGAGTACCGCCGCGCGGTGATGCTCAGGTCCCCCACCCCGGCAACATCGGCGCGGCGCCGCAGGCCCGGCACGCGGACTTCAAGCCCGACGAGCGGCAACCCACGCAGCAGCAGCACCGCAGCGGCAGCCCATTTGAGCCGACGGTGAAGTTCGGTTTCGCCGGTGGCTTTAAGCATTTGGTCACCCAGGGATAATCGAGCGGGGAATAATCAGCCGTAGGTACCTTTCAAACCGTTCTAATGCCAATTGTACCTACCAAAACTCGATTTTAACCTACAGATCGTGAAACAGATCATTTGGTGGTATTATGGTATTTTGCGTTTCCATTTTGAGAGCCTTTCTGAGGTTTCAGAAAAATGAAATTGGTATCCTTCACGATCCGTAATTACCGCAGCATTATAAATGCGAAGAAGATCAATGTAGGAAAGAAAACTATACTGGTCGGCCCAAATAATGAGGGAAAATCGAACATTCTTAGAGCATTGGCTACTGCGATGAAAGTGCTTACTAGAAAGGGGGTAATGTCAGACTTCCCTGGCGAGAATATGAGGTATTTTTATGAAGAGAAACCCTATCGGTGGGAGACAGATTTCCCCATTTCCTTACAAAGCACCCAGCCAAAGGGTGCTACAGAGATTGTGCTCGAATTTCAGCCTACAGCAGATGAACTTATCGAGCTGCAAGAAACCATTGGGAGCGAGCCAACCGGAAATATTCCACTTCGCATT
>JBOHNC010000368.1:0-10174 GCA_050730415.1 Planctomycetota bacterium
GGCGGGTACGGTGGTGGCTCCGGCGGTGTCGCCGGGCCGGGGCTGGCCGGCGCGGACGAGCGCCGGCGCGGCCATGGCGGGACGGGGGTGGGTCAGGATCCAGGCGGTGGCGGCGGTCAGCGCGCAGGCGCCGGCGATCATCAGGTTGCGGCGAAGCGTCACGGTGTTCTCCTTGGCGGCGGCATCCGGCGGGGATCCGGGCCGCGCGCAAAGCGCGCGGCCCGCAAACCGACGAAAACCGCTCGTGCAATCCTGGACTCCCGCAGCGGCCCTGGGTCCTTGCGCAGGACCGGTGCGGCCGTCACGAGTGTGTCACCACCCCCGAATTCAACCGGGCAGCCGGCTGGCCGTCACCGACGATCGGCGCCCTTTTCGATCTGCTCGTCCGAAAGCCGTTCGAAATATTTGTCGACCAGGGCATTGTATTGCCGGGGCGCCTGATCGTCCTGTTCGCCGGCGATGCGGCGGTCGGCGAGCACGCGGGCGATGGCGCGATCAAGGCCGCCGCGGACGAATTTGAGCTGTTCCACGCTGGCTTTGGCGCCGGGCCGGGTGGCGAAATTGGCGTCCTGGGTCGCCGGCGCAGGCTGGGCGTTGGGCTGGGCATTGGGCTGCGAATGGGGTTCGGGCTGACCGGGTACGGTGCCGGGGGATTTGGGCGTTTTGCCCGTGGGATCAGGCTGCGCGCCGGGTGGCGGGGCGGCTTGCGAGGTGGCTTGCGGGGCGGCTTGCGGGGCGGCGGATTGTTCCAGGGCTTGTTTGAGCTGGGCGCCGGCCTGGTCGAGCGCGTGGAGGGTTTTGGCGTCCAGTTCGAGACGGCCGAGGTCGCCTTTCAACTGGCCGAGGTCCTGAACCATGTGCTTGAGATCGCCAGCGGTGACCGGCTGGGCGGCAGGTTGCAACTGGGTGCCGGGCGCCGGCTGAGCGGAGGGGTCGGCCGGGGTTTCAGGCTGGTGCGCCTGCTGGGGTTTGTCGCCGGGCTGTGGCTGGGTACCTTCCTGTGGTTGCGCGCCCACTTGTGCCTGTGGTTGCGCGCCCGCTTGTGGCTGCGCGCCGGGGGTGTTCTGGGTCGTCGGATTGCCAGCGGGCGCGTTGGGGTCGAGTTTGTGCATCATCTGCTGCACGGCCTGGCGGGCGGCTTCGAGGCGTTTGAGCTGGTCCTGATCGACGGCGGCCTGGATTTGGTCGAGGCGCTGTTTGACGTCGGCGAGGTTGGCTTCGACCTGGGCGCCGGTGGCACGGTGGTCCTGCCAGCGCTGGGCGGCGGCGGCGGGAGCCATGGCGGGCTGGGCGGGGGCTTGGGGGGTCTGCGGAGGGGTGGTGGAGGTGGGTGCGCCGGGCGCGGGTTGGGCGGCGGATTCTTGGTCTTTGAGTTCCGCGACTTTGCCGGCCAGCGAGCGGGTGGCGTCGGGGATGTTCGCCTGGGCGAAGCGATCGCCGAGGGTATTCACGAGCTGGTGCAGTTCGGGATTGGCGGCGGCGGGCGGCGTGGGCTGAGCGGGGTTGGGGGTCTGGCCGGCGTTGAAGTAGGTCTGCAGGCGCTGAAGGGCTTGGTTGATTTCCGCGGCGCCCTTCGCGGCGGTGGTTTGGGCTTGTGCGGCCTGACCGGCGGCTTGGTCGGCCTGGTGCGCGGCGGCCTGTTCGGCTTGCGCCGTTTTATCGGCCGGGTTGGGGGTGCCAGCAGCGGGAGTGCCGGCATTTTTCGCCTGGGCGGCAGCAGCGGCGGCGGCGGCGGCTTGGGCCTGTTTGGCATCGGCGGCGGTCTGCATGGCATCGTCGGCGGCGTGCTGAGCGTGCAGGGTGCGGTCAACGGCGTCCGCGGTTTTGTGCAGCTGGTTGGCGTCGAGGTCCTGCAGGCCGTGCTGGAGTTGCTGCGTGGCATCGGCGACGCGGTCGGCGGCGGCGTTCAGATGCTGCGGCGTGGCGGCGTCTTTCTGGGCGCCGGCTTGGGCCAGGGTTTGCTCGGCTTTTTGAATCGCGTCGGCGGCGGCGCGGCGGGTGGCCGGATCGAGGCCGGCGAGGTCGTTGAGCTGGCGCGCAAGGTCGGCGGCTTGGGCGGCCATTTCGGCGGGGGTGGCCGGAGCGGGCTGGCCGGGAGCCGGGTGGGTTTGCGCGGCTTCGGCGGCTTGGCCGAGCTGCCGATGCAATTCGGCGGCGGCGTCGATGGCGCGACTCAGTTCGGCACGCGCGGCGCCGGCGTCATGGGCCTGGGCCTGCTGGATTTGCTGGCGCAGCCCGGCCATGCCTTGCTCGGCGGCGGTCTGCTTTTCCTGGGCCTTGGCGAAGCCGCCGTTCTGGAGGTCCTTGGCGGCGTTGTTGATGTCGCGCTGGATGTCGGAGCGGCTTTCGGCCTGTTTGGCGGCGGCGTGCAGGTCCTGCGCGGCCTGGGCTTGGGCTGACTGCGGCGGGGCGTTCTGATCGAGCTGGTCGCCGAGTTCGTTCAGGCGTTCGCGCAGCGCGGTGAGGTCGTCGGCGATGGAGCGCTGTTCGTGGGCGAGGTTGGCCGCGGTCTGTTCGGCCTGCGCCGACGGCTGACCGGGCGTCTGCTGGGCATTCGGTTGAGTCGGGTTGGCTTGCGACTGGCCCGGTTGGGCCGGCTGCGGCTGGCCGGGCTGCGGCTGGTTCTGGGTCTGGGTCTGGGGCGCGGCATGACCTTGCGCTTGGGCCTTGGCCTGGTTTTGCTGCGCGGCGGCGGTGTCCTGGGCGAGTTGCTTCTGGCGTTCTTCGAGGGATTGGGCGTCTTGGACGGCCTGATCGAGGCGGTGACGGTTCTGGTTCTGCAGCGACTGGTCGAGGCGCTGCGCGGCTTGCTTGATGCCCTGGCGCGCGTCGGCCAATTGCTGCTGCGCGGCTTGCGCGGCCTGCGGGGTCTGGGCTTGGTTGGCTTGCCGGCCGGCCTGGTCGAGTCGCCGGGCGGAATTTTCGAGCTGTTCGGCGGCCTGGTCGCGGTCCTGCTGCGCCTGGGGCGAGTCGGCGGCGGTGCGGTTCATGTCGCGCAGGCGGTCGGCGGTTTCCTTGGCGCGATTGGCCAGTTCCTGAGCGTGGTCGTGGAACTGATTCTGCAGGCGCTGCGTCTCGGCCTGCTGCTGTTTGCGCGCGAGGCGCCGATTTTCATCCTCTTTTTTCTGCTGGTCGGCCTTCTGCTGATCAGCGGTTTGGCCCTGGTTGGCGGGCGTATGGGTCTGGGGATTCTGCGCCGTGGCGGGGGGCTGCTGCTGGTCGTTCAGGTGCTTTTCGAGCTTCTTGGCTTCGTCGTCGAGTTCGTCGAGGTCGTTGAGCATGGGCGGGAGTTTGCGCATCTGGTCGGCGGTCTGCTGAGCCTGTTCGTCCTGCTTTTCCTGATCGCGCTGCTGCTGCTTGCGCTGCGCGCCTTGCAGGGCGATTTTCATCTGCCCCGAGCCGTTCTTGGAGAGCACCAACTTGCGCGCTTCGCTCATGAGGCGCAGGGCTTCGTCTTCGGGCTTGACGGCCTTGTCCGGGCGCAGGGCGGTGAGCGGCGGCTGGACGGCGTTCATCGTGGCCGCGGCTTGCTCCATGAGCTGCAATTCCTTCGGCGTGAACTGCGCGGGAGCGGGACCGCCGCCGCCGGCCGTGCCGCCGCCACTGGTTCCACCGGGGCCGCCAGGCCCGCCGGTTCCGCCGGGACCATCGGGGCCGGGCGGAACGGTGGGGCCAGTTGACTGGCCGGGATGGCCGGGATGGCCTTCGCGCGCCTGTTCGGCCTGGAGCTTTTGCAGTTCTTCCTTCACATCGGCGATGAGTTGATTCAGGTCGGACTGAATGTGGGTCTGGCGATCGGCGAGGGTCTTCACGCGGGAGACTTGGTCGGGGGTGGCGTCGGGCGGCGGCGCGATCGCGGTGGCGGTGGCGGTGGTGCCGGCGGTGGTTCCGGTGGTGGTGGCGGGTTGGCCGGTCGGCGCGGGAGTGGTGGTGGTGGTGGGGGGGTTGGTGGCGGGCGCGGCGGGGCCATCGGCGCCGGCGGCTTTGGCGAAGTCGGCACGGTTCAGGTGCAAGCCCATCTGCTGGTACAGGCCAAAGGTGTCGGTGACTTCGTCTTTTTGATTTTGGATGAGCTGATCGAGGGCCAGGACGGATTTCTTCGACTGCGGGGACATTTTCTGTTTGGGTTGATTCTGCTGGGCGTAGTTATTTTCGGCGAAGGTCATGAGGAACTGCGGGGGGCTGGCGACTTCACGCCCCTGCGGCGTGCCGTCCTCGTCGACGGCGAAGGCCCAGTAGGTGATGACTTCGCCGCCCTGGAAGCCGTGGTTGGCCAGGTCGAGGTCGTAGGTGAGGCGCAGCGCGGTGGTGCCGTCGGCGGGGCGTTTGAGGGTCTTCCGTTCGATGGTGTGATCGATCATGACGTAGACACCGACTTCGCGCAGACCGAAGTCGTCTTCGGCGACGAGGTCGATGGGCACGGTGGCGTCGTTTTTGACCGAGACATCGCGGGCGGGCGCGGTGATGCGAACTTTGGGCGGCAGATTTTCGCGGGCGTGGACGAGGTAGCGCAGTTCGTCGGCGTTGGGCTTGCCGTCGCGATCGTGAAAGACCAGCGTGTAGTGACCGCTCACCCGCACCGGAAAGGTCGCGGTGAAATCATGGTTGGTCGCGCCGATAGGCACGGTGGGCGGCGCGACGGGGGTTGCGTCGGAGGCGGGCGCAGAGCCGGAGGCAGTCGCGCGAGCGGCCGCGACCTGCGCGCGGAGCGCCGCATCGCAGGCGTCGGCGTAGGAGGTCGCGCCGACGAGGCCGGGCACGATTTGCATGGCGGCGGCGGGGACGGCGGGGTGGTCCGCAGCGGCGGGCGCGATTGCAATGGCGCCCGGCGCTGGACCGGACGGCGTACCGGTCGTGGCCGCAACGGCGGCGGGCGCGTCAGGGAGGAAGCGGAGTTCCCCCGAACGCAGCACGGTGTTGGCGCGCGCGCGCACTTCGACGACGCTCCCGGCCAGCGCGTCCACATCGCCGATGCCCTGCAGGACGGTGGGCGGGCGGTGCAGGAAGGCCGGCGGGGTGACGGTCACTTCGAGATCGGCGAGTTCGGGGTCGACGGCCACGGGAATGGCGAGTTTGGCGGTCTGCGCGTCGCCGCAGAGAACGCGATATTCAACATCCTGGAGCAGGTTGTCGAGGTCGTAGCCGTAGCGCGCTTCGGCCGCGCTGCCGGCCGGGACGTTCAGGCGGTACATTTTGCGTTTGAGCCAGGGGGATTCGGCGGTGCGGGTTTCGATCCAGGCTTCGCCAGGGTCGTGCTGGAGCACTTCGGCGCTGATCGTGACATTCTGGCCGGCCGGAATTTTCCAATGGTTTTGCGGCGTGCCGTACGGTCCGACGGCGCCGAGGGCGGTCCAGGTCGGGGCGGGCAGATCGGCCCAGGGGTACAGGAAGCGGCTCCAGGTCAGCGAGAAAATACGCAGGTTGGCTTGGGCGGCAATGACGGCGCACAGGAACAGGCTGAGCGCCACCAGCGCGTAGATCTTGGGCATCCGCCAGGAGACGGCGCCGACGAAGGTCGCGCGCTGAGCGTCCTGGTGCGTGGCGTGGATGAGCCGGTCGACGATGGCCGGGGAGGATTCACGGCGGGTGAGTTCGGCATCGGCGCCGTACAGGAGGCTGGCCGAAAGGGCATTGCCCAGGTGGGGATTGGCGACCTGGACGGCCAGGGCTTCGCGGTTCAGGTCGCGGGATTGGTTCCAGGCGCGCCAGACGCCGGCCAGGAACAGGGCGGCGGCGCACAGGCCGGTGAGGGCGACGGCGAGACAGCGGCCGGCGATCGACAGGTGCCAGGTGAGGTCGATGATCGAGAAGATCGAAAAGGCGGCGATCACGCAGGCGGCGGCCAGGCCGAGGCCGACGCACAGCCAGGAGAGCATCCGGACGCGGGCGGTGCTTTTGAGGCGTTCGGCCAGCTTTGGCAGCGCGTGGTGGGTAGCGGGAGGGACCGGGAAGGCCGCGGGGGAAGCGGAGGAGCGGGGTGGCGGTTCAAGTACCGACATGGGGCGTTTCCTTCCGAAGCTGCCAACTTTTGGGCAGCACTGCAGCGTCGAACAAATGTCAGGGCAGATCGCAACGGGATCGGCGCAGCACTGCGCCGACACCTAAAATGGATTACGCGTTCCCACCGTACATTTTAACGCGCAGCTTGTCTGTATAGACACCGACATGACGACTGAAGTTCAAAAAAATCCTGGCCAAGCCATGATTTTCACACGCCGCAATGGGTGCAACACGAACAACCTACTCCAAAGCGGCGTGTGAAAATCAATTCTCGGCCCGGGGCTCCCATGCCGGGCAGCCGGCCGATACGGGCCGGGCGGGATATTCAACGTGACACCTGCGATTCTACTCAAATGGGGTTGCCGCCGCAAAGTCAAGAATTCAAAGTTTTTACAACTATTTTTCCAGCCGGAACCCGCTCCCTGCACATCGTGCATTCATGCACCAGTGCGTAGGTTTAGACCTCCGGTTGCAGCTTTTCATTGCTTGCAACATCGTACGGAAACCGCCTATTCAGCGGCCCTACCAGGGTAAGCCTGCGGCCAACCCTTCGCTCTCCAAATCTTGCGCCGATGGCGCAAGGATCCAATTTGCCTTCTTTGGCGGCAGGAACCGGACGGCGGAAAAAAATGGGGGTCATGGACAGCCGGGAGGGGCCGCGGGCTGGAAGCCGGCGTTATTTGCCGGCGACGATGTTGACCATGCGGCCGGGTACGTAGATTTCGCGCTTGATCGTCAACCCCGCCAACTGCGCGTGCAGTTCCTGCTTTGCAGCGGCCAGGATGGCCGCCTGATCGGCTTCTTTGGGCACGAAGATGCGGCCTTTGAGTTTGCCATTGAGCTGGAGAGGAATTTCCAAGGTAGCGTCTTCGCACAGGGCCGGGTCGAAGGTTGGCCAGGGTGCGTAGGCCAGGGGTTCGGTCTGTGCCAGCCGGGCCCAGAGTTCCTCGGCCAGGTGGGGTGCCAGCGGCGCGACGATGAGCGTCAGGCGGCGGGCCTGGGAATGGGAGAGCGCCTCGGCGCGCGGCGTGGCCAGATTCACGAAACTCATCAGGGCCGAAATCGCCGTATTGAAGTTCATGGTGTCGAAGTCCGCGCCGACTTTTTTGATCGTGCGGTGCAGGGCCTTTTCGATTTCCGGATCGTCCGGGGTGGCAGACGTGGCCGGCGTTGCACTGGTGGCGGCGCAGGTCGGTCGCACGCCCGTGATCGGGCCTTCGACCGGGTCTTCGCCGACGATCAGGCGCCAGAGGCGGTCGAGGAACCGTCGGCAGCCGGGTACGTCGCGCGGATTCCAGGGCTTGGAGGCTTCCAGCGGGCCCATGAACAGTTCGTACAGGCGCAGGGTGTCGGCGCCGTATTCGTCGATCACATCGTCGGGGTTGACGACGTTCTTGAGCGACTTCGACATCTTGGCCACGATCTGCTTGAGTTCGCGCCCGTCGGCTTTGGCGAAGAACTTGCTGTCGCGCTCTTCCACCTGGTCGCTTTGAATCAATCGGCCGGATTCATCTTCGAACGCGAAGGCCTGGATCATGCCCTGGTTAAAGAGCTTGGCAAAGGGCTCTTTGGTAGATACAAATCCGAGATCGTACAGGACCTTGTGCCAGAATCGCGCGTACAGCAGATGCAGCACGGCGTGTTCGGCGCCGCCGACGTAGAGATCGACCGGCATCCAGTATTGTTCCTTGGCCTTGTCCCAAGGCTGGGCGGCATTGCGCGGGTCGAGGTAGCGCAGGTAATACCAGCAGGAGCCAGCCCACTGGGGCATGGTGTTGGTTTCGCGCTGCGCGGGCAGGCCGGTCTTGGGATCGACGGTGTTGACCCAGGCGGTGGCTTTGCTGAGCGGCGGTTCGGCGCGGCCGGTGGGTTTGAAGTCATCGAGCACCGGGAGGGTGACGGGCAGATCGCTGTCGGGCAGCAGCGTGTAGCGGCCCTGGGCGTCATGAACGAGCGGAAACGGTTCGCCCCAGTAGCGCTGGCGGCTGAACAGCCAGTCGCGCAGGCGGTAGGTGATTTTTTTCTGGCCGACACCTTTGTCCGCCAGAAAGGCGGAGATTTTGGTTTTGGCGGCATCGACGGTCAGGCCGTTGATCGCGGCGGCGGCGTGGGCGGCGTGGGCATCGGCCGGGGCGGAGTCGGGCGGGGAATTGATGAGGCGGCCGTCGTCGATCCAGCAGGCTTCGCCGGCTAAAATTTTGGCGCGCAGGGCGGCGCGGGTCTGCGGCGTATCGGGGCAGCTTTGCGCGCCGACGGTTTTGCCCGGCGCGACGCCGAAGCCGGGGATTTCGTTGACCGAGCCACTTGCGAAGATGGGGTCAAGGATGCAGCGGATGGGCAAGCCGAAGGTCTGGGCGAATTCGAAGTCGCGGGTGTCGTGGGCGGGGACGGCCATGATGGCGCCGGTGCCGTAGGTGGACAGCACGTAGTCGGCGATCCAGATGGGAATCAGTTCGCCGTTGACGGGATTGGCGGCGTGCGCGCCGGTGAAGACGCCGGATTTTTCCTTGGCCAGATCGGTGCGGGCCAGGTCGGTTTTGCGGGAGGCGGCGGTCTGGTAGGCGCTGACGGCGGCGGCCTGCGTGGGGGTGACGATGGCGTTGACCAGGGGGTGTTCGGGGGCCAGCACCATGTAGGTGGCGCCGAAGAGCGTGTCGGGGCGGGTGGTGAAGACGCGAACGGTGCGGCCGGAGGGTTTGCCGTCGGGAGCAAGCACGGCGAAGTCGACTTCGGCGCCTTCGGACCGGCCGATCCAGTGGCGCTGCATGGCCTTGATTTTTTCCGGCCAGTTCAGGTCGTCGAGGTCGCTGAGGAGGCGCTCGGCGTAGTCGGTGATGCGCAGCATCCACTGCTTGAGCGGCCGGCGTTCGCAGGGGTGGTTGCCGCGTTCGCTGCGGCCGTCGATGACCTCTTCGTTGGCCAACACGGTGCCGAGGGCTTCGCACCACCAGACGGGGGCGTCGGTGAGGTAGGCGAGGCCTTTTTCGTACAGGCGGGCGAAGATCCACTGGGTCCACTGGTAGTAGTCCGGATCGGTGGTGCTCAGTTCGCGCTCCCAGTCGTAGGAATAGCCCAGCGACTGGATTTGCTGTTTGAAGCGGGCGATGCGTTCGCGGGTGACTTCGGCCGGATGGCGGCCGGATTCGATCGCGCCCTGTTCGGCGGGGAGGCCGAAGGCGTCCCAGCCCATCGGGTGGAGGACATTGAAGCCCTTCATGCGGCGGTAGCGGGCGAGGACATCGGTGGCGGTGTAGCCTTCGGGATGGCCGACGTGGAGGCCTTCGCCGGAAGGATAGGGAAACATGTCGAGGACGTAGTATTTGGGTTTGGCGGGATCGAAGCCGGGATCGCCGGGGCCCAAGGTGCGGAAGGTTTTTTGATCGGCCCAGTGGCGCTGCCATTTGGGTTCGATGGCGTGGGGATCGTAGGCCATGCGGGAAGAATCCTGGGCAGTGCGCGTGGGGGCGGTCGGCGCGGTATATCCTTGGAAAAGAGGCCATTGTACAGAGGCGGCCATGAGCGTCAGCCGGAAAAATGGAATCTCCTGCACATGTGCAGGGTCAATCAGGGTATCGCGGGAGGTATGCGCGGCGGAGCGCTGAACGCAGGCCACGCAGAGAACCGGTGCGGCGTCGGATCGCGCCAGCGACAGCGGCGCACAGGAGTTTGCGCCGGCTGTGATTCGCGACACGCAGGACCGTTCGCCACCGGCAAAAACGGCCACCGCCACCACGCCAGTTCGCGTCGGTGCTGCGCCATCGGCGGCGCGGCCGACGCCGGAGGGCTGCGGAGTGGCTCCCCGCGGAAGGGAGGGCAGCATGAACACACGCAAACGTTTGAATCGGTGCGGGGCGTTGAGTCTGGCAATGATCACCATCATGACCTCGCCACGGCGGACAAGGAATTTTGAGCCGGGGGCGACAGCCTTGGCACCCGTGGTGGCGGCGCCCGTGGCGGCGACGACGCCGCTTGAGACGTCGTCGCTGATCGCATTCGAGATGGCGCGGGCTCCGGAGAAGACGGTGGAACCGTCGGCTGTATCGGCGGCGACGCGACCCACCGCTTCCCGGGTGGCGGGGGTGCGGCGCGCAGCGCCGGCGAGGACATCCGCTGACACGACGGCAGTCGCGGTCATGGGTGCGGCGACGGTGCAGGGGCAGGGGCAGGGGCAGGG
>JBOHNC010000369.1:0-8290 GCA_050730415.1 Planctomycetota bacterium
TCCCAGCACTGAAGTGCTGGGCTATGACTCTGGCGTCCCGCAAGCGGGACTCAAAGGCAGGGCGGAAGAACAACCGATTTCAAGTTTGAAACGGCACTAGAGAAGAAGAAAGAGAAGAGAAGAGAAGAGAAGACAAGAGAGCGCGAAACGCGCTGTCCCGCGGAAACGCTCGGGGACTCGCTGGACACGGGCTGGTCAGCCCGTGCCACGCAGGAGCGGGTTCGGTGGCATGGAAAACGGGCGCAAAAATGGAGGGGGTGCTTGAAAATTGGGCCGGGTCTGCTAGGATTTTGCGCTTCCCCCGCGTGCGCGCGTCTCCAGGAGTGGGCTCAGGCCCAGGCCCGAGACCGGCGCGGCGGCCGGGTTCAGGCGGATCGAATCGGAAGGACGGGACACTCATGGCACACAAAGTCGGGCAAGGCTCCACGCAGAACGGGCGCGATTCCAATCCGCAGTACCGTGGGATCAAGAAATTCGGCGGGGCGAGCGTGCAATCCGGGGACATCATCGTGCGCCAGGTGGGCACGCGCTACCATCCCGGCCGCGGGGTGCGGATGGGCACGGACTATACGATTTTTTCGGTCACCACCGGGCGGGTGATTTTCGAAAGCCGCGACGCGACTTACGTACACGTCATTCCCGCCCAAGCGTAATCCTATACCTCCAGCGCGAATTTCGTTCGATCCGCGGGAAAGCGGGATGCGGACTGCGGCTGCGCCGCGGATTTTTATGCACGGGACAGCCTCCCGTGCCACGCTGCGCCGGGCATCCACCCACGTTCCGACGGTTGGAAGCTGCGGGCGATTGTTCCTTGCCGGGCGCAAAAATTCCTGTCGAAGCATGGGCCGGTGGGCCAAATTGGGCTGGGAAAACCGCGGTGGATTGGCTACAATCGGGCGGCAGCACCGTCATCTGTGCCCGCCGCAGGGATACAATGGGTTCGCTTTCCGCGACTTGGATCGGAAGCGCTCGCAGGTTCCGTCGCCAGGACCGTATGCACCATGCCGAAGACCTCCGAGAACAGCGCCCTGAACAACACGCACGCGCTGGTGGCCGACGCCGGTCAATACAAAGAGTTCGCGCTGCGCGCGATGGCCGAGTACCTCATCCAGGAAGCCGGCAATCAGCGAACGCGTTTGCAGGCCAACATCGACACGATTGAACTGCCGGTGACGGTGGTCGACGCGGTGATGCTGCCGGGGTCGCCGCAGTTCGCCGACGGGTTGATTCCGAGCTACTTGGAATGGGGCGCGGCCTACGGCATCAACCACCTGTTGATGATTCAGCCGCCGCTGGCGAAGGAATCGCTGGCTCGCGTGCCGGCGCTGGACTACCTGCCCGAGAACGCGCCGAATCTATTCGACTGCAGCATCGTCGATGCGGGCGAGGGGGTTTTCTGCCTGATTTCCGGCCGTCACGCGGCCAACCACACGCCGACGGGCCGACCGGATCTGCCGGCGCTGCTGGAACGCGAACGGCGCCGCGGCCGCCGGGTCATCATGCTGCCGCGCGAATCCGCGGCGCTGCTCCCGCGCGAAGTCTACACCGGCCGGGAGGCGGTCATTTCGCTGAACCTGACCAGCCAGGTGTTGCGCGATCCGTTCCGCGGGCGTGAAGCCGAACGGGCGCGGATCGCGTTCCAGACGCACATCGAAGAGCAACTGCCGGTCAACCGGGTGGGCTACACGCTGGCGCCGCACCCGTGGGCGATGGGCAGCGTGTTCACGCTGCTGCCGGGAGTCAAACCCGATAGTGCCTTTCACCCGCTGTCGATCGACATTCCCTACGGCAGCATCGTGACACAGGCGCCGATCATCAAGGCCACGGTCGAAAACCAACCGATGGGGACGCTGATCCGATCGTATGGCAACCGGCTGACGGTCGAATTCAAGGCCGGCGACGTGGTGGGGCTGCACGAGATTTCGGTGTGGATCAACGGCGAAAACGTGCGGCACTTCGACGCGCACGAACGCAAGACCTTCGATGCCGGCTTCCTGCTGAAAAAGCCCGAAGTGAGCGGGCTGTTTGCGCTGTGGCTCGAATGCACCACCATCGACGGCAAGCGCGCGATCACCGATCCGATCTGGATCCGGTAGGTGGCCTGAGAGGCCACGACCTTGGCGGCATCGCTTCGCGTTGGTGGCCTCAGGGGCCACAACCCTGGCGGCATCGCTTCGCGTTGCCGACCGGCTGCGCCGCATCGGCCCTGTGGGGCCGAACAAAACCAGGCGAGCGACAGAAACAAGAATCGGGACTGCGAACAAATCGTGCTCCGGATCGGTCGGCCGGCGCGCACTGCAAGGCGCTGTTCGACAAGTGTCATGGGGAAGAACGGGATAAGGACCGCGGCTTGGCCGCGGATTTCTATGCACGGGACAGCGTCCCGTGCCACGATGCGGCGGGCATTTCACCGGCGTCTGTTGGTTTGGATACTCGCAAGTAAAAGGAACGCAGGGCGGGTGGATTTTTTGAGAATTTCCTTTGACAAACCAATTCCTGATGTAAACTAGTTTGTGTTACAAACAACGGTACGACCGATCCGTCGTCGCCGTACGGAGTTTCGCCATGATCGCTCAGCCTTTGACCGCCGGCAATCTGCCGGTGGAAATCCCGCCCGATCCAAACGCGCTGCAGCGGGCGCAGCGCGAGACGCGGCGGGTGATCGACATGTCGCGCGGCGTGCTGATGATGGCGGTCGGCGCGTGGAGCCTGCTGTGGGGGCTGGTGCTGCTGCTTTCGCGGTTGCCGATCCAGGAGGATTTCGCCGTTTACGGGTGGATGGGCGGGATCGCGGTGGTCATGGTGCTGACGGAGCGTTGGGTGGCCTCGGCGCGGCAGCGGGCGGGCAGCCCCACCGTGTCGCGGCGGAAACGTGCGCGTTTTTCTCCGCGCCGGTTGGTTTTCCTGGGCCTGATTATGGCGGTCGGCTTCGTGGTGGGCCAACTGAGCGTCATGACGCAGGATCTTCAGACTTCGCACGGCTTGGAACCAGCCCTCCTGGTACTATTTCTCGCGCTCGTAGAGATCACATTGATTTATCGCGCCCTCGCGCTGAAGCTTTGGGAACACGGCCTGCAGGCGGTCATTTTTGCTTTCGGATTCACCCTGGTGTGGATGCACGGCGACGCGCTGCAAATAATGTGGCTATGCCTGACGATCGGGTTGGCGCATGTGACGGCCGGCTGGAGTTTGCATCGCCGCTGGCGGCGGTGGGTGGCAGCGCAACCGCCCGAAATTGCATCGGCCGAGCAGGCGCTCGACGCGGAGGATTTGCCATGACGGTTCCATCGTCGTTTGCGGACCGTCGTTTGGCGGAGGTCCCGCCCGATCCGAATGTGTTGCAGCGGGCGCAGCGCGAGACGCGGCGGGTGCTCGACATGTCGCGCGGGTCGATCCAGATTGGCATGGGCTTGTGGTGCCTGGTCTGGGGCGTGGTGCTGGTCCAGCCTTGGGTCCATCTTGACGAGGACATGAATGCCATCGGATGGGGAATCGGGATGTCGATTGCGGTCGTCCTGACGCAGCGAGGGGTGCAATACGCGCGCAAGCGGAAAGGCATTCCGCAGGTCGAAATCCGCCGCAGCGCCGCGCGCGCGCCGCGGATTATCGCATGGACCCTGGCGGGCCTGCTGGCCGGTTTGGCATCGGTCGCCCTGGCCGGCTGGTTACCCAACCAGGGCGTGGCGATTTTCGGCGCCGCGGCTCTCATTCTGGCTGTGCCGATGGGCTGGCGCGCCTACCAGCTCAAGCTGTGGGAGCACTGGTTGCAGTCCGCCGGTCTGCTGGTTGTCTTCGGCCTGATGTTTTTGGGCGATCGGCCGATTCAAATGGCTGGCCTCTGCGCGACCCTGAGCCTGGTCGAACTGATCGCGGGTTTGAGTTTGCACCGGCGCTGGAAGCGCTGGGTGGCGGCGCTGCCACCTGACGCCGGCGCTGACGGGGCCGCGCACGCAACCGACGCGGAGGCACCACGATGACCGCTCCCGCGCCCACTTTGCAGACCCACGGAACGGACGACGTACCGTCGCTGGACCCGGTGATTCACGAAGCCTCGCGGCTGCGGCTGATGGCGATCCTCAGCGAATGCGAAGTGGCCGATTTTAATTTTTTGCTGGGGCTGACCGGTTTTTCGCGCGGCAACCTGTGCGTCCACATGAGCAAACTGGTGCAGGCGGGGTACGTGGCGGAGAAAAAAGAGTTCATCGGCAAGAAGCCGCACACGGAATACAACTTGACCGCCGGCGGCATGAAGGCCTACGATCAATACCAGCGCGACTGGCAGAAGTGGATTCGGCCGGGGGTGAAGGCGAAAAAGTCGGCGCGGTGATCGGCGCGCGGCGCGGTTCAGGGTGCTGCGGCGCAGGGTCGGCGCGGCCAAGACAGGCGGTCAGGCGGCGGTCAGGCGCTCGAGCAAACCGGCGAGGTCGCAGGAAACGAAACGGGCATTTTCCGCCGGGTGACGGGTGCGCGACACCAGAATCCGTCGCTGGGCGCCGATGAGGTCGGCGGCCTTGTTCAGCCGGTCTGCATCCTCCGGTCCGGGCGCGGAGGACAGTTTGACGTCGATGGCGAAGCGTTTGCCGGCCAATTCGAGCACGAGGTCGATTTCGTGCCCGTCGTTGGTGCGGAAGAAAAACGGCTCGGCGTGCCGTCCTTGCGCGGCCAGTTGCCGAATGGCCTGCTCGATGACGAAGCCCTCCCAACTGGCCCCCACCCAGGGCTGATTGAGTAAATGGCTGAAGTCGGGCACGTTCATCAGCGCATGGAGCAGGCCCGAATCGCGCCAGAAGATTTTGGGTCGTTTCACGAGACGTTTGGCAAGGTTGATCTGGAACGGCGGGAGGCGGCGGATCAAAAAGGCGCCTTCGAGATAGTCGAGATACTCGTTGACGGTGTGGTAGGACAGCCCGAGACTCTGGCCAACCTGGGAGGCATTCCAATTCTGGCCATGGAGGGCGGCGAGCATGCGCAGGAGGCGATCGGTGAGCTGCGGCTTGGCGGGAAGGCCCCAGTTTGGAAGATCGCGCGCGGCCAGGAGGGAGAGGTAATCCAACTGCCAGCGCGGAAAATGGCCGGCGCCCAGCACGCCGCCATCGGGGTAGCCGCCATTGAACCAAAGGCGTTCACGGGCGGCGGCGGTGGGGAGTTCCGGGTGGAAAAATGGCGTCAGTTCGAGCAGCGCCAACCGTCCTGCCAGGGACTCGGAAACCTGGCGCATCAGGGTCGGTGCCACCGAGCCCAGGAGAAGAAAACGTCCGTTTTTACGACGCCGGGCGTCGATGGCGCCCCGCAGGCGTGAAAACAGCGGCGGCCAAGCCTGGGCTTCATCGAGCACCGTCAGTACGTCGGCGGCGACCAGGCGGTCCCATGCCAAATCCAGGCGGAGGCGGTCCGGTTCCTGCTCAAGGTCGAAATAGTTCCCGCCGAGACTTTGGGCCAGGGTGGTTTTCCCGCACTGGCGGGGGCCGACCAGCGCCACGGCGGGGGATTCGGCGAGGCGGGCGAGGAGAATGTCGTGAACGGCGCGCTGCAGCATGTCTTACAGTTTAGAAGTAAATTTCTATTTTACAAGACACGGATCAGAAATAGTGCAGACCGCGCTGGTTCGAGAAGTTGAAATTCGGGTGCGGGTGGGCCCCGTCTGCTGCCGCGGGCGCGGGCAGGCCGACCAGGTGGCCGTTCTGCACCCAGGCTTCGTCGCCGCCATGGAGTTCGGCGATCAGGCGGGCGGTGAGGTCGGCGCGCACGGCGGCGCAGGCGGGAACGTCGGCGCGGTCGAGCAGCTCGCGCGGGTCCTCCTTCAGGTTGAACAGCTGCGTGCGGTTGCCGCCGGCGTAGTAGATCAGCTTCCAGTCGCCGCGGCGGATCATCCGGGTGGCGTGGGCGCCTTCGGCGATTTCGCCGAACAGCGTGTCGCGGCGTTCGGCGGCGAGCATCGAGCGGCCCTGCACCGAGGCGGGGATCGGCAGGCCGCACAGATCGAGCAGCGTCGGCATGATGTCCTGGTGGCCGCAGAGGCGGTCGTCCTGCGCGTGGACTTGCACGCGCGTGCCGGCTTTGCCCGCCGACAACAGCAGCGGCACGCCGGCGGAGTCTTCGTAAAAAAGCGATTTGCCCCAGAGGCCGTGGTTGCCGAGCATGTCGCCGTGGTCGGAGGTAAACAGGATCAGGGTGTCGTCGAGCATCTTGGCTTCGCGCAAGGTGCCGAGCACCACGCGGAGCTGGTGGTCGATGTGGGTGCATAGCGCGTAGAAGGCGGCGCGCGCCTGGCGGGCGGCTTCGGCGTGGCCGAGTTTGGCGGCCCAACTGCGTTGGGCTTCGGCAATGCGCGGCGGCGGCGGCGGATCGGCGCTGCGTTCGGCCCAGGCGCCGCGGACGGGACGGTCCTGTTCGAGCGCGGCGGGGTCGAACTGCCGGTACAGTTGGTGGTAGACCTCGAGGGGCCAGAGCGGCGGGTGAGGGTGCATGTAGGACAAGTACAGAAACATCGGCTTGCGGGGATCGCGGCGGCGGATGGTCTGGCACATTTTGCGCGTGGCCCAGTGGGTGGGATGGAATTGCTCGGGCAGCGACCATGGGCGGGTCATGTATTCGTTGTTGCACATTCCGGTTTCGAAGAAGCGGCCGTGGAAGCCGTGCTCGGAGAGGTCCTGTTCGTAGTCGTCGGTCAGGCCGTATTGGGTGCGGCCTTCTTCCATCAGGATCACGTCGTCGAAGCCGATCCGGTTGCGCTGCGGGCAGGTGTGCAATTTTCCGACGGCAAAGGCCTGGTAGCCGCCGTCGCGGAAACATTGCGCGAGGGTCGGGACTTCGGGCATGGGGAGCAGTTCGTTGTAGACGCGGTCGCCGTGGAAGCGCGGCGTGGTGCCGGTCATGATGGTGCGGCGCGCGGGGACGCAGACGGGGCACTCGGCGTAGCAATTGGTGAAACACATGCCGTTGCGGGCGATCTGGTCGAGGGTGGGCGTTTGAATCACCGGGTGGCCAGCGGCGCCCAGGAGCGCGGCGGGCCAGTGATCGGTCATGACGAACAGGACGTGCGGACGGTCGGGCATGGTCGGGTTGCTCCGCGGGCAGACCGAAGGCGTCGCCCGGACGCGCCGGGGGGGGTAAACCTCATTCTACGCGGCGGACGGAAATTGCTTGGCCGGGCAAATTCCCAATTGGATGGGGCGGGCTACACTGGCAGACGGTTTCCCCCGCCGTGAGTTCTTGCCATGCGCCTGACGCCGCACCCGCGCTTGTATGTTTCCGCCGAACAGTTGAACCGCTTGAGCCAGCCGCCGCCGGCCGGCGCGCCGGCCTATCTGGGCGGGGCGGCGAAAACCGTCGCGGCGCTGGCGGAGGAATTCAAATCGTCGCCGCAGTTCGCGTGGGTGCTCAACACTCACAACGCGCACCTGATCCGGGCGCGCAAAATGCAGACTCGCGTGGTGATGCTGCTCACGCGCTGGCAGCAGACCGGGCGGGCGGAATTCCGCGCGGCGGCGCTGGAACATGTGCTGGAGATGGGCCGCTGGGACTATTGGTCGTGGATCACCTGGCGCGAGCACGATCCGCGCCCAACGGCGGTGTTCGATCTGAGCTACGGCGAGAACGCAATGACGCTGGCGATCGCCTACGACTGGCTGCACGGGACGCTGACGGCGCGCGAACGCGAGCAACTTTGCGCGATCGCTCGGAAATGGGTCTTCGAGCCTTTTTTGAATCTGAAAAAGCCGGTGCACAAGGACTGGTGGTTTCAGAAGCCGGACACCAACTGGAACACCGTCTGCGCCGGGGGCGCGGGGATGGCGGCGCTGGCCTTTGCGGAGGAATTCCCGCGCGAAGCGGCGGCGACGCTGGCGCGGGCTGAGCAGTCGGTGGCGCCGTTTTTCCGGGAACTCGACCGCACTCGCGGCGGCTGGCCCGAAGGCATCGGCTACTGGAATTACGGCATGCGCTACGGGTTCATGTACCTGCTGAGCTGGGAGCGCGCGACGGGGAAAAAGCACCCGCTGATGCGTTCGCGCAACGTCGAGCGCACGCTGGAATTTCCGCTCGATTTTGCGCCCTCCGGCGTGCCGTGCAGTTTCGGCGACGTGAATCATTTTCTGCCGCAGCCGTTTCACCTGGCCGCCGCGGCTCGGTTCGGGCGCGCGGACCTGTGCGCCAACTTGGATGCGCTGCTGGAACGGGCGGCGGCCAAGGCGGTCGGCAAGACGGCGCAGGACCGGCCCAACGCGGCCGATTTTTTGTTGCTGCATCCGGCGCGGGGCGGGGCGGGGCGGGCGGTCACGCGGGCCGGGCG
>JBOHNC010000370.1:0-4583 GCA_050730415.1 Planctomycetota bacterium
GCTCGGCGCCGCGGCTCCCGGCCCCATCGCCGCGGTCGGCCTGGCCGGCGCCCCAGCCCGATCACCGGTCCGTCCGTCGGCGCCGGGCCCTGCATCGTGGGCCGCACCGGCGGGAAGACTCGCAACCGGCTTGATGCTCGTCGTCGGCGTCGTGCCGCCGACCTGCCGCGGCGCTCCGGAATAAATACCGTACACCACCATGCCCGCGCCGATCAGCGCCAGCAGCCCGCCCAGCCAGAAGCTCTGGAAGGATCCCCTGCCTCCCGGCCTCGCCCCTCCATGGGGGGGCGGCTGCGGTGCGGCAGGAGGCTGTGGCGGAGGCGTGGAATTCATGGGCAATCCGAGGCTGGAAACGACTCTGCTCGAAGGACGCGCCGGGCGGCTTCGGCTTCACATTATACTGCTGCCGCCCGAGCGCTCCGGCGCGGCGTTCAGCGCTGTTCGAGCAACCGCTGGTAGCGGGCGTGGTCGGCGGCGGACATCTTCACGATCAGAAATTCGATCAGGAAAAAGGCGCCCACCACATGCGTGATTTGCGTCGGCCGGCCGACCAGCGTCACCGATTCCCCCGATTTTGTGTCGTCGCGGAGTTCCACATGCGCCAGCGGCGAAGCGGTCAGAATGTCGGCCGGCAGCAGCCGGTCGTCCCACACCGGTCCGACGACGCGCAGCGAGTGCCCGTCGCAGGTCTTCAGCCGACCCGGCAGTGGGTCGGAGTGCAGATTGGTGCCCCCGGCCGAGCGGAACTGGTAGATCGCCGCCGGGCGGTTTTCGCGCAGGTGGCTGCCGCGCGAAGTGACCATCTCCTTCATCGCCTCGGTCCGCCCGTCATCGGACGGTGCATGGCTGACCGGCTGCAGAAAGCTCATCCCCGACGACGCCGGCAGCCGCAGGCTCTCGCGCTGCGCCAGCCGTTCCAGCAGCTCCTCGATGCGCGCCTCGTTGCCGATGGAATACTTCACCCGCCGCCCGCAGCGTTCTTCGATCAGCCGTTGGGTGGACGGATCGGGCAGATTGGCGCACACCAGGTGGACCATCCGGCGGTTGCTTTCGACCGGCGCCAGCCGCCAGCGCCGGCGGTAGGCGTCGGGCAGCAGGTGACCGGGCGCTCGTTCGGCCGGGAAATCGCGCAGGTCAAAGTACTCCACGCCCGCTTGCAGCGCCAGCGCCTGCGCCAACGCTTCGCCCTCCACCCGACCGCTCTTGACCAGCCGCTGCCCGAGCGGCATGCCGGGCGGTTCGGCCAGGGCGTGGTTGAGCACCTCCTCGGAAATCAGGCCGCGGCCGAGCAAAATTTCGCCCAGCTTGCGCCGCGGTCGGATGGCGGCCATTCGTCCGCTTTCCGACGCCGCCGGCAGCACCCCCGACCCCGGCGCACCCAGCGAATTGCGCAGCCGGATCATCGCCAGCCGCAGCAGCGCACTTTGCACGTTTCGCGCCGCTTCATCGCCGCTCACTGTGAATCGCAGGCCGACTGTCCAGGCATGCGGTTCGTCGTCGCGCTTGGTCATCGCCCGGACTTCCGCCCGCACCGTCAAGTCCCGTTCGCGCGGGCCGCGGTCGAGCACGATTTCAATCGGATCGTTGGGTTGCAGGGTGTATTCGAGCGGCTCGGTGAAGGCATCGTTGGCGCGGAAGACGCAGCCCAGACCGCCTTCGCTGATGTCGACCACCCGCGCCGTCCAGCCTTCCAGCCCCTGCAAGCGCAGCCGCAGCTGCCCGTTGAACACGCGCACGCGCAGGTGCCGGCGGCGCTCGTAGCGCAAACTCTGAGGGGAGGTGCTGGACATGCCGGGGGATCCGCAGGCCGAAAAACGCGAGCGACAGGTGCGGAACAGGGTGCGGGAACTCTCAGGAACTTTCTGTGGTTGTATTGCCTTCCCACCAGATTCAAGGCCTGTGCACCAAAATAACTGCAATGTCGTCGTTCTGGTCGCCGCCGCGATGGCGTCGTTCGGCGCTCACCAGCTCGTTCATCAGGTCGCGCGCGGCCGAATGCGCATCCACGCCCCCGCCGCCACTCCCACCACTCCCGCCACTCCCGCCACTCCCACCGCCGCTGCCGCCGCTCGCTCCACCCGGTTCGTCTGCGGCCGCAGACGCCGCCGCCGTCCCGACGCTGCGCAACTGGTCGCTCAGCGGCCGCGCATGCTGCGGGCTGATCAGTTCCGGCGGCAGTACGATCCGCGGCAGTTCCCGCTCCTCTGCCTCCCGGCGGCGCTCCAAGATCGCCGTGCCTTCGCGCTGCAGCGCGCGCGTTTCGGCAAAGGCCTTCTTCAGCCCGTCCAGCCCCCACACCCGGCCCTGCGCATCGAAACTTTCGTACAGGCCGTCGCTGAAAATAATCAGCGTTTCGCCGTGGTCCAGCCGATCCTCACCCTCGGTCGCCGGTCGCGTGTAGGCCGCCATCACTCCGACGATCGGCGCGGTTCGTTCCAGCTCCCGCACCCGGCCATTGACATCGCGGATCAGCGCCGGCGGATGGCCGCCGGAGGCATAGGTCAGGCCGCCGCTTTTGTGGTCCAGCACCGCCGAAAACATCGTGAAGTACATGCTCCCGCCGCGCAACCCGTCCTGGCCCTGGTTAAGGCCCAGGTCGAGCATGAAGGTGTTCAGGCAGGCCAAGGTGTCGCCCGGGCCGACGCCTTTCAACGCGCAGTTCACCGCTTCGGCGTTCAACCGGTTGGCCAGCAGGCAGGCGGCGATGCCGTGGCCGGACACGTCGATCAGGTGCAAATGGACCTGGTCGCCCCGGCTGTAGCCTACCCAGGCGTAGTCGCCGCCCAGCAAGCCCATCGGCTTGTATTCGATCAGGATTTCCAACCCCGGCACGCGGATGGTCGAGGGGATCATCGAATGCTGAATCTTTTCCGCCAGCCGCAGGTCGCGCAGAAACGATTCGTCCGTGCCGGCGCCCATTGCAGCCGCCTTCTTCATGGTCCGGACCGAAATCCCGGATTCATGCGGGCGCTTGTGGATGACTTTGTTGTTGGCCATGCGGAGCATCCTGAGAATTTTTGAAATGGGCGGCTTGACCGGTGGGTTTTAGGATATAATCTCCTCAATTCCTATAGGAATTTAGGGAATTCCCATGCCCCTCCTATTGCCTGAGAAAACATCCGCCGTGGCCCAATCTCCAGCCCCCATTCTATCCGATGCCGGCGGACCCGGCGAGCCCCCCGAGACGGTCAATCCCGAGTGGCCCGAGGCCCGTGTGGCCGAAGCCTCCCGCCAGTTGGAAGCGGAGTCTCCACTCGCCATCCTGGAGTGGGCCACCCGCCACTTCCAGTACCCCCGCCTGTGCTCCTCCACCAGCTTCCAGCCAGCCGGTATCGCGCTGCTGCACATGAGCATGAAAATCAATCCCGCCCTGCCTGTTTACTTCGTCGACACCGGTTTTCACTTTCCCGAGACGCTCGCCTACCGCGACCAGATCGTGAATCTCCTGGGCATCAATCTGATCACGCTCATGCCTGCCATGGCGCAGGCCGATTTCGGCGCCCGATATGGCCTCGACCTGCACGATCGCGACCCGGACACCTGCTGCGCGATCAACAAGGTCGAGCCGATGCGCCGGGCGCTCGAAAATCACGATGCTTGGATCGCCAGCCTGCGCCGGGACGGCGGCGCCGCGCGCAAAAATACCCCGATCCTCCAGCGGCTGCTCACCGGCGTGATCAAAATCCACCCCTTGGCGAAATACCGCCGCGAGCAGGTCATGCTCTACCTGCGCGGCAACAATCTACCCGCGCATCCGCTGATTGACCGCGGCTACAAGACCATCGGCTGCCGCCCGCTTTCCTGCACCCGCCCGGTGGCCGCCGGGGAGGACGAACGCGCCGGCCGCTGGGTCGGCCGCAGCAAGGACGAATGCGGCCTGCACACCTTTGGCGTGGGCGGCTCGGCCGACGGCGCCGGCAGCGTGCAGTCGGCCTCGAAAAGCCAGGCGCTCAAAGCCCTCGACAACATCGAAGGCGGCGCCGGCATCTGATTTTTCCGCCTTTCGCGAAAATCCCTTGCACTTCGCCGTTTCCGTGGAAGATATTCCGCTCTTGAGATCTGGAGAGTCAGCATGGGCAGCAAAAAGAGCAAAGGCGCCGAAGTCGTGTACCTCGTCTGCGAGGAGACCGGCGACTATAACTACACCATCCGCAAGAAGCTGGGTGGCGAAGCCGTCAAGGTCGAGGTCATGAAGTTCTGCCCGCGCCTGCGCCGTCGCACCAAGCACATCGAAAAGAAAAAGTAGCCCATCGGGCGCAACCTCTCGAAATATTCTTTTTCCCCGGGAGCGCTGGTCATCAGACCGGCTTCTTCGTCCGATCCGTCCATTCGGCTCCGTGGGTTATTTCCCTCCTTCCGAACGCCCGGAGCATTGCGGCATTGATCGCTGATCGATGCAAAAAAGTGTGAGCTAAGCGCGCTCCTTATTTCCGTTCTTGCGCGCGTCAGCGTGCCGCCGGGACCGCGGGCGGGCACGCCGGATGGCGCTATTTTTAGAACGGTGCACTGGAGGGGATCGATCAAGGCGGGTGGAGGTTTCCAACGCGGGAAGAGAAGACCTCGCGCCAAGACGCCAAGTCGCA
>JBOHNC010000371.1:0-3715 GCA_050730415.1 Planctomycetota bacterium
CCGCACACGGCGCCCCCGCTGCCCACCCAGCGCCTGCCGGCGGTCCCGATTCCTACCGCCCCACCGGCTACCCCATCGGCGGCCCGATCAAGCCCTACCATCTGCTGGCCACCGCCGTCAGCCTGCTTTTGCTCCTGGTTCTGGCCCTGGTCGTCTTGCAGGAACTCCTGCACCCCAGCCGCCCGCCGGCCGTCCCCGCGGGCGTGCAGGACATCGGCCCGCCGCTGCCCAACATGCCGCCCCCCGGCCAGCCGCAACCGATCGACGCCCTCCGCAGCCCCACGCTCGGCTGCCTGTACACCATCCCCTCGCCGCTCAACCAGGATTTTGAAGCGCCCAACAGCGCCGCCGATTTTCTGCACTACCAGGAGGGTGCCCCCGGCGGCGGCCTGAATGCGCAGGGCGTGGCCCTCAGCGCCACGCCCACCGGCCCCGATCCCGTGCACGGCGCCCGCTGCCTCGCCGTCGACGTCAACTTCCCGCTCGAAGCCGGCGCCTGGAAAAACGCCGACTTCGTCGCCAATCCCGACCAGACCGGCTTTCCGCTCGGCCCGGTTTCGGCCCTTCTCTTTGATGTCTACGTCCCGCCCGCGGTCCCCGGCAACATCAAAGCCGCCTTCCATCTGAAGGATCGCCACGGCGTCTGGTTCCAAGCCGAATCCTCGCGCCGCCTGATCCCCGGCCGCTGGAACACCGTCTTCATCGATCTCCGCCCGCGCGACGGCGCAGTCCGCCCCGTTGGCGGCGCGGCCGATTTCCAACGGCTCGACCTGAGCCGCGCCGCCGGCTACGGTTTTTCCTTCTACGCCGACCAGCCCGCCCAAGCCCGCCTCTACCTCGACAACATCCGCGCCCTGGCCGGCACTCAGGAACTCCCCGCCGCCATCGATGCCGCCGTCGCCGCCTGGCACGCCGCCGCCTCGCCCGAGGCCCGCCACGCCGCGCGCGACCAGTTGGCCGATCTGCGCGCCGCCGATCTCGCCGCCCGCCGCGACCCCTGGCCCGCCCTCGATGTCACCAACCTCAACGAAGACGGCAGCGAACCCCCCGCGCACTGCTTCGAACCCCACGAAGTCCAGTTCAATCTCACCCGCCAGTTTGCCAATCCCTACGATCCCGACCAGGTCGAAGTCTGGGCCCTGGTGACGCCGGGCGACAAGGCCCCACCGCCGCCCGCCGGCGCGGAGGCCAAAACCGCTCCGGCCGCCAATGCGCCCTCCGCCACCCTCGTCGACGGTTTCTTCCTGCAGCCCGCCGACACCCTCAATCGTTTCGGCGTCGACAGCTACCGCCTGACCGGCCCCGGCGTCTGGGCCTTCCGGTTCACGCCCCAGCACACCGGCAGCTACCGCTACGCGCTGGTGGTGCTCGACCGCCGCGTGCTCCTGGAAAAACTGGAATCCACCGTCTCCGAACTGCTCGCCACGACCACCCCCGATCCGTCGGCCGAACGCCGGCGGCATGACCTGGCCGGCCAAATCGCCGCCGGCCTGGAAACCACCCTGCGCTCCGAAGCCGCCCATCCCGGCGGCGCCGGCGGTGTCGACGATCCCGCCAGCCTGACCGCCCTGTTGGCCGCCGCCGCCCGCGCCCGCGGCGCCAACGACGCTGCCGATCGCACCGCCCTGGTCGCCGCCACCCAAGCCGCCCTCGCCCGGCCGGCGCTCAAGGATCTCCACGACCTGCTCCTGCAAGGCGTGCCGAACCTGCCCGATTTCGCCGCCGCCAAAGACCGCTACGCCGCCGCAGTCCTCGCCGATGCCCTCCTGGTCACCACCTTCCGCCCGCTCCTGAATGCGCAGCCGGCGCTGCCCGACGATCACGGCTTCGTCCGCGTCAGCCGCCGCGATCCGCATTATTTCGAATACGAAGACGGCACGTTCTTCTACCCCATCGGACACAACCTCCGCAGCCCCACCGACGCGCGCGGCGCGATGATCCTCGATCTGCCCGAAACCCGCGACCGCGGCTTGAACACCTACCGCGACTTCTTCCGGAAAATGCGCGCCAACGGCGAAAACTTCTGCGAAGTCTGGATGTCCTCCTGGTTTCTCGACATCGAATGGACCCGCCGCTGGCAGGGCTACTACGGCCTGACCCGCTACAACCAGCTCCACGCCGCCCGCCTCGACCAGTTGCTCGACCTCGCCCGCCAATACGGCATCAAGCTCCATTTCGTGCTCGAAAACCACGGCAAATTTTCCGACTGGTGCGACCCGGAATGGGACTATTCGCCCTACCACGAACAGTTGGACGGCGGGAAACTCACGCCCAACGATTTCTTCAGCGATGCCGACGCCCGCGCGATCTACCGCAAGAAACTCCGCTACGTGCTCGCGCGCTGGGCCGGCAATCCCGCCATCGCCGGGATCGAAGTCGTCAGCGAATTCGACCTCACCGGCGGCACCGGCGATCCCGGCGACCAGCACGCCGACCGTCACGCCGCCCTCAGCGGCGCGCCGGTCGACTGGCTGAAGTCGGTCATGGATTACATCCGCCTGCACGACCCCTACCACCATCCGCTCACCAATCACTACGCCACCGGCATCGAATTCATCGACTGGAAAAGCGCCCGCGAATTTTTCGACTACGTCGTCGGCGATGTCTACACCGGCCACAAGCACGACGTCACCTTCCTCAACCACGCCATCGTCTTCGCCCTGCGCCACCTCGAAGCCATGGAAGGCAAGGTCAAGCCCTTCTTCATCACCGAATACGGCGGCGACTGGTCCGGCGCTTCGCCCAACGAACTGGCCGGGGACCTCAAAGCGGGGATCTGGTCGAGCTGGATGAGCGGCGCCGCCGGCACGCCGCTGCTGTGGTGGTTCGACTTCATCGACCAGAACGATCTGTACCGCTTCTACCGCCCCTTTGCGCTGTACATCGCCGGCGAAGACCCCCGCGGCGACGACATGAAAGCCCGCATCTACACCGCCGTCAGCGATCTCGGCTACAACCACAAACTCTACGCGCCCAATGCCGCGCCGCCCACCGGCCCCGATGCCGAACGGCTGGACTACATCGTCCGCTGCGACTGGGAAGACCACCGCGGCAAAACCGCCACCCACGGCTACGGTTGGATTCTCGACCGCGAAGACCTGGGCGCGCTGCCCTTCCGCCCCGGACAAGCCCACGACCGCCACAGCTACGACCACGTCCGCCTGTCGATCGGCAATTTCCAACCCGGCGAATACGCCGTCGAATGCTGGGACACCGACAGCGGAAAAATCGTCGCCACCCTGCATCTGACCGTGAGCGCCCAGGACGAAAACGGCGCCCACGCGCAGGAACTGCTCATCCCGCTGCCCCATTTCACCAGCGACATGGCCTTCAAAATCAAACCGTGGATAGCCCCCGTGCCAACCCCCGTGATCGAGCCCACCCGGTCGCAGTCTCCGTCGCAGCCGTCCCAGTCCCAGTCAAATGGAACGAGCCCCCCCGCGACGCCCGCCCAGTCCGCGCCCACGCCGCCTGCTCCTCCCGCCCCCCGCCGCGAAAAATAACCCGCTCCCCTGGGAGCGCCGCGCTCCAGCGCGCCTTCTTGGATTTGCTTTTTCTCGCGAGCCTCCGCGCGCCGCTGGGACCGCGACCGAGCACGCCCGCGCTTCCTCTGATATTAATTTCAGTTAGTTTCCATTGATCCGAAAGTCGAGAGACGGGCGGCAAACCTCGTCCGGCCTGGTCTCGGTTTTAGGTGAAGAAGGCGGCGATGAAA
>JBOHNC010000372.1:0-10312 GCA_050730415.1 Planctomycetota bacterium
CCCAAAAGGTTCTGCCGCGCGACCCGAGGCGATCGCAGCATCGGCGTCGCTACATCGCGCGGAACTGCACCCGACCTGAGCCGCGTTCACCGTCGGACACCTGCCGCCCGTAGGCGGCGTACAGATAATCGATCCTTGTAGAACCATGGACCCGTTGTACAAACGCTGGCCGAAGTATGCGCATAATATGCGCATATGGCTTTGTTTCGTTGAATCTACCTCCCCATCACTTCCCCAAGCCAAGCCCCAAGCCCATAGCCCCTATTCATATATTATTCGCATATGACTTCGTTTCGTATCCCGCCCCGTCTCCCTCACCTCTCACCTCTCACCCCTCACCTCTCACCTTTCACCTCTCGTTCCCGGTAGCCTATGACACGGTAGCTTCGTTTGGTTAAACCGACCCCCCTGCGGTCGCTCGCCCGCCGAGCCTTCACCGGCAGCGCATCCTGCAGGTAGCTTCGTTTTGTATTTCGGGATCCGCCCTGCCCAGCTTGACCAGCCTCGGTCTGCGCTGTCTGGGACCTGCGCTGTCTGGAGCCGGCGGTCAGATACCGGCCGGCGGCGCGGGCGGGATGGGTGGGGCGGGGGTTTGGGGTTGGCGATCGACGAGCCAGTAGGCCAGGAGTTTCAACTGGTCGTTGAAGATGGCCCAGACGATGGCGTAGCCCCAAATGAAGGCGGCCCACCACCAGCCGCAGGGGGTCATGAACAGGCCGTAGACGGCAATGAATGTCGCGACGGTCTGGGTGCCGAGCACCGCCAGCCAGAGGATCGGCGCGGGGGCGATGCTGTAGTACGGCCCGCGCGCGCGGGTCAGGAAAATGGTCAGGTGCCCGGCGACGGACAGTTCAAGGTACATCACCGTCTGAATGGTGTCTTTGTCGAGGTGAAAGTAGCGTTCGAGGAGGAAAAACAGCAGGAAGGCGGAAACGACGCCGATCAGGCCGAGCACGGAGGAAATGGTGAGGACCACGGGCATGTTCCAGGCTTCGGGCCGATTCTGGTAGCGCACGTTGTCGTAGGCGATGGAGAGGATGGCGCCGTCGTTGAGCAGCGCCAGCATGACGATCATGACGGCGGTGAGGGGATAGAAGTTGAAGAACAGAATGGCGAGGGTCATGAACAGCAGGACGCGGATGGTTTCGCAGATGCGGTAGATGGCGTAGCTGTTCATGCGCTGGAAGATGCGGCGGCTTTCTTTGATGGCATCGATGATGACCGAGAGGCCGGGGGTGAGCAGCACGATGGAGGCGGCGGCGCGGGCGGCGTCGGTGGCGCTCGAAACCGCGATGCCGCAGTCGGATTGCTTGAGGGCCGGGGCGTCGTTGACGCCGTCGCCGGTCATGCCGACGATGTGGTTGTGTTTCTGGAGGACTTCGACGATTTGAAATTTGTGTTCGGGAAAGACCTGGGCGAAGCCGTCGGCGTGGGCGATGGACTGGACCAGTTCGGGGGTGGGTTCCATTTTGGGATCGCCGAAGCGGGAGGCGTCGAGGATGTGGTCGCCGAGGCCAAGTTTCTTGGCGGTTTCGCGGGCGATGGCAACTTGGTCGCCGGTGATCATCTTGACGCTGACGCCCATGGTGCGGGCGGTTTCAATGGTGGCGCGGGCGTCGTCGCGGGGCGGGTCGAACAGCGGCAGGACGCCGAGAAACTGCCAGGCGCCGCGGGCGTCGGTGCGGGCGACGCCGAGGGACCGGTAGCCGCGGGCGGCGAAGGCGTCGATGGCTTGGTTGACGGCCGGGCGGACCGATTCGGGGTCGGCCAGGAGCGCGAGGATGACTTGCGGCGCGCCTTTGGTGGTTTTGAATTCCGGCCCGTGGGGATCGTGGACGGTGGCTTCGGTGCGTTTGTGAACGGGATCGAAGGGTTGGAAGTGGGTGATTTGAAAGCCGTCGAGGGCTTGGGGCGTGGCCAGGGCGGCGAGGACGGCGAGGTCGATGGTGTCCTGGTCTTCGGCGCGCGAGGCCAGCGCGGCGGCGCGGACGATGTCGTCGGTGGCGACGTTGGGGAGGCAGAAGGGTTCGCCGAGGGTGAGTTTGTTCTGGGTGAGGGTGCCGGTTTTGTCGGAGCAAAGCACATCGACGCCGGCGAGTTCTTCGATGGCGACCAGCCGCGAGACGATGGCTTCGCGGCGGGCAAGCAACCGGGCGCCGACGGCCATGGTGACCGACAGGACGGTCGGCAGGGCGACGGGGATGGCGGCGACGGTGAGGACGAGGGAGAACTGGAGGGTCTCGAAGAAATTCTCGTGGCGCAAGGTGGCGACGACGATGACGATGGCGACCAGGACGACGGCGGTGAAGATGAGGTAGTTGCCGATCTTGAGGACGGCGCGCTGGAAATGGCTGACGGTGTGGGCGGACTGGACCAGTTGGGCGGTTTTGCCGAAGTAGGTGCGGTCGCCGGTGGCGTAGACGAGCGCGTCGGTTTCGCCCTGGCGGACGATCGAGCCGGAATAGACCGCTGCGCCGTCCTGGCGGGTGACGGGGAGGGATTCGCCGGTGAGGGCGGACTGGTCGACTTCGACGGGCGCGTCACCGAGCAGCCGGGCGTCGGCGGGGACGATGTCGCCGAGGCGAATGCGGACGACATCGCCGGGGACCAGATCGCGGACGGGCAGGTCGGTCCAGCGTCCGTCGCGGCGGGCGCGGGCGCGGACGGCGAGTTTGGCTTTGAGGGCGGCGATCGCGTTGCCGGCCTGGTGTTCCTCCCAGAACCCGACCAGCGCGTTGGAAATGAGCAGCAGGAAGATGATGTAGAAATCGGGCCAGCGGCCGACGGCGGCCGAAAGGATCACGGCGATTTCGATCATCCAGGGGATGGGTCCCCAGAAGTAGCTGAGGAACTTCAGGAAGAGGTTGGATTTCTTTTCGGCGATTTCGTTGGGGCCGTATTGGGCCAGGCGTTTTTGGGCTTCGGCGGCGGGCAGTCCGTCGGCGGTGGCGTTCAGGCGGGCGAGGAGGTCGGGCACGGGCAGGGTTTGGAGATCGTCGCGGCCGGGTAGGGCCGCGGCGGCGCCGGAGGGGGTGGGGGGCATTGGGTTTTCTCCGTTGCAGGGAAGCATGCGGCCGTGCGGCGGGATCAGCGGGCCGCGGGCCGCACCAGCAGGATGGCGCTGGCGCGCGATTCGAGGCGGAAGCTGGGCGGGTTCTCCAGGGGCGGTTCGGCGCCGGGGTCGCAGCAATCGCCGGGCGCCGGGCGGGCGGTGTCGACGGCCAGCAGCCATTTTAGCGCGGGCGGCAGCGGCGGCAGGTGGAACTCGACCGGATCCCTCCCGGCATTGAACAGCAGGCAGAGCGCGTCGCGGTCGTTTTCGGGGATGAAGGCGGCGAGGGCTTTGGCGTGGGGATTCTGCCAGTCGGGCTCACCGCCGTCGGGCGCGAGCCAGCGGACCTGGGTGGAAGTGTAGAACTCCTCGCGGCTGAGCACCGGATGATCGCGGCGGAAGGCGATCAGGCGCTGGGTGAAGCGGAAGATTTCGCGGTGCTGTTCGAGGCGGCGCCAGTCGACCCAACTGGTGGGGTTGTCCTGGCAGTAGGGGTTGTTGTTGCCGGCCTGGGTGCGGCGGAATTCGTCGCCGGCCAGGAGCATCGGGACGCCGCGCGAGACGGCGAGGGTGAGGAGGAAGTTTTTGATCTGGCGGGTGCGCACGGCGGCGATGGCGGGATCGTCGGTTTCGCCTTCGCGGCCGTAGTTGGCGCTGAAGTTTTCGTTGGAGCCGTCGCCGTTGTTGTCGCCGTTGGCTTCGTTATGTTTGTCGCGGTAGGTGACGAGGTCGTGAAGGGTGAAGCCGTCGTGGCAGGTGACGAAGTTGATGCTGGCTTCGGGGCCCTTGCCGGAGCCGCGGTAGACATCGGAGCTGCCGCACAGGCGGCTGGCGAAGGGGCCGAGCAGGCCGTCGTCGCCGCGCCAGAAGCAGCGCACGTCGTCGCGGAAGCGGCCGTTCCATTCGGTCCAGCGGCGATCGGAGAAGCTGCCGACTTCGTAGGCGCCGGCGGCGTCCCAGGCTTCGGCGATGATTTTGACTTCGCGCAGGATGGGGTCTTCGGCGATGCGTTCGAGCAGCGGCGCGTTGGGCAGCAGGCTGCCGTGTTCGTCGCGGCCGAGCACGGCGGCGAGATCGAAGCGGAAGCCGTCGATGTGCATGTCGATGGTCCAGCCGCGCAGGACCGCGAGGATGTGGTCGCGGACGACGGGGTGGTTGGCGTCGATGGTGTTGCCGGTGCCGGTGAAGTCGCTGTAGAAGCGTTTGTCGTCGGGGAGGGTGTAGTAGATGGAATTGTCGAGGCCGCGGAAGCTGAGGGTGGGGTCGAGCTGGTTGGCTTCGGCGGTGTGGTTGAAGACGACATCGAGGAAGACTTCGATGCCGGCGGCGTGGAAGGCGCGCACCATGGATTTGAATTCGCGGCACTGTTCGCCTTGGCCGCCGCCGCTGCTGTAGGCGGCCAGGGGGGCGCAGAAGACGATCGGGTCGTAGCCCCAGAAGTTGGTGAGCGGATCACCGGTGAGCGGGTTTTGGCGGCCGATCGGGCCGGGGTTGAATTCGAGCACCGGCATGAGTTCGACCGCGGTGACGCCGAGGTCCTTCAAATAGGGGATTTTCTCGACCAGACCCTGGTAGGTGCCGGGGTGGGCGACGCCGGATTCAGGCTGGTGGGTGAAGCCGCGGACGTGGAGTTCGTAGATGACCGTTTTCGCCCAGGGGTGGCGGGGCGGGAGGCAGTTGTCCCAGTCGAAGGGTTCGTTCAGGTAGACGCATTTGGGGGTGGTCGCGGCGTTGTCGGTTGGGGCTGGCGCCAGGTCTTTGGACGGATCGTCGGGATTGTAGCCGAGTGCGGCGGCGAAGTCCCAGGCGGGCGGATGGGCGAGCGCGGCGGCGAAGGGGTCGATGAGGAGGCGATTGAAGTTGAAGCGGTGGCCCTGGGCGGGATCGTAGGGGCCGTCGACGCGGTAGCCGTAGCATTGGCCGGAAAGAATGCCTTCGACCCAGACGTGCCAGACGTCGCCGGTGCGGTTGCGGGCAGGATCGAGATCGATGACGCGGCTGGGGGCGCCGTCGGTGGAGCGGTCGAAGAATTCGAGGCGGACGCGGGTGGCGGAGCGGCTGAAGAGCGCGAAGTTGGCGCCGCCGCGGGTTTCGTGGGCGCCGAGGGGCAGCGGCGCGCCGACTTCGACGCGGCCGGGGCTGGCGGCGGGGGAGGCGGAAGGCGCTGGTGCCGGCGCGGCCGGCGCGTCGGGGGCAAGGGCGCGGCGGGCGGCGCTGGAGCCGCGGCGGGGGCGGGATTTGCCCCCGGATCCGCTGGGTGGTTCGGGCTTGGCGGCCATGGTCAACCTCCGAGTGCCTGCAGGGTGCTCAGGAATGTGATGACATCTTCGCGGGAGAGCATGCCGACGACGCGGCCGTCGGCGAGGACGGGAAGCTGGTTGACGCCGCCGCGGTCCATGAGTTGGAGGGCCGCCCAGAGCCCGGTCTGCGGGGTGACTTGGCGGGACTGGTCGAGCGGCAGCATGACTTCGCCGGCGGTGGTGAGCGGCCATTCGGTGCGGGGGATTTCTTTGATGCGATGGAGGGTCATCAGACCGAGGTGGCTGTTGTCCTGGTGGACGAGGAAGCAGCGTTGGCCGGCGCCGAGGACGTGATCGTCGACCAGTTCCTGGAGGGTGAGGTAGGCGGGGATTTCGGCGCAGCGATCGCCCATGGCCTGGGCGACGGTGTGGCCGGCGAGCAGTCCGCGCAGGAGGGTCATTTGAATCTGGGCGCTGGCGGTTTTGTCGAGGAACCAGCCGATGAAGATGATCCAGAGGCCGCCGCCGAGGTCGCCGCTGAAGATGGCCCAAACGCCGAGGCCGAAAAACAGGAAGGCAAAGAAGCGCCCGACGTTGGCGGCGATCAGGGTGGCGCGGCGCATGTTGCCGGTGATGGCCCAGACGATGGCGCGGAAGACGCGGCCGCCGTCGAGGGGGTAGCCGGGGATGAGGTTGAACACCACCAGCGCGATGTTGATGTAGGCGAGGTATTCGACCAGTCCGTAGATGGTTTCGACCGGAGCGGTGACGGGCAGGAGCAGCATGAAGAAAACGCCCAGGACCAGGCTGACGAACGGTCCGGCGATGGCGATCAGGAATTCGGCCAGCGGGCCGGGCGGTTCGGAGCCGATTTCGGCCACGCCGCCGAACAGAAACAGGGTGATGCTGCGGACGGGGATTTTGTAGCGCATGGCGACGACGGAATGGCCGAGTTCGTGCAGCAGGACGCTGGCGAAGAGGGCGATGCTGGTGAGCGCGCCGGTGGCCCAGTATTGCAGCGGGGTCCAGTGTTTGAATTCCGTCGGGTAGTAGCTGGCGGCGAGCATCCAGGTGAGCAGGCCGAAGATGAGGAACCAGGAGTAGTCGAGGCCGATCGGGATGCCGAAGATTTTGCCGAGCGGAATCGTGTGCCGGGTCATGGTGAAGCCCTCCGCGCCAAGCGTATTTATTTTAATCCCGAAAGCGCGGTTGGCAGCAGGCTATTCGACCAGGGATTTCAGGAGGTCGGGGCCTTCGCTAAGGACGAGGGAGGCGACTTGGCGGGCGGCGTAGCCGTCGTATTGGAAGTCGCGGAGCATGGCGTCGTAGGTGGTGCGGGCGAGGATGCGGGGGGCTTCGGGCAGGGAGTTGAAGGCGGCGGGGTCTTCGAGGACGAGGATGCCGCGCAGGGCCGGTTCGAGGATGGCGAACTGGGCTTGCAGGGAGGCGACGCGAAGTTGCTTGATGAGGTCCGGGAAAACGGCGGGGACGACCAGTTCGGATTCGGGGTGGTCGAGTTTCCAGGCGGCGGCGCGCTGGAGCAGGGAGCGGCGGTAGCTGTCGGAGTCCTCCTTGACGCCCAACTGTTGTTCGACGCGTTCGAAGACTTTTTTGTTGGGCGGTTCGAGGGCGCCGGTCTGCGGATTTTTGTATTTGGCGCCGGAGACGTGGGCGCGGACGTGGCCGATGTAATTTTCGAGCACGCGTTCAAATTCGCCGGGCTTGACGAGGCCGGAGGCGCGGAAGAGTTCGTCGAGGACGGCTTGCAGCCAGCGGCGGCGGACTTCGCGCAGGTTGGCCATGTGGTCGAAGTATTTGCCTTGCGGTTCGACCTGTAAGAACAGGTAGACCGATTTGTGTTTGAGCATTTCGGCGAAGCGATCGAGGACGTCCTTGGGGGTGACCAGCCGGCCAAGCGTGGCCTGGTAGGCGTCGGCGAGGATCATGCGGATTTCACGGGCGGACAGGCCGAAGCGGCCTTCAAAGGCGGCGCCTTCGAAGCCTTCGAAGCTGATGTAGTCGTTGTCGAACTCGTGGTAGAGCCCTTCGCGGGAGGTGACGAGCAAACGGGCTTCTTCGCTGGAGAGTCGCTGCGGGGTGGCGCCGGCGTCGTAGAGCATCATTTTTTCGAAGGGGCTGAGGGAGTCGATTGCGTTTTTCAGTCCGGCGGCGTAGTGATCGGGGTCGGGTCGGCGGAGGCGGGTGAGGACGGCGAGTTGGGCGGCGGTTTCCAGGGTGTGCGGCGCGCAGGAGATGTTCAGGCTGCGGACGTAGTCCTGGTAGATCAGCATTTCGGTGCGCCACTGGAGCAGGTAGGGGACCATGACCAGTTCGACGCGGCCTTTGTAGGAGGGGAAGTCGGGGGCTTTTTTGAAGGCTTCGAGGTATTTTTCGTTGGCGCTGGCGATCAGGACGGCGTTGAGCGGCTGGAGGGCGCTGGGCAGGGAGACCATGCCTTCTTCGATGGTTTGCAGCAGGTATTTGTTCATTTCCATGGGGCGTTTGAAGATGTCGGTGTATTCGACGAGGCCGCCGGCGCCGTCGGCCAGTTCGCCGACGATGTCGATCAGGCGCATGCCCTGCAAGGCGGGAGGGATGTCGGAGCCCATGTCGAGGTCCATGACGCGGACGCCGGCGTCGACGGACTGCTGGGGTTCGATGGTGACGATGCCTTCGCGGTAGCGGCGGGAGGCGGTCCAGCGGACGACTTGGACATGGGCGAGGACTTTGGAAAGGTTGCCTTCGTAGGATTTGAGCAGGGCGTCGACGATCTGGTGGCTGCGGCCGGAGAGTTCGCCGTCCCAGAGGTAGGGGCTTTTGACGCGTTCGAAGTGGGGCTTGTAGCGGCCGGCCTTTTTGGCGGCTTGGAGGGCGGCGTCGATGACGTGGCGGCGGTGATCGCGGGGCAGGAGCAGCAGGGGGTGCTCGCGCATGACCGATTCGATTTTGAAGGCGATGCGGTCTTCGGGTTCATGGGCGAGGGAATTGAAGCCGCCGGTTTTTTCGGCGGGCTTGATGGAGGCGCCTTTGCCGGAGGCGGAGCCGCGGGCAAAGCCGAGGCGTTCTTCGGTGTTGCGGCCTTCGAACAGGAAGCGGAAGGTGTAGGTGTGACCTTCGGGCAGGCCGGTGTAGCGTTCGAGGGCGCGGGCGAGCAATTTGACGAGGGTGGATTTGGAGGAGCCGTTGGGGCCGTGAAGGAGGATCAGTTTGTCGACCTTGCTTTCGGCGAAGATGCGCAGGTGGCGAATGAGGTTGTAGGCGGCCTGTTCCTGTCCGCAGAGGCGGTTGCGGCCGTCGTCGCGTTCGGCGTCGAAGATGCGGTAGCGGGTGAGGGTTCCGCCGGGGGCCTGGACTTCGTATTTGCCGAAGTGGTCGATGGCGTCGACGAGGACCTGGGCGGCGTTGCGGCCGACGGTGTAGGGCTGGTGCATGAAGAGATTCAGGAATTCGTCGAAGCCGAGGATCCAGCTTTCGGCTTTGTACAGCGCCTGGAATTCGGCGTCGATCGCCTTCAGGATGTCTTCGCTGTTCATGGTAGTTGCGCTTCGCGATTGAACCTGGTGATGCGGGTACGGCGGAACCGTTCTGCCGTCCCTCCGGGACTGGGAATTCGTATCTATTGGTTCTTCCTTCCCCAGCACTGAAGTGCTGGGCTATGATTCTGTCGTCCCGCAAGCGGGACTCCGGACCGAAGACGACCCTTCGCAAGATGGCAAAGCTGCTGGCAGCCTGCTAGGTCACCATGGCTGCCGCCGCATCCGCCGCGCCTGCTCCGGCGGCCGCGCCGGAGGGCGGGGCGGCCGGTTCGTCGTCGACCAGCAGGAAGTCGCCGTCGTCGAGGTAGAGCCCCGGCAGCGCGACGGTGACTCCATCATACCGGGGCAGTTCCTCTTCACGCGGGATATACTCGAAATAGAAATACCGGAAACTTTTGGCGCCGCTGACGACGGTGATCAGATCGCCGTGGCGCAGGCGCAGGGGGCGGGCGGCGAGTTCGACCTGGTTGACGAAGACGGTGGAACCGGGCGCGGGGGCGGCGATTTCGGCGTGCGGGCGGCCGAGGCGGCGCAGACCGCGCATGCGGATGAGGAAGCTGCGGGGCTGTTCGGGCGCCAGCGCGGCGCGGTGCCGCCACCAGCCGCGGGCGAACGAAATGAGCGGGTAGACGCGGGTGGCCGGGCGGCCTTCGTCCCAGCGGCGCAACTGGTGGGAGACGAACCGGGGGCGGGTGAGCACGACCACCGAGCCAAGCAGGAGCGCCAGGGCCAGCGCGGCGAGCACCGGCAGCCAGGTGCGGTAGAAGGCCAGTTCGTCGACCAGTTCGACCTTGACCAGCAGCCGGACGTGTTGGGCGTGGTGGAGCGGGCGGTGGTTGAGGTCTTCGAGGGTCAGGTCGGCTTCGCCGGTGTACAGGCCGGGGCGGACTTCCTGGGCGGCGGTGCTGCGCGGAGAGGCGTCGGTTCCGGCGGCGCCATTTGTCCCGCCGGCGCTGGTCGTCTCGCCGGCGTGCCCGCCGGCTTGGGGGGGAATGGTCACCATCAGGGAAGGTTGTTGGCCGATGCGCACGGTGTCGGGGAGTTCAAATTGGGCTTCGAGGGTGCTGCCGTCGGCGGCGTGGAGCAGAATGCGGTCGGGGGTGATGACCGGGTGGACCGGGTTGCGCATGTTGGGCGCCAGCGGCAGGCGGGCGAAGATGCCGCGCGGCTGGAGGTTGCCGGTGGCGTCCTGGAACCAGAGGCTTTCGATCGGATGGCGGTCGAGGTCGAGGGTGACGCGGCTGGGTTCGACCACGATGCGGGGGCGGTGCAGGGTGAGGCTGAAGCCGGTGCTGTCGGAGGCGCCGAGGGCATGGCGGACGCGTAGGAGCGATCGCGGCGCGTCGGGTTTTGCCACCGCGGCGGGGGTGGGCAGGAGGGCCAGAAATTGCGCGCGGAAGGCGGCATCCACCGGCAGGGGCGGCGGCGCGGGTGGAGTTGATGGAGCGGGTGGTGCGGCGGGTTCGGGCGGCGGTGTGCCAGGG
>JBOHNC010000373.1:0-5493 GCA_050730415.1 Planctomycetota bacterium
GTATCGCTCATATCAATAAGACCATCATTCCGAATATTTGCCAGCTGTAGGAAAGGCAGCCCCGTTTCGGTGCGCTCCGGTTTTTTTGCATGCAGGCAGTCGATAACGTCAGCGATCGTCCCTATATCTGAAATTTCCCAGCCCTTGGGGATGGGGCCGAGAGGGGAGTCTTGGAATTGGTCGGGGAAGAGGTCGAAGAGGTGGGCGGGGAGGCCGGGGAGGGACTGGCCGCGGCGCCAGCGGCCGTCGGCCTTCGCGCGGACCGGCTCGAAATCCACAAACCAAGCCTTGAACACCGCCGCCGCCATCCCCTCCAAAGTCCGGCACATCCGCCGATTCACCTCAATCCGATCATCCAACGTACCGAGTGTGTGGGCAATTACCGCCTGCTCTACTTCGGACGGTAACGGTACAGAACAGGTTTCCGCAAATTTCGTGTATTGGAACCGTGCAACGCCTGTGTGTTGCACCTGATGTTCCCACATGGCGCCTTGCTCGTACAGCGATTGCAAATACCAGAAGACATAGCGAGGGTTAGCTTTCTTGCTGTCAATCCGGAGGAACCGGCAGAAGCTGGCGCAGGTGACGGGAAGGTCGAATAATTTCAGTAATCGATCAGTCACAAGTAAAGTGCGACCGGTAGGTCGATCACGATTTCCACCGGCAGTTTCGATAATAATATCGTCCGACTCCAGCGTTCGACGATAAACCGAGTCTGCCTTCAGGTAGCATCGCGGCACATCTGCGACGTCGCCAATTCGCGCGCCAGGAAAATCGGCACCTCTTATGACGCGGAATGGCACATAGCCGTCTTGGGGCACGTCATTCCCCCAGTCGCCGTCTTTGGTAGTCAGGATTAGGTCTCGAAGAAGCATTGACATATTGGTAGTCTTTTCGTTAGACATGATGGCCCAAGAATCCGGCAATCAGCAGTCCAACCTTGGTTACAACTGAAGCGCAACTGTTTAGAGTGGCCGCAGTTTTGACGGCCTCCCAGGCGATGCCTACAATGGTTTTATTGGGCTGGGGCTTTGCAAGCTGAGATTGAATTGTTTCAATATCTGCCACCAGCAACATTTTATTTGATTCTGGCGCGTTGGATTGCGTTACTGCGTCGCGAAGTTCAGCTAGGCCTTTTCCAAGTTCGCTAAATTGCGCGTTAATTTGGTTTCCGTCCCCAAGCGTGATAATGTTTTGACCTGTTGCCTCAATTTTGATGTCGTGGAATTTTGGCATGGTATATTCCCCTGGTCCTTCGATTTTGTCGATTCCTGCTGCGGTAATCTGATAAAAAGTTGAGGTGGACGGGATTATTGTTCCGCCCTTCGCTTGAAACTGCTTGTGCACCTCCTGCGTTTCTACCCAACCCTGACTTATTAAGTAAGTCAAATTGCTTTGTACCTCTTGCTGCGAAAGTTGGTGCTGGGATTTGAGTTCGGATTTGACATCGCTAATTTTGACAGCGGAGCCCTTCTTCCCCCGACTGCTCGTTGAATTTTTGTTGCGGTCGTAGAAGTATTGCAGGAGGAGTTTTCGAACTTCCTCATTTGTGCGCACTTGTGCTGCGGGTTTAGCTTTAGCCATATCCCAGCTCCTTCAGGTTGGCCCAGATCGCCATATCCAGCCGCGCCGCTGCCTTGGACTGCTCGCGCGGTTCCGCCGTCCGCCGCGCCGGGCGCGCCCCGGCGGTGGTCCCATTACTTCCCATCGCCCACCCCCTTCCTGTCGCCGCGAAGGCGGCGCTTGCCATGCGATCTCCTGCGCGTGGGTTCCGCCGGCCCCGCAAGTTCCTTCTGAATTTGCGCGATCGTCGGGAGCTTGCCCTTGAGATCGTCGGGCAGAGCCTCGACCAGCCGGGTCTTGTAGCGGGCAACGCCGACGGGTTTGGCCAGGTCGCGCAGAGCGTACTCGGCGATGACTTTGCTGCGGGTCTTGCACAGGATGATGCCGATCGACGGCTGGTCGTCGGGATGGCGTAAAAGGTCGTCCACGGCCGAGAGGTAGAAGTTCATCTTGCCCGCGTGCTCGGGCTGGAATGGCAGGGCCTTCAGGTCGACCACCACGTAACAGCGCAGGCGCAGGTGGTAGAAGAGCAGGTCGAGGTAGAAGTCTTCGCCGTCCACTTCCAGAGGCACCTGCTGGCCGACGAAGGCGAAGCCCGCGCCGAGTTCCTGCAAGAACCGGCGGATGTGGTCGAGCAGTCCGCGCTCCAGATCACGCTCAGCCGCGTCCGTGCGCAGGGTAAGAAAGTCGAAGTTGTAGGGATCGCGGATGATCTCGACGGCGAGGTCCGATTGCGGGGCGGGCAGGGTCTGCTTGAAGTTGGTGACCGCCTGGCCCTGGCGGCTGTGCAGGTCCGATTCGATCCAGTGCGTGAGCACGGCGCGCGACCAGCCGTTGGCGACGGCCTTCCGGGCGTACCAGAGGCGCACGGCGGGGGCTTTTACCTTTTCCAGGAGCCACACATTGTGACCCCACGGGATTTCTGCCACAGGCTGTGGCAGAGTTCGGCCGTCCAATTCTGCCACAAGCTGTGGCAGAATTGTGTGATCTGCATCACGGGCCGGTGGTGCGATCACTTCCTCGGTCCAAGCGAGGTAAAATGCCCGCATCCGCCACACGTTCCGGGGGGAGAACCCTGACAGGCCCGGGAATTCGTGCTGCAGGTCCTGCGCCAGCCGATCCACGACGGCCTTGCCCCAGCCTTGGGCGCGCTGGCGCTCGACGATAGCTCCGCCGATGTGCCAGTACAGGGCGATTAGTTCGCGGTTGACGGAAAGCGCGGCCTTGACCTGCGCCGTCCGGATGCGGGCTTTCAGGTCCGCAAGAAAGGGCGCGTATCCGCTAGGCAACCGTCCAGCAGGTTGTAGGGCAATATCGTTCGCCGGCTTTTGATGGGCGAGCGGCGAAGCGCGGGGCCGCTTGTGGCGACCGGCTGAGCGGGACCTGGCAGCCGTCATTTCGGCGCCTCCAGCGGAAATCCCAGCGCCTTGAGATTCTTTTCGATCTCCGCGTCCAGCTTCCGGCCTTCGGCCATCTGGCCCGCCAGTTCCTTCGTCAGCCGCGCCATTTTCTCTTCGAACGGCTCGCCGTCGTCTTCAACCTCGGCCGCGCCCACGTACCGCCCTGGCGTCAGCACGTGGCCGTGTTCGCGGATTTCAGCCAGCGTGGCGCTCTTGCAGAACCCCGCCACGTCGGCGTATTTTTCGGTGCAATCCTTGTCGCCGCGCCAGGCGTGGTAGGTCCCGGCGATCTTCGCCACGTCGGCCTCGGTCAAATCGCGATGCACGCGGTCGATCAGCGTGCCCATCTTGCGCGCGTCGATGAACAACACCGTCTCGCGCCGGTCACGGAAGCCTTTGTGGCGCTTGTCGCGGGTCAGGAACCACAGGCAGACCGGGATCTGCGTCGAGTAAAACAACTGCCCCGGCAGCGCCACCATGCAGTCGACCAGATCGGCTTCGACGATGTTCTTGCGGATTTCCCCTTCGCCCGACTGGTTCGACGACATTGAGCCGTTGGCGAGCACGAACCCGGCCATGCCGTTCGGCGCCAGGTGGTGGATGAAGTTCTGCACCCAGGCGTAGTTGGCGTTGCCCGCCGGCGGCACGCCGTACTTCCAGCGTTTGTCTTCCTTGAGCAGATCGCCGCGCCAGTCGCTGTCGTTGAAGGGCGGGTTGGCCAGCACGTAGTCAGCCTTGAGGTCCGGGTGCAGATCGCGGTGGAAGCTATCGGCGTGTTCCTTGCCGAGGTTGGCGTCGATGCCGCGGATGGCGAGGTTCATCATCGCCAGCCGCCAGGTGGTGTGGTTGGATTCCTGGCCGTAAACGCTGATGTCGGCCTTGGCCTTGCCGCCGTTGCCGTTGCCGCTGCGGTGGGCTTGGACGAACTTGAGCGACTGGATGAACATGCCGCCCGACCCGCAGCAGGGGTCGAAGACGCGGCCCTTGTACGGCGCGAGCATCTCCACCAGTGTCTGGACCACGCAGCGCGGGGTGTAGAACTGCCCGCCCTTTTTGCCTTCGGCGCTGGCGAACTGGGAGAGAAAATATTCGTAGACGCGGCCGAGGATGTCTTTGGCGCGGTGTTCCTTTTCGCCGAGGCCGATGTTGCCGATAAGGTTGATGAGCTGGCTCAAGCGGGCTTTGTCGATGCGCTGGTGGGCGTAGTCCTTGGGCAGGACGCCTTTGAGGGTGGGGTTGTCGCGTTCGATGGCCAGCATGGCGTCGTCGATGATCTTGCCAATGGTGGGTTGGACAGCCATTTTCGCGAGGTGCGACCAGCGCGCGCCGGGGGGCACCCAGAAGATGTTTTTGGCGCGATATTCGTCCGGGTCTTCGGCGTCGGCGCCTTGGGCCTTCTGGGCGGCGAGTTCGGCGTGGACTTCTTCGAAGGCGTCGGAGATGTACTTGAGGAAGATCAGGCCCAGGACGATGTGCTTGTACTCCGCCGCGTCCATGTTGGAGCGCAGCGCATCCGCCGCCTTCCAGAGGTTGCGCTCAAACCCCAGGTTCGCCCCGGAGCTACCCGTTTCCCCGGCTGCGCCGCCGGCGCCACCAGCGCCATTGCCACCATCCCCGGGCGCATTCGCGCCCTTCGCTTTGTCCTTGCCCATGCGTTGATCCATCCCTCGGGAAAAAATGATACCCTGAAACAGGCTGGAAGTGGGGACAGGTTCTGATGGGGATGGCAAATTGTCCCGGCTCTGTGCGGCCCACCTCCAAAGCATACAATGCCGAGATCGACGATGGGCGGCGGGCAAGTCCGAAACGAAACCGGGAGGCGCGAGTATGGTTTACCAGATAAAAGTTACCCTGCTGGACAGCGAGCCACCAATCTGGCGGCGGATCCTGGTGAGCGAGACCACGAAGCTGAGCCGGTTCAACGAGATCATTCAAGGCGCGATGGGGTGGTACAACTGCCACCTGCATGAATTCATCGCCGAGGATGAGACGCGGTACGGCGCAAAGGTGTCTGAATTCGGAATGGATTTGGGCGACGATGAAGACGTGGTGAATGAGCGCAAAGTGGCGCTGTCGACCGTACTCAAAAATGAAGGCGACACCATTGCTTACATCTACGATATGGGCGATAGCTGGGAGCACCGTGTCGAACTGGAAAAGGTGCTGCCCGACGATGATCGGTTGAGGGAGTGCCCCACCTGCTTGGATGGCAAACGCGCCTGCCCGCCGGAAGACTGCGGCGGCATCTTCAGGTTCTACGAGCTACTGAAGATTCTTAAAGATCCCAAGCACCAGGAACACGCCGAAATGACGGAATGGTTGGGGGAGCCTTTTGATCCGGTCAAATTTGACCCCGGCATTGTAAATATTTTTTTGAAACAGTTTCGGACCCGGGGGAAGGCCAAAAAGGCGACTTGAGCGCCGGTGTTTGGGATGGCAGCTTCGCATCCACTTGTTGGTTTCTCAAGGAGAACCGTTGCGCAGTTCTGCAAGTTTCTGCGCTGGGTTGCACACGAGGCGGGGGTTGGGG
>JBOHNC010000374.1:0-4226 GCA_050730415.1 Planctomycetota bacterium
GAACGGGCGCTGCCGCCGGCGCAGCGGGCGGCGGGCAGGCGCCGGGGGCCGTGGCGGGCGCGGGGAGGTCCGTCGAAGGCGTGGGGTAGATGACGGGGAAGAAGTCGGCGAAGCGTTGGGCCAGCCGCCGATCGGCGATGGTGATGAGCACATTCTGGTCGCGGTAGAAGCCGCGGTAGTCGGCCGTCAGCGAGCCGAAGCAGACGACCTGATGGTCGATGACCAGGAAATTGCAGTCAACCGGCCCGGCGGCGCGGTCGGTGGCGACGGCGATCCCGGCCTGAATCAGCGCTTGAACCGGCGGCCGCATGCAGTTGCGGTTGTCGACGCCGACTTCGACGGTGACCCCGGGCGTGCGGTGAGCTTCCAGCAGCGCGTCGGCCAGGTCCTGATCGTTCAGGTCGGTGTAGCTGGCGATGACCGAATGGCGCGCGGACAGGATCATTGAACTCAGCACCCGGCTGACCGCGTAGCGGCTGCCGGACTGCGTGGGCGTGAAATACACCGACATCGGCGGCAGGTCCGGATCGCGCCGCCCGCCAAACAGGTCGATCGGGTCGACCGGCGCGGGCGGGCTGGCCGGGGCGGCGGTGGCCGGCGTGACGGTGGCCGGCCCAGTGCCAACGGTGCCGGCGATGCCGGCGGGCGCGCCGGGCGCAGTAGCCGGAGCGGTCGAAGGGCGCCCCGCGGCGGCGCGGTCGGCGATGTCGGTCCATTCGGTGTGCGCCCACTGCCAAGCCTGCGCTCCGGCGACGCAGGTCTGCTGAACGGCGGGGCGGGTGAAATCATCGACCTGGCGGCACCATGGCAATTCGGGGTGGTAGCGGCTGTACACGATGCAGGCGGCGGACAGGCCGCCGAGCAGCAGCGCGGAACGAAACCACGGAAAGCGTGGGGGCGGCGGCTGGCCAGGGGTGGGTGGAGGTGGTTGTGCCATCTTGCTCGCGATTCCAACTCAACGCTTGAAAGCGGTTTACAATCCCAGAAGGGCCGAATTGCACGTGTGCAGGCTGCTTCGATCCGCTGATCGAACCATCCATGCACCTCCGAGCGGTCCGGCCCTGCGCCATCGGGCGCTCCGGTCGTCCGGTCGTGCTATCGGACGTGGCGGCGGCGATCTAAAGGGAAATCGGCTGCCGGCCGGAATTTGGCGGGAGACGGGCCATGCCGACGCTCGAAGACATCCGCTTCGGCCGCACCTGTGTGGCGATGGGCTTGGTGTTGCCGCAGGAAATCGACGATTCGCTGGCGGGCATGGCCAAGCGCGAAGAAAACGGGATCACCGAATCGCTGTCGGAGGTGCTGCTGGCCGAGGGCTTTTTGACTTCGCGCCAAAAAGAGCGGGTGGTCAAGGCGCTGACGCAGCAGAATTCGAGCACGATGGTGGGGCCCTACGAGCTGATCCAGAAAATCGGCGAAGGCGGCATGGGCGCGGTCTACAAAGCCAACGACACGCGCTCGCAGAAAATCGTGGCCATCAAAGTGCTCCCGCGCAGCAAAGGCAAGGACAAGATTTTTGTCGAGCGCTTCGAGGAGGAGGCGCGCGCGGCCTTCGAACTGGACCATCCCCACATCGTTCGCGGGATGGATCTGGGGCAGTCGGACGGCTGGCACTACCTGGTGATGGAGTACATCGACGGCGACGACCTGTTCAACCTGCTGCAGAAGCAGGGGCGGTTCCAGGAAAAAGAGGCGCTGCAACTGATTGAAGGCATCGCCGAGGCGCTGGTGTACATCCACGAAGAGCGCCACCTGCACCGGGACATCAAGCCGGAGAACATCCTGGTCGATCGCAACGGGGTGGCGAAGCTGGCCGATCTGGGGCTGTCGATCGACAACCGGCCGGGCGTGCGGCGGCGGATCACCAAAACCGGCATCACGATGGGCACGCCGTCGTATCTGTCGCCCGAACAGGCGCGCGGGGACAAGGAAATCGACATTCGCTCGGACATTTTTGCCCTGGGCGCGACGCTGTACGAGATGATCACCGGCAAGACGCCCTTCGAGGGCGAAACACCGGCAATCACGATGATGAAGGTGATCAACGACACGGTGATTTCACCGCGCGACATCGACAAATCGATCAGTGTGAACACCTGCCATGTGATCGAAAAAATGATGGCGCGGGATCCCAACGACCGCTACAGCGAGCCCCTGGAAATGCTGGTGGACGTGCGGCTGGTATTGGCGGGCAACCAGCCGGCCACCGAACGGCTGGCGGCCGGCAAAACGGCGGTGGCGCGATCCTACGGCGAGCAGACAGTGGGTGGGTCGGCGCCGGCGCGCAATGGATCGCCGATCAGCGCGCGGCTGGGTCTGGGCAAGGAAGGCGCGAAGCCGAAGACCGTGCCGCCCACGCCGGGGGTGGCGGCGGCGGCGCTGGCCAACGGCGGGGGCGCTGGAGTCGCCGGAGCCGGCGGCGGCACGGCGGCGGCGGGCGGAGCGGCGGCGGCGCCGGTGAAGAATTCCGGCGCGCGGCACCGGCGCGCGAATGCGGCGGAGAATCCGGTGGTGCGGTCGAACGGTCGCGGGCCGACGGAACCGGGCGAGGAACGGCCGCAGGCGGCGATTTTCCCGGCGCTGAGCGCGATGTTCCGGACGCTCGGGATCACCTCGCGCGACCTGTGGATCTTCGGCGCGCTGACGGTGGCGTCGATGATCGTGTCGATGGTGCTGATCCTGTACCTGGTGCGTTGATTCGGCACAGCCTGCGTGCGGCGCATTGAAAAATTGCCTGCGCCTGGCGCAGAATTCTGCATAGGTCGAGGCGCGGATTCCGTCCTATTATTGGCCGGCGCAGCGGTTCGTCGCCGAGGTGCGGCCAGAAGGCCGGCGACGGGCCTGCGACGGGCAAGGGGGCTTGCGGCAAACGATTCTGTCGGTAGGCTCATGGGGCAACCAGAGATCGCGTTGAGTTGGCTAGAAACAGGCAGCGGACCGTGAGCCGGCGATGCGGCGCGCGGGGTGCTCAGGAGGACTGTGAATGGAACAGCAGGCGCAGAACAGCAAGCAGCCGCCGGTGATGCGGCTGATGTTGCTGGGAGTGATCACGGTATTGCTGGCGGTGGTGGTGGTGCGCAAGATCGTCACGCCGGGGCCGGCCTACGGCTGGACCGGCAGCGACAGCAACGGCATTCAACTGGTGCCGACCGACAAATCGCAATCGCCCAAGCTGGTGCTGTACAGCAACAATCACCTGCTGGTGTTCGAAGTGACCGGCGCCGGCGGCCTGCGGCTGAACGGCTGGCGCGACGTGACGCACGACCATGAAATCTGGGATAGCTCGGTGGCCGGCCTGAATCGCTACGGGATGGAAACCGCGAACGGTTCGACGACCGACTACCTGCTGCCGGACCAGAGAAACCCCAAGCAGGGCAGTCTGACGCAGATGAGCCAGACGGCGCTGGACAATTCCAATCCGAAAATTGAGATCAAGTTGGAAGGGAAGTAGCCGTCGCCGACGAACGGAGCGATCCGGCGGAAGAAAATTCAGGAAAGGGAAATCAAGATGCGGCAGAAAATCGAAATCGCGCTGTTGGGAATGATCGCGGGGCTGCTGGCGGCCTATGTGGTGCTGGACAGCGGCGCGCATCCGGCGCGAGCGAACGATTCGGGCGGCAAGGTGTCGGTGTTCAGCAATGGCGGGCAGTTCGCCGGGGACGAGTTCTTCCTGGTCGACACCGATCGCAAGTGGATCGGGATGTACACGATCAAGAACAATATCGGCCCGCGGCTGGTGGCGGCGCAGAACTACCAACTGGCCGACGCGCTGGCGATGGAATCGATGGACAGCGTGCGGGCGACCGACCGGCAGGGCCAGACCTGCGAAAACCAGAACGGCTGGAATGTACAGGAATCGGCCGAGGCGCTGGAAAAGCTGGAAAAGGCCAAGGCGGCGGGGAAATAACCGGCACGTCTGAAATACGAAATGCGGTTCGAGTACGGCGGGCCTTTCTGCCGTCCCTCCGGGACTGGTTCTGCCATCCTTCCGGGACTGGTGCTGCCAGTCCCTCCGGGACTGGTTCTGCCGCGCCTCCGGCGCTAAAAGCATCCTGCGGGCGGTAGCCTGGTGGGGTGGAATCAAGAACGGTGTGCAAGCCACGGCTGGAAAACAAAGGGGCGCCCAAAAAGATGTGGGTAAGGCACAGCACTAAGAGAGTGTTTCAAAACCGTCCCGTGGCCGCGACGGGTCGGGTGGTTGATTTTGCCAATGCGCGCCGATGAGG
>JBOHNC010000375.1:0-2584 GCA_050730415.1 Planctomycetota bacterium
GACCCCTCCCGCCGCTCGCGCCGCGGCCCCGTCCACCATCGCCACTGCACCCGCTCCCGCCAAGCCGGCCACCGCCCAGTCGCGGCCGGGTACGCCGGTGCTGATCGATTTGCCCGGCGGCAACGAACGCGCCTTCGAGTTCGCCTTCACCAACCCCGACCTGAAGCTCCACGTCCGCCGCTACCCCACCCCCAACGAAGTCACCCTCCACAGCCATGTCGGGTTCCTCGAAATCGTCGTCGTCGTGCGCGGCCAAGCCCGCCACCTGTGGGGCCGGGAGGAGCAGATTCTCTCGGCCGGCGACATGTTCTGCATCCTGCCCGGCGAACCGCATGGCTACAGTGACGTGCAGCACTTCGAAATCTTCAACTGCCTGTTCGACGCCGAGATCATGCGCGCTCACCAATCGCTGTTCACCGCCACGCCGGGGCTGATGGAATTCCTGGTGGTCGAACCGCTGTTCCGCGAGGAAATCAAGCGGCGGCGGCTGGTCAAACTCCCGCCCCGCCGCTACGACCAGGCCGTCCAGTTGCTCGACCAGGCTTCCGACTTCCTATCCCGCGGATCGATCGGCGCGCTGACCGCGCTGGGGCTGTTTTTTCAGTTTCTGGGCGTGGCCGGCAAGGCCTGGACCGAACAGACCGGCGACAATGCGCCGGGCGAAGTCTTGCAGGCGCAGAACTGGGCCTTCGCACAGGCGCGCAGCCACATGATGCAGAACCTCGGCACCGATCTGGACCTCGACACGCTGGCCGCGTCGGCCTGCCTGTCGCCGGGGCATTTTTGCCGCGTCTTCAAGAACGCCACCGGCCTCTCGCCGATGGCCTACCTCACTCAGTTGCGGCTGGACCGCGCCAGCGCGCTCCTGACCGACACCGACAAGCCGATCATCGACGTCGGCCTGGCCTGCGGCTTCCAGGACCCGGGGTATTTCGCGCGCGTGTTCAAGAAAGCCTTCAGCAAATCGCCCCGGGAATTCCGGCGGCGCGGGGCGCAAGCGTAAGATTTTGCTCTCGCAAAGGCGCAAAGGTCGCCAAGTTTCCCAATCCATTGCATCGTTCTGCACCGGACGACTTTGCGGCTTGGCGTGCTTGGCGAGAGAACTCTTAAGATTTCCTCTCGCAAAGGCGCGAAGGTCGCAATGTTGCTCATGGCATTTCCATGGGATGCATTCTGGAGTGTGCAGGGCGACAAGCCATCGCAAAAACGTCCCCAAACTCCGCACAAACGTCCAAGAATCCCTCCCCCCCCGCCGGTAAGCTGTCTCCATGCGCAGGTGCAGCCGGTTTTCGACCGGCGGCGCCGGTGCAGCGGGGGGGTGAGGTTCATGGCGCGCATTCGCAAAGCCTTCGTCATGACGTTGATCGCCGGCCACGAAGCCGAGTACAAGCGTCGCCACGACGAAATCTGGCCGGAGATGGCGGCCATGCTCAAGCGCCACGGCGTCCACAATTATTCCATTTACCTCCACGGCACCGCGCTGTTCGCCTACGCCGAGATCGACGCCGAAGCGCAGTGGAAGACCATAGCCGCCGAAGCGATCACCAAAAAGTGGTGGAAATACATGGGCGACATCATGGCGTCCAACCCCGACAACAGCCCGGTCGCCGTCGATATTCCCGAAGTCTTTCATCTCGATTGATTCGTGTCGCCGCTGTTGTGCGATTTGAATCGGAACCATCGTAACCAAGAAAAAAGGAGCCAGGCCATGAGTTTAAACGTCGCCATCGTTGGGATGGGAGGCATCGGCAACGTCCACGCCAAGGCTTACAAAGAGCTGAAGGACGTGACCATCGTCGGCGTCACCGACGCGATCAAGGAAAAAGCGATTAAGGCCGGCGAGACCTACGGCTGCAAGGCGTTCGGGTCGGTCAAGGAGTTGCTCGAGAGCGGCCTGAAAATCGACGCCGCTTCGGTGTGCACCGCCGGCAAGGAAAACGGCGGCGACCACCACGCGCCGACGATGGAGCTGCTGAACGCCGGAATCCCGGTGCTGGGCGAGAAGCCGATTTCCAACGAAATCGCGCTGGGCGAAGAAATGGTGGCGCTGGCGAAACAGAAAAACCTGCCCTACGGTGTCAATCTGAACCACCGCTTCACGCCGGCGGCGCTGCGCGCCAAAGAGTGGGTCAATTCCGGGCGGCTGGGCCAACTGCACCTGATCAACATGCGCATGTGGATCAACAACCCCAACGAATCGTCGCCCTGGTTCCACCTGCGCGCGCTGCATCCGCACTCGATCGACGTGATGCGCTATTTCTGCGGCGATGTCAAAAGCGTAGCCGCGTTCTGTTCCAAGGGCAAGGATCGCAAAATCTGGTCCAACGCGCAGCTCATCCTGCAGTTCCAGAACGGCGTGATCGGCAACCTGACGGGCAGCTATGACGCCGGCGGAAGCTACGGGCTGGAGCAGTGCGACGTGACCGGGTCGGAAGGGCGGTTTCTGCTGCTGGACGCCTGCGAGCACCTCACCTTTTACCCCCGCCGTTCCTCGGAAACCGAAACCTACGATTACCTGGGCGGCATGAAAGGCTTCGGGGAAACCTTCAAATCGCGGATCAGCTACTGGGTCGAACAGTTGAAG
>JBOHNC010000376.1:0-2418 GCA_050730415.1 Planctomycetota bacterium
TACGGCCCGTGGATAAAGAGGCGCGGCGAAGCCGCGATCCGCATCCCGTTTTCTGGCGACCCGAACAAAATCCGCATTGTCGTGCCGACCGAAATTCCTATCGGTTGCCCGTTTTTCAAAAATTCCCCGTTGCATCCTCCCGCCTGACGGAAAGAACCTGTGCAATCACATACCGGCTTCGTTTTGGGACGCAGGTACCCGCCGGTGGGAGGAAAATATCCATGGCGCATCGGAACCCTTGGGTCGGCGCTCCCGCGCTGCGTCTCTCCGCTTGGCTGATCGTCTTCATTCTGCTCGCCGCTGGCGCCATGCCGCTGAAGGCTGCCAATAGCTACTATGTGAATGGCGCCACCGGCAACGACGGCAATTCGGGGCTGAGCGCCGCGGCGGCGTTTAAAACGCTCGACCACGCCGCATCCATCGTGAATCCCGGCGACACCGTCCTCATCGCCGGCGGCACCTACACCGATGGCGGCAACAACTGGGTGCTCCACTCGACCCGCTCGGGCACGGCCGCCGCGTGGATTACCTTTAAAAACATCCCCGGCCAGACGCCGATTTTCACCTTCAGCGGCTGGGCCGGCATCAAGGTGGACGCATCCTACATCGTCATCGACGGCATCACGGTGATCGGCAACAATGACCACTGCACCGTGGCTGGCGCCGCCGCCGACGCCCAGTCTGGCGGAGCCGATCCGGCCTACAACGGCACTGCAGTCTCGCTCGATGCGCGCGGCGTGACCAATAAGTACAACCACATCACGATCAAAAACTGCACGCTCGAAAAATGCGGCTGCGGCGGGGTGGGGGAACTCGAGTGCGACTACACCACCATCGACCACTGCACGATCTTCAATAACGCCTGGTACAGCCAGTACGGCGGCAGCGGTATTTCGCTGTGTACCAGTTGCAACGTCGATACCGCCGCGGGGTATCACAACATCATCAGCAACAACGTCGTCTACAACAATCGCATGTTGATTAATTACTACAGCACCGGCAAGCCCACCGACGGCAACGGCATCATCATGGACAGCAACAACAACGTCGGCGTCAGCCCGCCCATCCCGCCCTATTCCGGACGCACCCTGATCTATAACAATTTGGTAGTCAACAACGGCGGCGGCGGCGTGCATGTCTTCGACAGCCAGCACGTCGATGCCTGCTACAACACCTGCTACCACAACGCGCAGATCGAGTCGGACTACAACGAGCTCGACGCCATCGACGCCGGCGACGTGCAGTTCTTCGACAACATCGCGGTGGCCAACAGCGGCGGGCAGGCGAATTACATTTGGAATTCGACCAATATCACCTTCGACTACAACCTGTATGACATCGGCAGCACTTCGGCCACCGGCACCCATGACCTCACCGGCGACCCGCTGTTCGTGAACCCCGGCAACGATCCGACCACGGCGAATTTCAACCTGCAAGCCGCCAGCCCCGCCGTCGATTCGGCCGCCGCCGGTCCCTACACGCCCACCGTGGACATTCTGGGCGCCCCGCGGCCCCAAGGCGCGCACAACGATCGCGGCGCCTACGAACGCCTCGCCTCCGCCCCGCCGCCGAACCAACCGCCGGTCATCGACTCGGGCGCCTGGGCCTCGCCCAACCCCGTCGTCAGCGCCGACCAAACCACGGTCTCGGTCACCGCCCACGATCCCGACAGCGGCCCGAATCCGCTGACCTATACCTGGTCCAAAACGAGCGGCCCGGGCACGGTGAGTTTCAGTCCCAACGGCACGACCGGCGCAGACACCGCCACCGCCACCTTCAGCGCCTCGGGCGCCTACACGCTGAAAGTCACCGTCAGCGACGGCGCCGCCACCGTCACCAGTTCGATTTCCAGCCTGAACGTCACGCTGCCGGTAGTCACCCCGCCCTCGCCCCCGACCCCGCCGACTCCCCCGACCGGGGGGCCGACCGCCGGCAGCGGCAAAAGCGGCGGTTGCGCACTCGCTGCCGGCACCACCGGCTCCACTGTTTGGATCGACTGGGCGCTGCTGCTGCTCCTGGCCCTACTCACCGCCTGGCGCGCGCGCACCCTCCCCGCAGGTCCTTTGCACCAATAGCCCGTGAGCAGCCGGGCCTCCCCGCCCCGCTCGCGGTCACCCCCCTCCGTTTGTGGCGCCGGCTTCCAGTCGGCTTGTACCGGCGGCATCCCTGCCGCCGTTTTCTTATCTGCGGCCCCTGTGCATGACCTCTATCATTCGCGCATGACCCGGGAGCGCCGGACATCAGACCGTCTCTTCTCTTCGTTTGAACCGCACATTCGGCTCCGCGAGTCCATCCATTCCTCTCGAACGTCCCAAGCATTGTGGCATCGGTCGCTGACCGATGCAAAAACAGTGCGAGCGAAGCTCGCGCCCTATTCTTTTCCTGCGCGCGCGCATCTTAAATTGGCACGGGCTGACC
>JBOHNC010000377.1:0-1624 GCA_050730415.1 Planctomycetota bacterium
TACCACGGAGGATCGTCAGGATGACGCTCAAGCAGATAGCCAGCCTCGGTAAGGAACTGGCCAAATTTCTCGCACGGTTTGTCGGCTGTTTCCGTAGCCGCCCCGGTTTCGCCTTGTGCAAAATCTATGTTCAGGGATTGCTCTCGAATTTGCAACGCAAGAACGTCGAAGCCATCGCCTTGGAGTTTGGCAAACGGCCACGCACTTTACAACGATTCATGGAATCGATCAAGTGGGATGAACCTGGGGTGCGGGACAACTGTCAACGGCTGGTCGCCAACGAGCATGCGCATGAGGAAGCCATCGGTTGCCTCGACGAATCCGGCACGGCCAAGAGCGGCCGCCATACCGTCGGCGCCGCACGGCAGTGGCTGGGGAGTCGCGGCAAGGTCGACAACGGCGTCGTCGGCGTGCATCTCAGTTACTGCATCCCGGGCTTGCAGTGTCTGCTGGACAGTGAACTCTACCTGCCCCAGGAGTGGGCCGACGATCCGGCGCGCCGAAAAAAAACTACATCCCCGACGAGGTCGTGTTCCGCACCAAACCGCAGATCGCCCTGGGGATGATCGATCGCGCCCTGGGCCACGGCGTGCGCGTCAAAGCCTGGACCTTCGACGAATTGTATGGACGCGACACGGCCTTTCTGGATGGGCTCGAAGAGCGGAAGCAGGCATTCGTGGGGGAAGTGCCGACCAACTTTCATGGCTGGGTGATCCAGCCGCGCGTGCTGCGCGACGGCCCGGCGCAGCGTCGGGGCCGCCAGAAAAAGTATCCGCGACTGGCGCGTCAGCGGCCGTCGAGCGAAGTGCAAAACCTGCTGCGCTATTCGCCCGCGTTTCGCCAGCAGAAATGGCAGCGTTATCACATCAAGGACACGGAGCGCGGCCCCGAAGTCTGGGAGGTGAAATGGGCGGTGTTCTGGCGGAAGGGGAGCAACGGCCTGCCGGGGCGCCGGCACTGCTTGATCGTGGCACGCAACGTGTTGACGGGGGAAGTGAAATACTTTCTGTCGAACCGCGTGCCGGGCGAGCGCGGTGTCACACTGCGGTGGCTGCTGCGCGTGGCCTTTGGCCGCTGGTCGGTGGAGAGTTGTTTTCGCCAGGCCAAGGAGGAACTGGGATTGGACCATTACGAAGTCCGCGGCTGGCGTTGCCTGCACCGCCACTTCTACCTGACCCAGTTGACCCATTTGTTCTGCGCCCGCATACGACAGAAATTCGACCCCGCAAAACCGGGCGACGACCCGCTGGAACATCTGACGATGGAACAAGTCCGGCGAGCCATGAACGCCTGGTTGGAGGCCGCGGCGGGGCGGCTCGGCAAGGCGGAACGCCTGCAACGCGAGTTGGACAAAGAGCAATACTATCAGCGTCGCAATGCCCAGGCGCGGCGGTCCCACACGAAAACGCGACGGGCGCGCTTGAAATCTCTGGGCATCGACGCCGGCCGCATCAAGTCTTGCGTTCGGCGATCGTCCACAACCTGATCTGCTATGCTGTACTTAGACTTACGTCCTCACCGCAGACAAAGTGGCGCTGTCCAACTAAGGTTTCAACGTCATGCGGACTTGTTCGGCCAGACGCCGGCAGCGGTCGTAATCGGTTGGGTCGCAGGAGCGCTCGCC
>JBOHNC010000378.1:0-8208 GCA_050730415.1 Planctomycetota bacterium
GCGGCCCCCTGGACAGGGGCCCTTCGGTCACCCACGGCTAATTGAACGCAGGACCCCATTCGGGGTCGAAGAACGGAAGCAGACCGCGAGCCAAAGACAAAGCAGCGTTGTAGGACTAGGGCGCGCCGTTCAGCAGCCGCGTGTACAACGCACGCGTCTGGGCGGCAATCGCGGGCCACGCGAAGCGTTCCAGAAACGCCGCGCTCGGCCGCGCCGCGCGGCGGCGCAGATCGCCATCGGCCAGCAGTGCGCGGAAGGCGGCCGCGAGCGCAGCCGGATCGCCCGGCGACACCACCAGCGCCGAGCAGTCCGGCGGGACCATGTCCGGCAGGCCGCCCAGCCGTGAAACGATCGCGGGCAGACCGGCTCGCAACCCCAGCGACGCCACGCCGCTCATCGCGTCGAAGCGCGTGTAAGGCAGCACCAGCGCATCGGCGGCGGCCAGCAGGTCGGCCAGCAGCGCCTCCGGGATGAATTCGGCCAGCCAGTGCACGCGCGGCAGCGGGTCGTTGAGCCCCAGCGACTGGGTGAGCGCCTGCATCGCGGGCAGGTCGAAATCCTTCCACGGCACGCCGGCGATGACCAGTTGCGCGCCGTTGGCCGGCGGCGCCGCGCCGAGCGCCAACGCGCGCAGGGCGACCTCGACGCCCTTGTACGCCCGCAGGTTTCCGAACAGCAAAAACACCGGCGCGTGTTCGTTCAGCGGAGCAGCCAGCCGGGAACGCAAGCGTTTGCGGGCGGCGGTGCGCGCCGCGCTGGCTTCGGCTCCGTCAGGGCCATCCGGCCGGCGCAAGCCGGAGGCCGTCTCCAGCAGCCCATGCGGAATCACCTCAATGCGCCGCGGGTCCACGTGCAGCCGTCGCGCAAGTTCCTCCCGCCCGGCGGCGTAGTGCACGATCCAGGCGTCGGCGCGCCGCAGCACTTCGCTGCCGAATGGCTCCTTCCACCGCTGCGCCAGCCGCCGCGTGAGCGACAGGCCAGCGGCGGCTTCATGCGGCGCGAGGTTGTGCACCGTCATCACCACGCGGCGCGGCCGCGCACCGACGCCGCTGTGGAACCCATCGATCAGCAAGCTGAAAATCGGCGCCAGGAATTCGCTCCAGAATTGAACGTGGAGCACCTCAGCCGGCAAATCGCGCCCGATGCGAAAGGCCTGGTCGGGGCGAGCGTAGTGCAGGACGGCGCGGTGGGCGACGTTGGCGGGCAGTTCGACCGGCGGCGCCGCGACGCCGGCGGTCATGTCGGCGCCGGGATACAGGAGCGCCGGGTACAGGCGCTCAAAATCGAGGAAGGTCAGTTCCGCCGCCGGTTGCGTGGCCGCCAGCGCGCGCGTCAGCGCCAGGCAGTAGGGCGAGACGCCCTTCCACGGCGGCAGCGTGCCGGCCAAAGCCAGCCGGAGCGGCACGGTCGCGGCGGCCAATGCGGGCGATGCGGGAAGTTCGGATCGAGCCATGCGCGGAAGGTTCCTGGACGCAGCCAGCCATTATAGCTTCGCCGTGCGGCGGATTTTGCGCCGGTGGCGTGTCCGGATTGATTCTGGTGGTGGCTGCCGCGGACGGTTCTGCCGTCCCTCCGGGACTGACGACCCATTTTTGGACCTCATTTCCCAGCACGGACGTGCTGGGAAATGACACTGGCGTCCCGCAAGCGGGACTCAAAGGCAGGGCGGAAGAACAACCGATTTCAAGTTTGAAACGGCACAAGCAGGCCGGCGGGTGATACGCGTGGATCACTCGGCGCCGGTCAGCGGCATTTCGGTCAGCCGGCCGATCAGCGTCAGGCCGGCGTGCCGGCCGTGCCGTTCGAAGGCAGTCACATGCGGTTCGATCTGCTCCCAGCTCGGATCCGGTCCGACCTCCGCGGCGGCGCGGGCGATCAGTTCGTCCAGCGGGCCGAGCGGCAGCGCGCCGGAGGGCCCGGCGGTGATCCGCGCCGCGAGCATGTCAAAGCCGGGGATGACGCCCAGAAACGGCGGGTAGGCGTAGCGCAAAAACGTCAGCGTCGCGCCGCGTTCCCACGCCCAGCGGAACAGCCGGGCCGGCGTCAGCCGCGCGGCTTCGTGCAGATGCTCGACCAGCAGGTCATGAATGTAGCGCCGCGGCCGATGCAATTGCTCCAGCCGCATCCAGATTTCGGTGTCCTCGCCCATGATCTCCCACGCGCCGCCCTTGCCCATTTCCGGCACGAACGGCCCGCCGCTGGCGAAGGGTCCGGGGCCGATGGCGCGAATGGCGTCGAGCTTGAAGGCCATGTTCGCGCTGAACGGCCGCAGCAGGCCCCAGGTGTACCGCCGCGACGGGCCGGGCAGGTGGTAGTCAACCAGAAAGCCACGCATGAAGGGCGCGTCCGGCAGATACTCGCCGTGCTCGCGGCGCGACACGTCGAACTGGCCGGCTTCGAGCACCCAGGTCGGCGGCGAATCCAGGAACCCGGGCATGATCGGCCCGGCGAAGGCATCGCAGTCGGGGTCCTGCCCGCGGGCGCGTTCGAGCTTCCCCAAGTAGTCCGGCGGCGCCACGACATCGTCGTCGAGATAGGCGAGGTAGCTGGCGGTGGCATTTTCGATCGCGGCATTGCGGGCTCGGGCGATGCCGGGTTCGGCCAGTTCGACCACGCGCAGGCAATGGTCCAGGCCGGCGGCTTCCGCGACGGCGCGCGAATCGTCCTGGCAGGCGCTCAGCACGACCAGCAGTTCAAACTCCAGGCCGGGCGGCACGCGCAGGGCTTTGATCGCCCCCAGGCAGCGCGCGAGCATCCCCGCGCGATTGCGCGTGCAGACGGCTATCGTCCAGATCGGATCCATGGGATCTCCGGCGCTGCAGGGGAACGCGGCGTCCGAGCAGCGGACCACAGTCCACGGCAGCCGGCCAACGCGATGGTGGGGCGAAAGGTGCACAGGAAACGCAGGTTGCTGCGCAGGTTCCACCCCCAGGCGAAACGCTCGGCTTCGCCCTGCGTGCCGCGCCCGTATTTGCGCGCGAACAGCAGGCTGGAGCGGGCCTCATGAAAACGGTGGAAGGCGCTTTCCGTGCGCGCGCCGGTGGTCCCGGATTTGCGGTGACGATACACCGCGCGCGGATCGCACAGGCAGCGCCGCCCCGCCAGTCGCACCCGCAGGCCGAGATCGATGTCATCGTAGTACACGAAAAATGCTTCGTCCAAGCCGCCCAGCGCGCGCAGCAGCGCTCCGTCAAACAGCGCGCAGGCGCCAGCCGGCGCCGCCAGCGCCAGGCAGCCGGTGCGGGTGAATTCCGCCTGCACCGCGGGGTCGTCCAGGGTCGGGAAGGTCGGGCGCAGCGCCGGCCCGACCAGGCCCACGCCAAGGCTCAGCAGCCGATCGGTGTCGAACAGGCTGTATTCCCGACCGCCCACCGCGCCCACCTCCGGCGCGCTGCGCAAACGATCGAGCAGGGCCTGAATGCAGCCGGGTTCCAGCACCACGTCGCTGTCGAGTTTCAGCACGGCGCGGTTGGTCAGCGCCAGCCGGCGCAGCGCGGCATTGTAGGCCGCCGGCGCGCCGAGATTGGCGCCCAGCGGCAAAATTTCCAAGCGCCCGAACACCCGGCCGCTCCACTGGCTGGCCAGCCACTGCACGTCCGCCACCGAAGCGTCGCTCGATCCGTTGTCGGCGATGACGATGTCGAGCAGCATGGTGGGAAAGCTCTGCGCGACCAGGCTGTCCAGCAGGGCCAGCAGGCCGCGCCGATCGTTCAAGTTCGGGATCATCACGCCGATGGCTTCCGGCGCAGCCGCCGCCGGCGCTGGGGGCAAGCTGCAGGGAACCGGCGGCGGCGTCCAGCCTGGCGAAGTGGCGGAGGCAGCGGCGGTGGCGGTGGCGGTGGCGGGAGCGGCGGACATGCGGCAATTCCTGAGGCAAACCTTGCGAGCCGAACCCGACCGCACGGGAGGGTCGCACCGACCGGCCTCTGGCTCGGCGGTGGGGCCGGTCGAAGCCAGGCGGCGGCGGCGCTCTCATCATCCTATCCGATTCGGCGATTCGGCGGCAATCCCGCGGCCGATGCGATCACCGATTCCGAAATTCCGCCAGCAGCGTTTCGTGCAGCTGCCCGTTGGTGGCAAAGGCGTGCTTGGTGTCCGGCCCCGGCGCCGCGCCGTTCAGCCCGCTCACCCGCCCACCGGCTTCGGTGATCAGCGGGACCAGGGCCGCAATATCCCAGAAAGACAGCACCGTGTCGATCATCGCTTCGGCCGCGCCGCGCGCCACTTGGTAGTAGCCGAAGCAGTCGCCCCAACTGCGCGCATAGCGAGCCTGCCGGACGATTCGCTGCATCGCCTGCGTGTAGGTTGGATCGGTGAGATTGTGCAGCGACGAGGTGAGCACCAGCGATTTGTCGAGCGTTCCCGTGGAACTCACATGCAGCGGCCGCACATCCAGCGACTGGCCGTCGCGTTCGAAGGCGCCGCCGCCACGGGTGGCGTAGGCGGTGCGCTGGAGGGCGGGAAAGTGGACCACGCCGAGTTCCATCGTGGCCGGCTGGCCGGCCGGGGTGTGCTCCAAGGCGATCAACGTGCCGAACAGCGGCACGCCGAAGATGAAGGACTTGGTGCCGTCGATCGGGTCGAGAATCCAGCGGTACTCGCTTTTGCCCACCGTCGTGCCGAATTCCTCGCCCAGGATCGCATGGTCCGGGCACTGACGGGCGATCATCCCGCGCATGGTTTCTTCGGCGCCTTTGTCGGCGATGGTCACCGGCGTGCCGTCGGCCTTGTCGTCGACCCGCACGCCGGCGTTGAAGTGCGGCAGAATTTTTTTCTCCGCCTCGGTGGCCAGGGTCAGCGCGAATTGCAGGAGTTCATTCAAAGGTCCGGTCATGGCGGGTTTCCTGTCCAAGGTTCGAGAGCGAGCGACCTGCCGACATGCCGCGGGCGCATTCCCGCACGCAATGGAGCGCGCCTGGGCTGGGCCCATCTTAGAGCCTGCCGATAGAGCTGCACGCCAAGTAGCTGCGATTTTGCCGCACGGTTTGCCGTTGCATTTGCGGCCGGCCCCGGTATCTTAGTCTCCTTGCTGCTGCGCTGGTGGAGCTTCTTCACGCCCACCGGCATTGCGAGCCAGTAGCTCAATTGGTTAGAGTACCGGACTGTCGATCCGGTGGTTGCGGGTTCAAGTCCCGTCTGGCTCGTTTTTTCCGCGCTCACCCTCCGCTTTGAAACGCGCTTGGATTTCCCGTCGCCGCTGGCCTCGGGGGCCGCGCTGCGTTGCGCTCGCCACCCGGCTGCGAAAATTGCGCCTGCCATTGGCTCGGCCTCGAATTTCGGCTAGAATTTTTGAATTCCGATTTCTCATTTGACCGGACCGTTTGTGCGGGCCGCGCGGGCCGTGCGGGTGGCAGATTCATCGCCCGCGCCGCCGTCGTGTCCGGTGGGAAGCCGGCGGCCGCGATTCCAACGGGATGACCACCATGACCCACACCGACGCCCGGCTGCTCGAAGGCAAACCCCTCGCCCAAGCCCTCCAAACCGAACTCACCGACCAGGTCGCAGCGCTGAAAACTCGCGGTATCGCCTTGAAATTGCTGACCTTGGAAGTTGGCCACGACGCCAGTTCCGAAGTCTACGTCAAGCGCCAGGGCACCGGCTGCCGCAAGGTCGGCATTGCACACGAAATTCGAACGCTGCCCGCGACGACCACGCAGGCGGAACTCGCAGCGCAAATCGACGCCTGCAACCAAGACGCCGCCATTTCCGGCGTGATTCTGCAACTGCCCCTGCCCAAACCACTTGTTGCCAGTGCAGCACAGGAGCGTCTCAACCCGTCGAAAGACGTGGAAGGAGTCCATCCCGAGAACCTGGGACGGCTGATGTCGGGGCTGCCGGCGTGCGCTCCGGCGACGGCGCTGTCGGCGTTTCACCTGATTCAGGCCGGAGTCGGCGGGCCGCTGCGCGGCAAGCAGGCGGTGGTGGTGGGACGCAGTCAGATCGTCGGCCGGCCCCTGGCGCTGATGCTGCTGAACGAATCCTGCACCGTGACCGTCTGCCACACGGGCACGCGCGATTTGAAGGCCGAATGTCTGCGCGCTGAAATCCTGGCCGTCGCCGCGGGCAAGGCCGGTTTGGTGACCGGCGACATGATTCAACCCGGCGCCGTCGTGGTGGACGTCGGCACCAACAGCGTCGAAGTGGATGGGAAATGGAGTTTGGTCGGGGATGTGGATTTCGCATCGGCGCGCCGCCGCGCCGGCGTCCTGACGCCCGTGCCCGGCGGCGTGGGTCCTTTGACCGTGATGATGCTGCTGCGCAACCTGGTGCGCAGCGCCCAGATGCGTGCGGCGGCCGGCGCCGCGGGCGGAGTACAATAGCGCCTCGGGCGGCCATTGCCCGGTGGACTTGGAGGGTGGACGGTTGGGTCGAGCCTACGCGATTGACATCGGCGCCGGCGCCTTGAAGGCCGTGGCGGTGGAAGCCTCCGCCGCCAAGGTGAAGCTGCTGCGCGCGACCTTCATCCCGCGCGAACTGGCGGACCCCGAGGCCCGCCCGGAAAGCATGGCGCAAGGCCTGGACGCCGCCGCCGCTGCGCTCGCCGAATACACAGGCGCCGGCGTGGTGGGCTTCCCGTCCGAAGCCTATTCGATGCGGTTCATGGCCTCGCCGACCGCCGAACCACAGAAGGTCGCCACGCTGGTCAAAGTCATGGCCGGCGAAAAACTCAAGGACGCCGAGGACCAGCCGCTGGTCACCGCGCACGGCGTGCTGCCGCGCGTCTCGACTTCGAAAGACGACCTCTTGGTGATGACGCTTGCCGCGACCGATGCGACGGTGCTCGGCAGCCACGCGGAACTGGCGCCGCTGGGCGTGACGGCGCAGGAAATTGCGCCGCAGGCGGTCGGGCTGTTTTTCCTCGCCCGCGCCGCCGGACTGCTCAACGAAGAAACCAACGCGATGATCGTGGACCTCGGCACCGACTGGATGAGCCTGGTGCTGGTGATGGGCGGGGAATTCATTTTCGCCCGCACGATGCTCGGCGGCAGCCGCCGGATCACTCAGGCGCTGGCCAAACGCCAGGGCGACGGCTACGCGGCGGCGGAGCGTTTCAAACTCGAGCGCGCCGAACTGAAACCGATGTCGAAGGACATGGAAAAGTCGGAGCTGGCCGTCAATTCCGCGCTGCGTGAAAGCGCCGATTCGCTGGCCGGACTGCTCACCCAGGCGCTCAATCTCGCCAAACGCGAGCTGTCCCTGCCGAAGTTCAATCCGCAGACGGTCCTCCTGACCGGCGGCGGCGCCAACCTCAAAGGGCTCTGCGATCACCTGGCCAAGAAAATGACCAAGGAAGTCGCACTGATCGATCTGTCCGGCCTGAGCATCGACGCTCTCGACGGCGAATCCCAGGAACTGGTGCGGCAGGGCTATTTTTCCACCGCAATCGGCATGGCGATCGGCAAGGCGCAGAACGACCCGCTGGCGCTGGGGCTGACCAGCCTCGCGGTGCAGAAGAAAAAGCAGTTCATGCAGACCACGGTCTGGGCCCTGGCCGCCGCACCGCTGTTCGTGATTGCTTTCGTGCTCCTGTGGTGGCAAAGCAGCTCGCAGGCCACCGTGCAGGCCAACGCCGAAAAAGCCTGGCAGGCCGCCGAGAAGAACCTCGCGAGCACCCGCACCAAGCTGGACGACAAACTGGCCGACCTCAAACAGGTCACCGATCTGCGCGACGCCTACGTCGGCAAGGACATGTGGGGCCGGCGGTTCGTCGATCTGTTCGCGATGCTGCACCACGATCAGGTGCACTTTGGCGACGACAAGGCCTTCCAGATCGTGGCCATTCAGCCGCGGCAGATGATGAGCGTCAACGGGGATCTGGGCGGCGGCGACAGCGAGGACCAGAACATCGTCGATGTGGTGGTGCAATACGACGAGGCCAGCCCGGCCTTCACCGCGCAGAGCGGCCCGCAGCAGCAGATGGACGCGGTGACCAAAATGATCGAGCAGAACCCGGCCTACCACACCAGCCTGATCTCGCCGGAAAAGACCGGCAGCGACCAGAAGTCGCGGCAATACCACTGGCGCCTGAGCGTCAAAATGGATCTGCGGCCCGACGACCAGATCACGAAACCCGTCACCGCCGCCAACGGCAGCGCCGCACCGGCCTCCTCAGGCACGCCGGGCGCGCCACCCACGCCGGGCACGCCAGCCACGCCGGGCACGTCAGCCGCGCCGGGGGCGCCGGCCGCACCCGCCGCTCCGGGTGGG
>JBOHNC010000379.1:0-13840 GCA_050730415.1 Planctomycetota bacterium
GCGATTCGCTTCGATGCGGCGGCGGCGGGCGCGGCGATGCCGGCGCTGGTGGCGCCACCCTACGATGTGATCGACGCGGCGCGGCGGGACAAGCTGGCGGCGATGTCGCCTTACAACGTGGTGCGGATCGATCTGCCGGAGAAAAGCGAATTCCCCGGCGCGAAAGATATCTACGCGGCGTCGGCGGGGTTGTTCGAAAAATGGCAGGCGGCGGGGGTGCTGAAAACCGATCCGCAGCCGGGGGTGTACCTGTACAGCCAGCAGTTCCGGCTGATGCCGGGCGGGCCGGTGTTCACGCGGACGGGCATCCTGTGCGCGCTGCGGAACGAACGCTACGGCGGCAGCATCCTGCCGCATGAGCGGACGCTGCGCGGCCCGAAACTTGACCGCCTGAACCTGATGCGGGCGACCGAAAGCCAGCTTTCGCCGATCTTCCTGATCGCGCCGGACGAAGGCGGGATTTCGCAATGGATCGCGGCGGCGGGCAAGCCTGCGGCGGGGAGTCATTTCACGGCGGTGGCGGCGAAAGAGGACTTGGCCGGCCCGACGACGGAAACGCTCACGCCGGTCTTCGATCCCGAGCAGATCGGCGCGCTGGAAAAGCTGATCGCGGCGCGGAAACTGTACATCGCCGACGGCCACCACCGCTACGAGACCTCGATCGCCTACCGCGACGAGCGCTACGAGAAGCTGGGCGGCGCGGCCGACGAAAAAGGCCCGGTGCAGCATCCCTGGGACCTGACGCTGGCGATGATCGTGCCGCAGAGCGATCCGGGGCTGGTGATTCTGCCCACGCACCGGCTGCTGCATGACGTACCGCCGGAAAAAATCGCGGGGCTGCTGGAAAAGCTGGAGGCGAATTTCACGGTCACGCCGAGCGACGCGGCGACGATCGCGAAGATCGGCAGCGAACCGCCGGTCGGGCCGATGAAGGTGGGCTTGGCGGTGCCGGGCGGGACGCACAGCGCGCCGCCGCGCTGTTTCGTGGTGACGCTGAAAAACGCCGAAGCGATGGCGCAGCGTTGTTCGGACCGCAAGCCGGCCTGGCGGGCGCTGGACCTGGCGGTGCTGCACACGCTGATTCTGGAGGACCTGTGCGGGATCGACGCGGTGAAGCTGGAGAAGAAAACCAACATCGCCTATATTCAGGACCCGCGGGTGGCGGCCGGTTCGCCGGGCAACGTGCATGCGAATTACAACGTCCAGGCGGCGATGATCGTGCGGCCGACGTCTTTGACGCAACTGTTCGCGGTGGCCGATGCGGGCGAGGTGATGCCGCAGAAATCGACCTTTTTCTATCCGAAGCTGGTGACGGGGCATGTGATCTATTCGGTGAAGGAATAGGAGCGGGGCGCGGGGGCCGGGCGGGCGCAATTTTGGTTCCGCGCGCGGTTCTGCGTCGCCGCGCCAGAGGTACAATGTTGGAGCGCCTGCCTCGCGCCGAGTCGAACCGCCAATGATTCAAATCACAATTCCTGCCTGGCTGCCCGGCACGATCCGAGTCGCGGTTGCGGCCGTCTGGCTGTATGAAGGCCTGTGGTGCAAACTGCTGGGGCGCGATCCGAACCAACTGACCATCGTGAAAGCCGTCCCGCAACTGGGCCCGCGCTGGGGCGCGGTTTTTCTATATAGCTTGGGCCTGGTGGAAGTGGCGCTGGGCGGGTGGGCGCTGTGGGGTGTGCAGCCGTTCTACGGCGCGGTGGTTCAGACGGTGCTGTTGGTGACGCTGAACGCCAACGGCTTGATTTGGTCCCGCAAATTCATTCACGATCCGCCGGGCATGGTGGTAAAAAACTTCGCCTTTTTGGTGCTGGTGTGGGTATCGGCCTGTCTGCCGGGGTTGTTCCTGTCATGACCTCCACCGGCGCCACCTCGACTGGCGGCGCTTCGACCCACCCATCCGGCGCGACCGCGGACTCCGGGAAAAATCCGGGCGTGGGCGGCGGATCGACGCCGTGGGTGCGCGGGCGGCTGGACGAGCGCAGCGGGCCGCGCAAGATTCTGTTCGGGCGGATGTACGAGGATTTTGCGATCGAGCGCGCCGCGTTTCCGGCCGGCGGGCGGGTGTTTGCGATTGCGTCGGCGGGCTGCACGGCGCTGCAACTGGCGCGCGATCACCGCGTCGTAGCGGTGGACATCAACCCGGTGCAACTGGCCTACGCCGAGAGCCGGCGGGGCGGCGGGCCGGCCCTGCGGGGGTCGGCGGAGCGGATGATGGGGATGGGCCGGGCGCTGGCGCCCATGTTGGGCTGGTGGCCGGGGCGGTTGCGGCGATTTTTGGATCTCGCCGATCCCGCCGAACAGACCACCTACTGGCGGCGGTATTTGAACACTTGGCGGTTTCGTGCGGCCTTCGACGGGCTGCTGTCGCTGTCGGCGCTGAAGGCGGTGTACGCGCGGGAATTGCTGGCGTTCATGCCGCGGCCGCTCGGCCCGGCGCTGCGAGCGCGGCTGGAGCGCTGCTTCGCGCGGCATCCGAACCGGGAGAATCCGTTTGCGCGGGCGCTGTTTCTGGGCGAGATGCCGCCGGAACCGCCGCCGGCGCCGGCGGGCAACCTGGAATTCGTGCAGGCCGACGCGGCGGGGTACTTGGAAACGGCGCCGGCCGGGTCGTTCGACGGTTTCACCTTTTCGAATATTCTGGACGGCGCCGACCGGGTGTACGAAGCGCGGCTGATCGCGGCGGTGCGGCGGGCGGCGGCGCCCGGCGCGGTCGTGGTGCTGCGCAGTTTTCGCGAACCACCGCGAGCGGGCGGGGCGGAGATGGCGGGTGCGGCGGCGGGGGTGCAGGGCGGTGCGGCGGGGCTGCCGGGAGAAAACCGGGCCGCCGCCGATCGCGCGATGCTCTGGGGCGTGGCAGCGGTGATGCAGGCGAATGAGATGCGTGGATTTCACGGCAGCGGTGCGGGAGGATCGGCATGAGCGACCCGAAGGCGAATTCGGTGTCGACGCGAATGCGATTTCCGGCCGGGATCGAAGCGGTCTGGGCGGGGCTGATGTTCTACGAGCAGATCGAGGAACGGCCGCCGTGGTTTCTGCGGCTGCTGTTGCCGGTGCCGATCCGCACGGAGGGGCGCAAATCGGAAGTGGGCGACGAGGCGCGCTGCCTGTACGAAACCGGCTGGCTGCTCAAGCGCGTCACGGGCGTGGAACGCAGCGAGCCTGCGCGCCGCTACGAATTTGTGGTGGCCGAGCAGCACCTGGCGATCGGCGGCGGGCTGCGGCTGCAAGGGGGCAGCTACGTGCTGGAGGCGGCGGGGCCGGGCGCGACGACGGTGACGCTGACGACGAACTACCTGGGTCCGCGGCTGCCGCGCTGGGCGTGGCGGCCGATCGAAACGCAGGTCTGCCATGTGTTCCACCGGCATCTATTGCGTGCGATGCGGCGCAAGGTCATCGCGCACGGCGCGCCTCAGGCGCTGACGCCTGCCGGGCGGTAGCCGCCGGCGGTGGCTGAGGACGGGCGGCCGGGCTCGGCTGGGCGGGGGCGGGGGTCAGACGATTTTGGCGACTTCGTCGAAGGCCAATCGTGGGCCGCGCGGGTGCAGTTTGGCCGGGTCGCCGTAGCCGAGGTTCATCAGGAAGTTGGATTGCCAGGTCGTGCCCGCGAAAAACGCGGCGTCGACTTTGGCGTTGTCGAAGCCGGCCATGGGACCGACATCGAGGCCGAGGGTCGGGGCGGCGAGCAGCAGGTAGGCGCCTTGGAGGGTGCCGTTCTGGAGGGCGGTGCGGCGGCGCAGTTCGGCGTTGGCGTCGAACATCGGCTTGGCGTTGAACACCGGATACAGATGCGGGAGGCGGTCCTGGAACTGTTCGTCGAAGGCGACGATGGCGGTGACCGGCGCGGCTTCGACCTGGGCCTTGTTGGAGCCCATCAGGGCGGGGTACAGTTTTTCCTTGGCCGCCGGCGATTGGACGAAGAGGATCCGCATGGGCGAGCAGTTCATGCTGGTGGGGCCCCACTTGGCGAGGTCGTAGACCTGGCGCAGCAGATCGTCGGGCACGGGCCGCGGCTGCCAGTGGTGGTGGGTGCGCGCGGCGGTGAAGAGTTGCTCGAGGACGTCCTGCGCCAGAGGGTGCGGCGTCGGGATCGGTGCTTCGTCTGCGGTGCGGGCCATGGGTCGGTTCTCCTTTTTTTTGGGACACGGAGCCCCCGGTGGCGGCCGGAAGACTTTCTTCCGCCGCCCGATCAGGGACAACAAACGGGTTGCAGGGGGCGTCAGCCGTTCAGAAAGGTGCCGTCGTTCAACTGCGCGAAGGCACGCTGGAGTTCGTCCCGGGTGTTCATGACGATGGGGCCGCGCCAGGCGACGGGTTCCTGGAGCGGTTCGCCGGCGACGAGCAGAAACCGGATGCCCTGATCGCCGGCCTGGACGACGACTTCGTCGCCGCGGTCGAACAGGACGAGGTTGCGGTTTTCGACCGCAGTGCCGGTTGCGGCGAGCGCGGCGGCGGCGCCGCCCCCATCGATGACGTCGGTTTTGATGGCTTGCGGCGTGGAGGCGCCCTCGAATTTTCCACCGCCGGCAAATACATAGGCGAAGGCCTGGCGGGTGGTTTCGACGGGGATCGTTTTGCGTTTGCCCGGCGGGACGCTGATGTCGAGGTAGACGGGGCGGGCGGCGATGCCGTCGACGGCGCCCTGTTGGCCGTGGTATTCGCCGACCACGATGCGGGCGCGGGTGCCGTCGTCGTCGATGGATTCGGGAATGTCGCGGCCTTTGACCTCCTGGTAGCGCGGGGCGGTCAATTTTTTTGCGGCCGGCAGGTTGGCCCAGAGCTGGAAGCCGTGCATGCGGCCCTGTTTGTCGCCGCGCGGCATTTCCTGGTGGATGATGCCCTTGCCGGCGGTCATCCACTGCACATCGCCGGCGCCGATGACGCCGCGGTTGCCCATGCTGTCGCCGTGTTCGACTTCACCGGCCAGCACGTAGGTGATGGTCTCGATGCCACGGTGCGGATGCCAGGGGAAGCCGGCGAGGTATTCCTCGGGGGCGTCGCCGCGGAAATCGTCGAACAGCAGGAAGGGGTCGAATTCCTCGGTGGCGCCGAAGCCGAAGGCGCGGCGCAGATGGACACCGGCGCCTTCCAACGTGGGCTGGGAGCGGGTGACGCGTTTGACGGGACGGATCGACATGGGGCACCTCCTGTTCTGCGGATGGTTTCAAAACGTATTCCAAGGCTCTGCATTTGCCCGGCGCGAACGGCCCCGCCTGAAGGCATGATACGGTTCGTGCGGCCGCCGGCCAGTCCGGCGGCCGCGATGGTTTCGGTCGACGCCCGAGCGGAACTCAGTGCGCGTGGGCTTCGACGACCTCGCCCTGGTGGGCGTGGTGGGCGTGGCGGGCGCGCAGCGCGTCAAGGCTGTAGAGGCCGGCGCCGTAGGCGGTGGTGTAGAGCAGGCCGCCCATGATGGCGAGGTTCTTCAGGAAGTTGATGAACTGCATCTGGAAGAGATTGGGATCGGCGGCGGCCCAGAAATTGTGAAAAATCAGAGTGGTCGGGATCAGGTACAGGAACAGGAGTGCGGCGGCCGGTCGGGCGAAGAGTCCGAAGACGAGGGCGAGTCCGCCGAGGAGCTCAACGGTCAGGGCGGCGGCGAGGAAGAATGCGGGGGCGGGGAAGCCCTTGAGCATGCCTTCCATGTAGCCGAAATGGGTAATTTTCATGAAGCCGCTCAGGACGAAGATGGTCGCCAGCAACAGGCGGCCGAACAGCGGCAGACCGGCGTGGAACTTTTTCATGGCTCTCTCTCCTTGCCAACTATTCCTCACAACGACTATTACGTCCAAAAAAAGGACGCATCACGATGGCGCCCCCACGCGCACACGCTCCAGCAGATCGATCAGCTTGCGCATCTCTCCTTGCTGAAGATGACCCACGAGGCGTTCCAACGATTCCCGCATGGGCGCCTCCAGTTGCTTGAGCACCGCCAGGCCGGCGGCGGTGATTTTGCTGATCACCACGCGCCGGTCGGTGGAACTGCGTTCGCGAACGACCCAGCCGCGTTTGAGCAGCCGATCGATCAGCCGCGTGAGGTCCGGGTCGAAACTGACCATGCGTTCGGCAATTTCCTGGCAGGACCACCCCCCCGCTCCGGCGCCGCGCAGAATGCGCAGCACGTTGTACTGTTCCGCGGAGATCCCGGCCGCCTTGAGGGGCTCGTTGCCGCCGCGTTGCAGGACGAAGGCCGTGCGCACAATGTTCAGGTACATCTCGTGCGCGGGCGATTCGAAGGGTTTGGTCTGGTGCAGCTCGCGCTGCAATTGTCCGCTCATGTCCTGAATATACTCGGCGTGAGGAATATTGTCAAGAGGAATTTTGAATATCCGGAGAAATGTTTGCCCGCGGTTTCGGCCGCCCTTCCGGGCGTTCGGATGCGGCCGCCTGCGGGCATGGAAGCCTGCACTCCATGGGCCGCTGGTGAGACGCCTTCGCTGCAGACATGAAAAACGCGCACCCAACAGCAGGCAGAAAGCCGGCGCTCCCGGGCGTGGGCAGTCTCCCGAAGCCGAACCCTTGGTTTGGGCGAAGAAATGCGAAGGCGCGAGCTTCGCTCGCCTTTTTTTGCACGGGCCTGGAGACCCGTGCCGCAATGCCTCGGGCATTCGAGAGGGATGGATGGGCGCGCGGAGCCGAAGGGGCGGTTGGGGCGAAGAGCGGGCGAGCCCGCCCGCGGTCCCGGCGAAAAGACGAAATCCAGGAAGCCGCGCTGGAGCGCGGCGCTCCCAGGGGGGCTTCGGCCGGGGGTGAGTTACTTCAGCTTGGCGAGGAGTTCTTTGGCTTTGGTGCAGTTGGGGTCGAGTTTCAGGGCGTTGCGGCACAGGTCGCGGGCTTCGATCGCGGCATGGCCGTCGTTGCGGGCCTTGGCGGTCTGGACCAGCACCAGGGCCAGTTCGAGGCTGGCATTGGCGTCCTTGGGCGCGGCCTGCAGGGCTTCGCGGAAGTCCTTCACGGCGTCTTCGTCGCGCCCGCCGTTGTATTCGATCGCCCCTTGCAGCAGCCAGCAGTCTTCCTTGCGATCGGGGTTGAGCCGGATGGATTCGGCGAACCAGAGTTTCGCGGTTTCCAATTTCTTGGAATCGATCACCTGCCGGTGCGCGGCGTTGATCGCCTGCAGGCCGGCGATGCGGCCGAGGTAGAACTCGGACATGCCGTCATGCAGGCCCTGGCTGGCGTCTTTGAAGAGTTTGGCGGCCTGATCGTATTGCGATTTTTCGAGGCAGGCTTTGGCCTGGTCGAAAATCTGGCGGTAGTCCACGCCCGCCTGAACGTCGTTGCCGGCATGGGCGCGGTGGGTGAAGGCCATGCTCAGCCCCCACGCGCCGACCAGGCCCATGAGCACGACGGTGGCGCCGACCAGCGCGAATTGGGTGGCCTTGGAGGGCGCGCGGCGGCTGCCGAAGGCGGCGCGGACCGGGCGGCCTTCGAGGAAGTTCGCGATGTCCGCGCCCAGCGCGCCGGCGGTCGGGTAGCGCCCGGCCGGATCCTTGCGCAGGCACTTCAGCACGATCGCTTCGACTTCGGCCGGGATTTCCGGATTCAGGTGGCGCGGGCTGCGCGGTTCGTCCTGGGTGATGCGCAGCGCCAGCCGGATCGCGGTGTCGCCGTAGAACGGCGGCTTGCCGGTGAGCATCTCGTACATCACCGTGCCCATGCTCCAGACGTCGGTTTCAGGCCCGATGTCGCTGCGGCCTTCGGCCTGTTCCGGCGACATGTAGGCGGGCGTGCCCATCACCATGCCGGAGCGGGTGGTGCGGGTGATTTCCTCGAGGTTGCGGGCCAGGCCGAAGTCGGTGATCTTGGGGCTGTTCATCTGGTCGATCAGGATGTTGGCCGGCTTGATGTCGCGGTGGATAATGCCCTGTTCGTGGGCGGAGCCCATCGCGTCGCAGACGGCGCGCATCATCTCCAGCGTTTCATGGATGGTCATCGGCCGGACGCGGATGAGTTTGTCGAGCGACTGGCCCTGGATCAGTTCCATGGCGATGTACTGGCGGCCGTCGATTTCGCCGGCGTCGTAGACCATCACCAGGTTGGGGTGGGAAAGTTTGCCGTGGGCCAGGGCTTCGCGCTTGAAGCGGGAGGTCTCTTCGGGGGTGGCGGCGGGGCCGCTGAGGAGCACTTTCAGGGCGACGCAGCGCTGGAGGTCGTCGGTGGCGCGGGTGTCGATGGCGCGGTAGACGGCGCCCATGCCGCCGCGGGAGATTTCGGCTTCGATCCGGAAGGGGCCGAAGTCGCCGGTGAGCAGCGGTTTGGGGTTGACGATTTTGCCGTCGGCGAAGGCGGTGGGGACGTAGGGCGCGCCGGCTTCGCCGGGCACCAAGGCGGTGGTCAACTGCACGCCGTTGAACAGCGCCGAGCCGGCGACCGCTTCCACCGGGCCGGTGACCGACATGGACGGCGGCAGGGGCGCAGCCGGCTGCACCGAGGGGGTCGGCGGCGGGTTGTCTTCGACGATGACCTCGTTGCGTTCATAGGGCATGGGGGAGGCCATGATCCCCGATTTGGCTTCCTGGGAAACCATCTGGAGAGGCTTGGGCTGATTGATCGGGCGGCGTTCGAAGGGGCGATCTTCGCGCGCGCCGCCTTCCTCCGGCATGACGTGGGGGCCGCGGGTGGGCAGGCCCAGTTTGACCTTGGACGGGAGGCCTTGTTTGCGGCCGCGCATTTCGCGCTGGCGACGGTACCACTCGCGGTTCATTTCGGCCGGCAGGTAGTTGATGATGCTCAGCGAGGTCCGGCAGCCGACGCATTCGACCACCACGGTCTTGGTGTGGTCGGGATCGTAGGGTGCGTCGAAGGCCGCGCCGCAGTGGGGACAGACGATGTGAACCGCAACCATAGCCATGCTCCGCTCTCCAACCCCCGGCGCCCGGCCACGCGGGCCGGGAGACTTTTGCCTACCCGTGTATCGACGGGAGGGGCGGTGGTCTTGAGCGAAAATGGCGCGGGGGGGGCCAACGAAGGATGAAGCGTGAAGCCTGAAGGATGAAGGCAGACGAAGATGCGTGCCAGCGCGGCCTCTTGGATTTCCTCTTTTCGCCGGCTTTTCCCCGGGACCGCGGGGCGGGCACGCCTGCACTTCGTCCAAACCTTCCGTCCAGCTCCGGGGCAAACGGAAAACGAAGGCTGAAGGCAAGGCGGAAGAAAGTGAGGGAAGCGGGCAAATAGAACCGCCCGCGGCGGGCGCGGGCGGTACGGAAAGACTGGAAAAGGGCGGGAAGGTTCAGGCGTTGGGCGTGGCGGCGGCGGCCGGCGCGGTGGCGGTGAGGGCCTTCTGGATGCGCTTGGCCAGGCGAGACTTCTTGCGGTTGGCGCGCTTCTTGGGAATGGCGCCTTTGCGGGCGGCGGTGTCGATGGCCGCGAAGCCGTCGTTGAGCAGCTTTTGCGGGTCGGCGGCGGTTTTGAAATCCGGGGCGGTGACAACCTTGTCGAGCTTCTTGAGCGCCGTCTTCAGCCGCGAGTGATTGGCGCGGTTGCGTTCGTTGCGCAGCTTGTCCTGGCGCTGACGTTTTTTGGCGCTGAGTGTATAGGCCATGGTCCGATCATCCTTCGTTGCAAATCGTCCGCGACGCTCGGCCGCGGCCGGAAAACCCACTGCTCCGGCCGCGCAGTCTCCGCCTGGGAGCCCGGCGCACGGAAAGAACAGAACAATATAGTCGCAGGGGGGCGGTTCGTAAAGGGGCGCGAGGGATGGATTTTCGGCGCATCGGCCCTTGCCTGGGAATCTGCTGAACGGGTCAGCGCCAAGGTGTGAATCAGGGTGTTGGCGTTTTTCGGTGCGGAGGAAGAAGAAGACCTCTCGCCAAGACGCCAAGTCGCAAAGAAGAGGGCGCAATAACGAAGGGGAGGGGTGCCGGACGGCACGAGACAGCCGCCTCGAGGCCCGTGGGGAGGTTTGGGGATTGGCAGGTGAAAGGAAAGCGTCGAAGAAAACCAGTCGGTATATCGGCACTATTCGATGTTTTGGTGGACCGGGGCGGGGCGATCACCAGGCTGCTGCGAGGCGGTCGAGGTTCCAGGCGAACTGGCAGGCGGCGTAGGGGACCTGATCCACCGCGGTGGGCCAGGCGGCCAGCATCTGGAAGGTGTACAGCGGGCGCTGGACGGTCAGAAACGCCTTGGGGGTGAGTTCGGGGGCGAGCGGCAGTTGCAGGCCGAGGTGGCGGGCGACGGCGCCGTAGCCGAAATCGGCGTCGCAGCCGATGCCGGCGAAGGAGCGGCGGCCGAGGCCGTCGAGCTCGTATTGCAGCGCGGTTTCGGCGTGGAAGATGGGGAAGAGATCACCGATCGGTGAAGGCTGGTCGTAGCGGGCCAGGAATTCGCGCGGGCGGGCGAACTGATTTTCCTGGGCGAAACTCAGGTAGTCCGCCTGGCGGACGCCGAGATCGAGGGTGTTGTTCCAGCGCAGGCGGGTGCCGGGGTCGATGTCCAGGGTCGGGTCGTAGGTGGATTCATATTCCATGGCCCAGCCGTTCATGCGGTACTGCAGGAAGCCGGCGCCTTCGACGTTGTATTGGGTGACGAGGTCGCCGGGGAGGGTGAAATCCTGGGGGGTCCAGCCGATGCAACCGGGCGGGAGGTCGGCGGCGGCGCGGGCGTCGTCGAGCAGCCGGCCGGACTGTTCGTACAGCCAGCCGGCGTAGAGGCGCTGGCGGAAGGCGCTTTGGGTGGGCGCGGGCAGTTGGAGGCTCAGGCCGCCGAACCACTGGGTGGTGTAGTCGCCTTGGCTGGCGCCGAGATTCAGCCCGAGCGGGCCGGCCTGCCAGAGCGACAGCGGGGCGGCCAGGCTGTCGGGCCGGCCGCCGAACCGACGCAGGTAGTGGCTGTAGAGCACGTCGATTTCCGGCACGATGCCGCGGGCGACTTCGACCATGTCGCTGTAGCGATGGGCTTGGGCCAGGCTGGTCAGCCGCGCGACCTGGGTGCCGGTGACCGCGAAGGTGCGGTAGCCGCCGTCGAAGGCGCCGAGCGCGTCGACGAGCAGGCGGGTGCCGGCGTCGAGGTGGATGCCGGCCTGGGCTTGCAGCATCTGGGCTGCTCGGCCGCTGAAGACCACCAAATAGTCCTGGCCGAAGGAGGCGCCGGGCTGGGCAACGATCAGGTTGATCAGGCCGTTGAGTTCGGCGGAGGTGGCAGCGGCCGAGGGCGTGGCGCCGCCGTTCAGGGCGCCGGCGGCGGCGTTCAGATTGGCGGACAGGTTCTGCCACAGGGACATCCAACGGCTATTTTGGGTGTTGATCGCGAAGTAGATGCCGGCGGGATTGGGGCCGACGCCGCTGCCGTAGCGGTTGTCGTGGGGGTAGAGCACCGCCTGCAATTGGGCGCCGCTGCCGGTGGCGCTCAGGCTGAACGCGCCGGCGTCGAAACTGAATTGCCGCCGGCCGAAGTTCAGATTCAGCCCGCCGACCGAGCCGAAGGCCTGGAAGCCATTGCTGGCGGTGGTCAGGTCGAAACTCAGGTTCTGGAAGCGGGCGAAATCGCCGCTGGCGAGGGTGAGGTCGGTCGGGCCGATGGCGAGTAGGGAGTCGCGGCCACCCAAGCTGTTGGGCAGTTGGGCGAAGGCGGCGCTGCCGATGGTGAGGGAATTCCCGCCGAAGCGGAAATCGAGCTGCTCCAGATCGGCCGCGCTGGTGGAGGCGTTCAGCGAGCCCAGTTGCAGGTTGGCCGTGGAGAGGGCTTGGCTGAGTTTCTGGGTGGCGGCGGTGAGGGTTGCGGAATCGAGCTGCGGAAGTTTCAGGCCGCCCAGCAGAGAGGCGGGGCTCGTGCCAGAGGGGCCGGCGGGGTCGGTCGCGCCGGACAGGCTCGGGAGGCCGGAGAGACCGGGAAGGCCCGGGAGGCTGGACAGCCCGGGGCTGCCGGGCAGGCCGGTCAGCGTGGGCAGGTTGGGCACGGCGGGCAGCGTGGTCAGCGTGGTCAGCGCGGGCAGGCCACCGGGGGCTGCCAGCCAGGCGGCGAGATGGCCGGAGGGATCGAGGCGATCGGCGGCGGCGGTGAGATTGAGTCCACCGGCGGAGAGCTGGCCGGCGGCCTGATCGAGCTGGCTGGCGAGGCTGTTCACATCCTGAAGCGCCGACTGCAACTGCTGCGCGGCGGCGGCACCCTGGCCGGCGGTGGCGGCCGATTGCAGGGCGCCGGCCAGATCGCCGGTGAGGCCGTGCAATTGCCCGGTGACCGCGGGCAGGCGGGCCAGCAGGTCGGTGCGGAGGGATTCGAGCGGCAGATTCGGGAGGCGGGTTTCGAGCCGCTGCAGGGCGGCGGGATCGGCGGCGGGGGATTGCAGCCAGGCGGTCAGGCGGTCGACGGTGCGGTCGATGCCGGCATCGGCGCGGGTTTGCAGCGCGGGCAGGCGGGTGTCGAGCTGGAAGGAATTCAGGCCGGCCGTGAGGCGGCTGGCGAGAGTATTCAAGCCGGACTGCGCGTTCAGCGCGGGGACCTGGAACTGCAACAGCCGCTGCTGGTCGGCGGCGGCGGACTGGTTCAGCCGATCGGCGAGGCGCGACAGGTTTTGCAGGGCGAAGGGCGTGTCGAGGCTGAAGGTGGGCGGGGTGGCCGTCGATCCGGGAAGACCGCCTTGCAGCAGGTCGGCAAAATCGGGCACGTTGGAGAGCGCCGGCAGACCGCCGGGGAGCAGCGCGGCGGGCAGGTGGGGGACGAAGGCGGGAGCGCCGATGTCGCCGACGGCGGGTGCAGGGGCTTCGGGGGCGAGGGAGACCGGCTGCACGGCGGCGGTGAATTGGCGGGCGGACATGTAGGCGCCGACGGCTTTGGTGCGGTCTTCGACCTGGAGGCGGAAGAAGTCATCCTGCAGGGCGAGCGCCCAGGCATCGAGCGAGGGGAAGGCGCGATGCGCGACGCGCCGGCGGGCGGGCAGCGGCGGCCGGTCTGGAAACGGTTCGGCGCGCACGACCGCTTCACCGGCCGCCAGGGTGGCGCACCACCCGAGCCAGACCAGAACCGCCCCAAAGTACTTCACCTGTGGGCCTCGTTTCCTCGGCCCGAGGTTGAATTCGGGCTAGAGGAAGTACCGCCCCGCTTGTTTGACCTCCTGAGCGACCTCATGCCGCAACGCAATTGCGTCGATCGGCGTGAAGCGCGTCAGCCGTTTCACGGCGCTGAGCAGAATTTTCAGCTCGTCGCCGTGAGCGATGGCGGGCAGGGCGCTTTTTGCGCTCTGCTCGAACCGCAGCGCCGCGTCATTGACGGCGATGCGGGCCATCGAACCTGCAAGTTTGGCGTGGGGGCTGCTGCGCTCGGCGCATTTCAGCGCGCGGACGACGGCGCTCTCGGCGCCATACAGCACGATGCACAGGTCGGCGATGTGCGCCAGGACCTCCTGCTGCCCCTTCAATTCTTCGCCGAAAGCCTGGAAGGCCGCGCCGCTCAAAAGCAGCGCCAGCTTGCGTCCGCCTTCGAGCAATTTCCGTTCGGCGGCGAGCGGCGCGCCGTCGGGTTCCTCGAGGCCGCCGACATCGAGCAGTTCGGCCTGGACCTTCTGGACTTCCTTGAGCAGCGGCAGTTCGCCCTTGAGCGCGCGCTTGACCAGCATGCCGGGGATGAGCATCCGGTTGATTTCGTTGGTGCCTTCGAAGATGCGGTTGATGCGCGAGTCGCGGTAGAAACGCTCGACGGCGTATTCGGCCGAGTAGCCGTATCCGCCATGGCACTGGACGCCTTCGTCGACGACGAAGTCGAGAATTTCGGAGCAGCCGACTTTCAGCATCGAGCATTCGACGGCGTATTCTTCGATGGTGGCCAGCCGTTCCTGGAGCGGATCGGCTTCGGGGGCTTTGGCGTGCGGGCGTCCGCCGTCGATCAGCCCGGCGGTGCGGTAGAC
>JBOHNC010000380.1:0-7279 GCA_050730415.1 Planctomycetota bacterium
CTATTGGACTATGCTCTTACGCACCATCGGTTGAAGATCGCGCAATGGTTTTTGGATCATGGAGCGAATCCAAACAAGTTCAACGGTTTCGGCGAAAATCCCTTGCGTTTGCTTGCTCTTTGCCCCGACGCGCCCGAATCGCGGGCACTGTACGCGAGCCTCTTCGCGCGCGGAGCCAATCCGAATCTACTGGATGAATGGGGGGCCAGTGCCCTTGGTTTTTGCCTAAAACGCGGCCCGACATGGCCCATTCCAATACTCCTGGCAAACGGTGCAGACCCTTGGGCGCACGGAAAGGACGGTGTGACGCAGGTGCACTACGCCGCGTTTGTAGGGCGCTTGGATTTGGTCAAGGAGTTTGTCGGGACGAAAACATTGGCGGAAATCCGAGCCATCACACCGCAGTCGTTTGTAGTGGCTGCGGCTGGGAGCGGCGATACCGCCGTGCTCCAGTATTTTCTCGATCTTGGGGATGACATTAACGCCCAAGCACTCCCGCTGGAATGGGACAGCCTGCGCTACCAATGCAGCGCGCTGCACCAAGCAGTTCAAATGCTCAAGCCAGGCATGGTGAACTACCTGATACAACACAAGGCCGATCCCGACGCGAAAGACGGTAAAGGCGAGACACCCCTCTTTCTTGCAGCGAGGGAGGGTAGGACCAATTGCGCGGTCGCGCTGATCGAGGGCGGCGCGAATCCCCAAATCGAGGATCAAGGCGAACTGCCGGTGAAGTGTGCGATAGATTATAGCCACCCGGAGACCGCCACCGCCATGGAGGCGGCTATCGCTAAACGGGCGCAGAAATAGCCCCTGTCCTGTGCAAAAACACCGATTCTGGTTCCGCGCGGAGTTTTGATCGTCAAGGATCGACTACGCAACGCGCTTCCGCGTCACGACGGCCTGACACAAGCTACGCTCGATAAGCGTATACGAGGTTTTGGTTAAAAATGATTCCGAAGCCGCCTTATTTTCGCCCGAACGATCATCGAGGTGCATGGTCACTGTGGCTCTGGCCCTAACCCTGAATAGGCCCAAGGAGGAAATCCAGAAACTGGTTGAACGATGTCACTCCTTTCTTGAGGGAAGCAATGATCGAATGCGTGAAAACTTTTATTCATTCTTAGATCGAATGAAGCTCCAGAGGCAGTAGCATTTGTCCGTTTTCCATCTACTACATGTGTGTTTGGCTCCATCGAGGCGTCCGTGGGGAAAATCGGTAGGGAACCGGTGAAGGGGTCCGACGAGGTGTCCGTGGGGAAAACAAGGAGGGAAACGACCAGAACGGTCAGAACGGTTGAGGAAGGTCGGCAATGTCGGGACAGAGTGTCCTGTCACGAAAGTGAAGCAAAACGTTTTGAATTTCAATGATCGACCGCCACTACGCAACGCGTTTCAGCGTCACGATCGGCAAGTGCTTCTTGCCCTGGAAGTGCGTCACTTCCATCGTGAACCCCACGCCGCATTCGCCGCGCACGGCGGCCTTTGGCGCGGCGCATGGACTGCCCGGTGTCCATTGCGGTCGGGGTTCCAAACGTGGGTATGTTGCCTGCGGTCGAATCCATCGGTACTTTTCGTTCGGCGTGCGGCCTTGCATGCCTTGATGCAGTCGGCATCCATTGCCGCGCTTACCTTGAAAGGCCCCGCCTGCGGCGGGTCTCTTTTTTAGGGGGCTGATCGCATGGGCCGGATAAAATCGCCATCCGTCCCCTCTCTTTGTAAAAGATTTCTTGGAATTTCCAAACTATCGCCTGCAACTGTGACCTCCGCTGTCACACTTGCAGGGAAAGTGACTCCATCGGAATCGGCACTGACGCCCTGTTCCGCGGGAGTCGCTTTCATGGAACCGATTGAACTCAACCCGCTTGTAAAAGTCTCGCCGGGTCTGCCACGCACCCATCCCAGCGTGATCCAAGCCGTCCTGCAACGCCAAACGGCCCTCGAAATCCGCGCCCACGACGGCGTTCCCGGCTCGGTCGATGATCTGTTGGCCGCAGCCAATCGCGCCCACCGTCTCACCCTGGCCCGTGCCATCGCCCACGCCGCCCAAGCCCTTCGCGCCGAAGATGGTTTGTGCAACGACGTCGTTAACCTCGTTCATGAAGCCAACCGCCTGATCGCCCGCCGACCCATGCCACCCCGCCGCCGCAAAGTCGCCATCCCCCGCATCGCCGCCTACCTCGGCCGATTCCAAGCCGACCCGCAGCAGTTCTCCCAGGAAGAACTCCCCGCGCCCAATCTCCGCCTGCGCATCGACTTCCGCGCATGCAATCCCGCAATGAGAACCAAAAAGCCAAGACTCTCATAACAACTGGTGCATAAAACGCGGGCAGATCAGTCACCCTGGTACCCCTCCGAAGCGCTGCCGCGCCCGCTCCTAAATTTAGCTAAATGTATATTTGGCCCGGTCCCTTCCACTCCTGCGCCCCTCCGTACTCTCTCAATCTTCATCCTGCATCCTGCATCCTTTCCCCATCAGCCCTTCCCCCCTTTCAAAGCGATGCCATCCTGCGTCAATTCCGCCGCCGTCGCCGTCCGTGCGTAAGTACCCGTCGGACCGTCGTACCAACCTGGATCGTCGGCTCCCGTCAGGTGTTCGCGCACCTTGAAAATCGTGAACATGCCTCCCATCGTGATGTAACCATGTTTGGCCACGCCGCCCAGCATCGGAATGGAATTCTCGGGAACTCGCATACCCATTTGCCCCGCGCCGCCCATGCCGTCCTGACCCATGCTCATATATTCAGGCAGCAGCTTGCGCATTTTGGCGTCCAGGTCACCGGGCACCACCCCAATCATATTGGGAATCCCGTGGCCCATCTGATTCATGACGTGGTGCGTCATATGGCAGTGCATAGCCCAGTCGCCGAGTGCATCCGCAACAAATTCAATCGTGCGTGTGCTCCCGACCGGCACCAGCACCGTCGTTTCCGGCCGTTGAGCGCTCGCCGGAGCGTCCCCCCCATCGGTGGCGATGACGTTGAAGTTGTAGCCATGCAGATGAATCGGATGGTGATCCATGGCACTCAGGTTGCCGAAACGAATCCGCACCCGCTCGCCCTTTTGCGCCACGATCGGACTGGTGCCGGGATAGGCCTTCGCGTTCATCGTCAGAACGTTAAACCCTTCCATCGCGGCGGTGTCCGGCCGCGAGGTGCCCGGATGGATCATCCATTCGCTGAGCATGATCGCGTAGTCGCGGTCGGGTAGGGGGCCGACCGGGTTGCGTGGGTGACTGACGATCATCCCCATCAGGCCCAAGCCCATTTGCGTCATTTCGTCGTGATGCGAATGATACATGAAGGTGCCGTGCTGGATGATCGGGAACTCGTAGCGATACGTTTCGCCCGGCGGAATGGGCGGCTGCGTCAGGCCGCCCACGCCGTCCATGCCGTTGGGAATAAACATGCCGTGCCAATGCACAGTGGTTGGTTCCGGCAGATGATTGGTGACATAGACGCGCACCCGGTCGCCTTCGACGACTTCGATCGTCGGACCGTGCACCCGGCCGTTGTACCCCCAGCAGTGAGCGACCAGTCCCGGCGCGAATTCATGCATTACCGGTTCGGCCACCAGGTGGAACACCTTCACGCCATTGACGACTTTCCATGGCAGCGTTGCGCCGTCGAGCGTGGTTGTCGGGCGGTAGTCGCGGCCCGGTTCGCCGGGCGGCAGATCGGCGGCCGCAACCGCCGGTCCTCCGGTCGGCTGCGGCGGCCGGGGCATCGGGCCGGAGCCGCCGGGACCGGCTTCGGCGCTGTCCGCGCCAAGCAGGCTGGGCATGGGCGATCCGCCCAATAATCGCAGCAGCGGCGCGGCCAGCAGCGCCTGCAACAGGCCGCGCCGCGCGGGGGATGGATGGGGCATTGGTTTTCTCCCGATGGGAACCGGTTGAGGATCGAAACACGAAATACACAGCATGGCATTCACGAACCATGCACCAGAAAGTCGTATTCGACTCGCGCCTGCCAATAGGTCTCCAAAGCATCTATGTACTGCTGCGCCGCCTGGATCGTTTCCTGCTTGGCCGCGACCAGGCGGAACGCACCAATCAACATGCCGTTGTATTCCTTCTGAGTTTCATCGAGGATCTGCCGGCGCAGCGGCAGCACCACCTTCAGCAGGAATTCAACCCGCTCGCGCGCCCCGATCAAGCGGTCCCGCACAACCCGCGCGCGCGAGCGAATCGCCACCGCGTCCGCTTCGTACAGCGCCGCACTGCGCCGCAGATCGGACAGAGCGGCGGCGTGTTCCCCCTGGCCCATATCGAACAGCGGCAATGGGAACGCCAGAGCCGGTCCGATTTCGGTCTTGTGGTCGCGGCTGGCCTCTGAGGCCACGCCCACCCCGCTGCCCTCCAGCAGCGCCATGGGCCGTGCGATCCCAAGCTTTTCGCTTGCCTCTTCGATTTCAAGCCGCCGCTGGTCCAGCTGCAAGCTCTCGGCGACGGCTGTTTTTTCAATGCCATCGGTCGACGCCGCAGCGGCTGGAAGATCGGGCAGCCGCGCCGCCAAACGCCATTGCGTCTGAGCGCCCCACAGCCCCATGGTGGTGTTCAAATCCTCGCGCTGTTCGCGCACCTGGTTCTCGACGGTGGCAAGGTCGAGCTTCGCCTGTTCGAAAGCTGCGCACTCGGTGTCCTCATCGAGCAGCGTGATGTTGCCGGCCGCGCGCATGCGCTGGGCGAGGTCATACGTGGCTTCCGCGGCGGCCAGCGTTTGTTTGAACAATCCCTCCTTTTGCAGCGTCGATTGCAGCCGGTAATACTGGTGGCTGGCCTGCTGAGCCATTTGCAGCACGTCCCGCGCCGCCCCGACCTGCGCTTGTTTAAAGGCCGTTTCCGCCAGGCGCTTGTGCGCCGGCATCAAAAGCAGGTCCAGAAAATCCTGCGTCAGCGCAAAATCGAAGGTGAAGCCGCCGCCCGAGCTGAACCGCGTTTCGGCCTGAAACAGCGGATTGTGCAGCAGCCCCGCCCGCACCAGGTCAGCCTGCGCCATACCGAGGTTCTCAAAATCGGCCTGCAATCCCTGATTGCGCAACAGCGCGATCTGAACCACGTTTTCGACCTGCAGGTCGTGCTGCAGCAGGTCATCCACCAGTTTGTCGGCCGCGCCATCCTCCTTCGTCCCCGTCCGCCACTGGACTTCCGCCGGCTCCCGCCCGGCCAGTTGCTCGCGCACGCCGGCGAACGCCTCCTGCGGGGTGGGGGAGCCGCAGCCGGGCATCATTAGCACACCGGCCACCAAAACAAGCATTGCGCCGATTCCGTATATTCGCGATTTCATTTCGCATCTCCATCGTGTTTTTCCGGAACCAACGTCATGCCGCAAATCGGGCACTTCCCGGGAACTTTCGAATGAATCTGCGGGTGCATGGGGCAGGTGTAGGTCGTCGCCGCACCGGCGGTGGCCGGTGTTTCGCCCGCAGGTTCATGGGGAACCGGTTGCAGGGGCGGCCCACTTTGGGCGCCGCCATCCGTCTGGCTGCTGGGAGTCGGCGCGATTTGCAGCGTATTCGACCGCGGCTCAACCGGTGCGGAGGCGGCAGCGGGGTTGGCTGGATGAGTGATCGGCGTTTCCACCCGAGCAGGCTCGCCGCATCCACCCACCAGCAGACCACACAGCATCGCCGCCGACAGCCAGGGAACCATGAAGCCCCGCATCGTCTTTCTCCTTGAAACACTCTCGAGGGTAGATCCATGAACCGCCACTTTCAAAGGGGCGGCCGCCTGCGGTCACCGGCTGCAACCGACGACCCGCAGACGCTTCCCCGCCATAGCAGGAAACATGTTTTGCATGTTCAGCGCCGGAAGGGAATGGCGCCGATACCGGTGCCACCACCGCCAGCGCAGCGTCGAAGATTTACATTTTCACGGCCGGTTCTGGTTTCCGCCGTGCGCGCCTGCGCCAGCGCCGGGGCAGGCCGCAGCTTGGCGAAACCATCACGCTGATCAGCGCAGGCCGCCAAGTGCGAAGCGGTCGCCAGCTCTTCAGCACCGGCAACCTCGCCCAATCGCGGAGCAGCTACAAATTCAAGCGTTGGAGTTGATGCAGATTCTGTGCGCCCGCAGGCGGATCGGGATCGGTGCCAAAAGCAGGAATGACGCAGGGTCGATCCGCGAGCCGCAAGGTGTTTGCTGGCTCAGGCGCTATCGCGCCGCGCGCGCCAAGGTTCACCGAAGAGGGCTGGAAAGCTTGTTCCTGCTGCGGCGTGGCCCGCAGCGTGAATTCCCGCGAGTGGCAGCAGCCCGGCGCGGTGACATGCAGAAACTTGGCGGCAGCCTTGTCGGCCGCCGCATCGACCATGGGGCACAGATCGCTCGGCGCGCATTCGGTCAGCGTAATGCAGGTTCGGCAGCAGCTTTGATTGACCCACCATTGGCGGGGAAATAGCAATCCGCAGAGCACCGCGAGGCAGGTGGTGGCAAGCAAAAGAGATCGAAACATAGGCTGGCGATTCCGCAGCGGACCATTCCAAAACCCAGCAACGCCCTTCGATCAATCACCGCAATTTCGAATTCGATTATGCTGCGATTCTCAGCGCTTGTCAATGCAGCGCCCGCACCGGTTCGCCCTGCGGTCGCCTGCGGCTGCCTTTCGCAGGCCTGAACTTTTGCACTGTTCCTTCTGTGGTGTAGATTGAAGCTGTCGGAGCGAACCGCGGAACAGGCGCCTGTTCGCGTCCCGGTCCAATCTGAAGGAGGTCTCCCCATGCTAATCAAACGCAGCGGCTCCCGGCCATCCAGCCCGGGCCCCGCCGACTGGTTCACCGGTGCGGTGCGGATCGATCCGCTGATCGAAACCGCCGAACCGGCCCGCGTCGCCGGCGCCAACGTGACCTTTGAACCCGGCGCCCGCACCGCCTGGCACACCCACCCGCTGGGCCAAACTCTGATCGTCACCTTTGGCGCCGGCTGGGTGCAGCGCGAGGGCGGGCCGGTCGAAGAGGTCCACCCCGGCGATGTGGTCTGGTTCGCGCCGGGCGAAAAGCACTGGCATGGCGCCGCGCCCACGACCGCCATGAGCCACATTGCCATCCAGGAGAAACTCAACGGCAAGGCCGTCGACTGGCTGGAAAAAGTCAGCGACGATCAATATCGCCGCTAAACGGTCTTGCAGCAGTAAATTGACCTCGCCCAAGCTCCCGCCGCGCACGAAGTAAATGCGTATGGAGTGCGGCGGCTTGACGCCGCCTTTCTGAGGCGAGGCTTGACTCGCCGTTCTTCCTCTTCTCTTCCTCTTCTCTTCCGCTTCGCAATTTAAACGTACTTCCGCAAGAC
>JBOHNC010000381.1:0-12736 GCA_050730415.1 Planctomycetota bacterium
GGCCGCGGCCGCCCCGCCCGGCGCCGGCCCGCTCGACCCGCTCGACCAGCCCGTCCTCGCCAGCCTCCCGGCTCCGCTGGAAACCCGCGTACCGCTGAACGGCCTGCCGCCCGCCGCCGTCTGGCACCTGCTCGCGCCCTTCGTCAAGCGCCTCGCCCGCGCCCTGGCCACCGGCGTCCGCGACAGCCTCGAAGACTTTCTCGAACATACCCTCCCCGCGCTGGGCCCCGGCTATTTGCTGATTGCCCCCTCCGAGCCGCGCCTGTTTGTCATCGGCTGGACCGTCGCCGATACCGGCTCGCTGTTGTCCCCCGGCCTGTTCGCCGAACTGCCCCCCGAATGGACGCCGGTGCGCCCCTCCATCGAAGCCCTGACTGCCTCCGGTGTTGTGCACCGCGCCCACGCCGCCTCCGGCAGCGGGCCGGTCGGCGACTACATCCAGTGGCTGCGCCGCAGCGCCGCCGAACAGGCCGGCTACACCCTCGCCGCCGCCGCCCTCTGGCTGGTCCGCGGCCGCCCGCCCTTCGAAGACCGCAAGGCCGGCGTCGATGGCTGGGCCTTCCGCGCCGCGCGCAAAATCCGCGCCGCCGTCCTGCCCAAAAAACCGTTTCTCGACATGCCCCAGTTCGCCGCGCTCCTCAAACGGCTGCTCAGCCCGCAGCCCGATCAGCGCGCCATCCCCGACTCCGAAGCGCTCTGGAAAGCCTGGGAACAGGCCGCGCCCGGCGGCGTAGCCCTCGAAAAACTGCGTGCCTGCGTCCACTGCGGCTCGCTCATGTTCCCCGACGACCGCCCCTGCTGGCTGTGCCGCCGAGCGCAGCGCAACGAGGCCCCCGAATCCGGCCTGCGGCCCGTTCCCGGCGAGCGTTCCGCCCGGCACGATCTGCCCGACAACCTCGGCTCCGGCCGCCGCCGCGTCCGCGCCGGACGCCTAGTCCGCCCCCAGCCAGGCATCCGCTTCTACTGCCTGGCCTGCCACGCGCCCTTGCACGCCGCGCTGCCGCGCGCCGGCACCCTGGGCCGCTGCCCGCTGTGTTCGTCTTTCAACGAAATCCCCCGCACCAGCTCCCGCGCCAGCGGCCCCGGCCACGAAGTCTACCTCGACCCGCCCGTCCAGCCCGACCCCGACGCCGCGCCGCGCGTCTTCGTCCCCGCCGGGCCGTTTGCCGCCGGCGTCGAAGCCATCTCCGTCATCCTGCCCGCCTTCGCCATCGATGCCCTGCCGGTCACCAACGCCCAATACGCGCGGTTCTTCCGCCAGTTTCAGGACAGCCGCCGTCATCGCAGCCAGCCCAAGGTCCCCTTTCCGCCGCACATCGAAGACATCCTCGACCCCGACAAGGCCAACCTGCCGGTCGTCGGCCTGACCTATCCCCAGGCGGAATACTACGCCCACCTTCACGGCGGCCGCATGCCCACCGCACTTGAATGGGAACGCTGCGCCCGCGGTCCCGAAGGCCGCCGCTTCGCCTGGGGCGACGACTTCAACCCGCTGTACTGCAACCACCGCCGCTACGCCGACGCCGTCGCCCAGTTGGGCGCCGACCCCGGCCATCTGCCGGTCATCCGCGAACCCGAACTGCTCCCGGTCGGCGCCATCGAACGCGACGCCGGCTTCAGCAACTTCCACGACGCTGCCGGGAATGTCGCTGAATGGACCTCCAACCGCCGCGAAATCTACGACGGCCGCCTGGCCCTGCGCGAAGTCCGCGGCGGCTGCTATTTGGACGGCGCCGAATTCCTGCTCGAAACCTGGGCCAACATGTGGCAGCCCGAAAACCAACCCGAACACTGGATCGGCTTCCGCGTCGCCTACGACGTCCTCTGATTCCACCGCCGAAATGGCCCACTGCGCGCCAATCGAGCAACCCCTCGCAAATGAGCGTGCTCCTGGGAGCGCGGGTGACCTCACCCGCTCTTCCTCCAAACCATCCCTTCGGCTTTGTCAGCCCGCCCACTCCCGGAAGCGCCGGCATCCTGCCGGCTCCTGAGCGCCTCCGCGCGCATCTTCCAAGCCCCCCCGTCCCCCGTATGCCTCCCCAACCAAACAAACCCATATTCAAAAATATCCATAAATATGCGCATAAAATTCGCATATGGCTTTGTTCCGTTATTTTACCTTCAGTCTTCCTTCATCCATCATCCTTCAAGCTTCATCCTTTCCCTTCAACTCCCCCGTTTTTCGCGTATCGTGTAGCGCTTGTCATCGCCCCCCGGGCCGCGCCCAGCCCGGCGACGCCATGGAGAATTTTGCATGCCGATCCCCAATGACTACAACCCCCCGCACGACGCCTGGCGCGCCGTCCGGCCGCCGTGGATTCACGAGCCCAAAGAAAACAAGGGCATGTGCTTGCCGATCGACCTGTCGGTCAACCACACCTTCGGCTCGCTGCGCTTTCTCCAAGACCATGTCGCGGGGATCGAAGAAGGCCACCTGTACCACCGCGAAGGCAACCCCACCGTCAACGCCGTCGAAAAAATTCTCGCCGGCCTCGAAGGCGCCGTATCCGGCCTGCTGTTCAGCTCCGGCATGGGCGCCGAACTGGGCGTCATCCTGCCCTACCTCGAACCCGGCGACCACGTCCTGACCACCCTCGATGTCTACGGTCATCTGTACCGCTGGCTCAAATGGTTCGGCCCCAAGCAGCAGGTCACCGCCACCTTCGTCCCCGCCGCCGCCGGCACCGACGCCTTTCTGGCCGCCATCCAGCCCAACACTCGCCTGGTGTTTCTCGAAAGCCCCACCAATCCGCTCTGCCGCTGCCTCGACATCGCCCGCATCGCCGAGGTCTGCCGCGAGCGCACCAAACAGAAACTGCCGCGCGGCCCGGGCAATCTGGGACCCATCGAAGCCGGCGTCGCCTTGGCCGGCGGCACGCTGTTCGTGGTGGACAACACCTTCGCCACGCCCTACAACCAGCGGCCGCTCGATCTCGGCGCCCACATCGTCATGCACTCGGTCACCAAGTACCTCGCCGGACACAACGATGTCCTGGCCGGCTGCCTGTGCGGCGACTGGAAGTACATCTTCCCCTCCTGGAACGTGCGCCAGATCTACGGCGCCATGATTTCTTCCTTCGACAGCTACACCATCGCCCGCGGGCTGAAAACCTTCCCGCTGCGCATGGAGCGACACAACCAGAACGCGCTGGCGCTCGCCCGCTGGCTGGAAAAGGACCCCCGCGTTTCCGATGTCTGGTACCCCGGTCTTGAAAGCGCTCCCGACCACGCCGTCGCCAAAAAGCAGATGACCGGCGGCTTCGGCGGGATGCTCAGCTTCCGCTGCAAAGGCGGCCCCGCTGCGGCCGAACGGATCTTCAATACCGTTCAGGTGGCCATCCACGCCCCCAGCCTCGGCTGCACCGAAACCCTGATCTGCCCGCCGGCCGACACCTCGCAGAAGGCGCTTTCCGAAGCCGACCGCGAAAAAATCGGCGTCGATGGCGCCGTCATCCGCGTGTCGGTTGGCATCGAACCGATCGACATGCTGACCGCCGACTTCGACCAGGCGCTCAAACCGGCCTGATCGCCAGCGGCGCCCGGCGCGCCGGCCAACCGGCCACCGGCTCGGCGCGCCAGTCGCTCCGCCGTCCCCCCGGCCGGACAGGGCCGGGCAGGGCCGGTCCGGCGCCGTCCCGCCGGTGTTCCGCCGCACGAACCCACTCCACTCCACTCCACTTTCTGTCCCCCCCGCGAATTCGTCAGGAGATCTCCCGATGCGCCTTGCCGCCCTGTTCACCGATCACGCCGTCCTGCAGCGCGATGTCCCGCTGACCATCTGGGGCTGGGCGGAGCCCGGCCAGGTCGTCGCCGTCGAATTCGCCGGCCAGACGCGCACCGCCGCGCCGGCCGCCCCGTCGGACGGCCGCTGGCAGGTGGAACTCTCCCCGCTGCCTGCGGGCGGACCCCACCGGCTGGTCGCCCGCGTCGGCGGCGCCGCCGCTTCGGCCGGGGCCCAAGCCGTCGCCAAGGATGTGTACCTGGGCGAAGTCTGGGTTTGCTCCGGCCAGTCCAACATGGAGTGGCCGCTCGAATTGACCGAAAACGCCGCTGCCGCCGTCGCCGCCGCCGACCTCCCGCTGCTGCGCCTCTTCAAAGTTCCCAAGCGCACCGGCATGCAGCCGGAGCCCGATGTCCAAGCGGTCTGGGAACTTTCGAAGCCGGAGACCGCCGGTTCCTTTTCGGCGGTCGGCTACTTTTTCGGCCGGGAACTGCATGAACGCTTGAACGTACCCGTCGGCCTGATCGATTCCTCGTGGGGCGGCACGCCCGCGCAAGCCTGGACCAGCGAGGCCGGCCTGCGCAGCGAACCGGCGCTGGACGGCTACATCAAGGAACTGGAAATCTTCCAGCGCCCGCCCGAGGAAATCCGCGCCTACAACGCCGCGCAGCGCGCCGCCTTCCTGGCCAAGCTGCCCCAGGACGCCGGCAACCGCGGCTTCGCGCAAGGCTGGGCCGGCCTCGAATGCAACGACGCCGACTGGCCGGCAATGAATCTGCCCACCTACTGGATCAACGCCGGCCACGCCACCAACGGCGTGTTCTGGTTTCGCCGCACCGTCGAAGTCCCCGCGGCCTGGGCCGGCCAGCCGGCGCTGCTGACGCTGGGCGCGGTCGACAAATCCGACGACACCTACGTCAACGGCGTCCGCGTCGGCGGGATGAACTGGGCCGAGGATGTGCAAAGCTGGAGCACTCCGCGGCGCTACCCGGTGCCGGCGGGCGTGCTGAAAGCCGGCCGCAACGTGATCGCCGTGCGCGCACTCAGCAACTACACCGGCGGCGGCCTGACCGGACCGGCCTCCACGATGGCGCTGCATCCGCCCGAAGCCCTCGCCACCGACGGCGGCCCGAACGGCGCGCAACAGCCGTTGGCCGGCGCCTGGCGGTACAAAATCGAACAGGACTTCGGACGCGTGACCGGTATCGCCGAACCGCCGACGCTGCTGGGAGCCAACACGCCGACGGTGCTTTTCAACGGCATGATCGCGCCGCTGATTCCCGCCGCCATCCGCGGCGCCATCTGGTACCAGGGCGAATCCAACGCCGCCGATGCCGCCCGCTACCGCGTGCTGTTCCCGGCCATGATCCGTGACTGGCGCCGCCACTGGAAGCTGGGCGACTTCCCGTTCTACTTCGTCCAGTTAGCCAATTTCGAAAGCCAACCCGCGCGGCTGGAATCCGACGACAGCCGCTGGGCCGAACTGCGCGAAGCCCAATCCCTGACGCGCGCGCTGCCCCACACCGGCATGGCGGTGACGATCGACATCGGCGAACCCAAAGACATCCACCCGCGCAACAAACGCGACGTCGGCCTGCGCCTGACCTACAACGCCTTGGCGCAGACCCACGGCCAGAAAGTCGCCTGCCTCGGGCCGACCTTCACCGGCTTCACCGCGTCGGACGGTGGCCGCGTCCGCGTCGCCTTCAAACACGCCGCCGGCCTGCGCGCGCGCGGCGGCGCGGTGCGCGGCTTCGCCGTGGCCGGACCGGACCGTGTTTTTCACGCCGCCGAAGCCCAGATCGACGGCGAAACGGTGGTGCTGCACTGCGCCGCCGTGCCGGCACCCGCGGCGGTCCGCTACGGCTGGGCCGACTGCCCCGTCTGCACCCTTGAAAATAGCGCCGGCCTTCCGGCCGAACCGTTCCGCAGCGACGGCTGGCCGGTTGGTCTGAAGCCGGCCTGAAGCCGCTCTGAAGCCCGCCCAGCCAACGCTTAAACAATATAATATAGCGATCATGCCGTTGCGGCAAAAGGCATATAGCCAAGCCGCTATAGCGATTTGAAGCAAGGCTCCCCGGAAAAATAGCGTCATTCTGCCCTGAAATCGGGAAAATCGCACCAAAACAGGCGAATTCTCACCGTTTCACTCGCGAAAATCACCCAAAAATCCTGCGCCCCAATTAAATTTTCGCCGATCCTCCCCTGCCTCTTGCTTCCGTTAAAAGTTAAGGTTATATGAGGTAGCGGTGTAGATGTGGGGTTGGGAATATATCACAATGAGTCGTAGACGGTTACAGGCAGCCTCCGGCGTTCAGCCCTCGATCCGCCCCGAGTTCGGATCGCTGGGCGAAGTGGGCAAACCGCTGCTCAAAAAAATCCTCGCCATCGTCGGCACCGAACGCCCCTGTTTTCTGACCAACGAAGCCGGCCGCGCCGAAGCCGTGGTGCTCGATGTCCAACACTACAATTTTCTACTCGATCTGATCGAAGACAGCGCGCAACCCGCCTTTGAAGACGACGCCCGCAGCGAATCGCGCCAGATTCTCCAGCAGATCATCGCCGTCTAGCGTGCCTTTTTCAGCCTGGTAGCCGCCTGCCGTCTCGGTCTTTCCTCCCAGCCTCCGCCCTGCCGTTGACCGCTTCCAAGGAGAAATAGTGCAGCGCCTGGCCGCGGTGTATGTTTGCTTCGCCGCGTTCTTCCGGCGCCGAACTGAGGTCGCCAATCGCCGCGAACGGCCCCCGGCCGGAACGCTCCCGTATAATTCCCCGTGGCGCGGCCAGCGCCGGTGCCGAGGGTGGGGGCGATTCGCTCCGCGGCGGTGCTTTTTCTGCGGTCGAACGTCGCTCGATCCGACATTCGTCCCGAGCGATTGACCTCTGCGCGGAGTGTCCTCTTTCCGGTGGCAACCTTCATTCGACTTCTTTCCTATTCGGCTCCCGGCTGGGGCGCCTGCGGGGGCCTGGCGGTGCTGTTTCTGTTCCGCGCCGACGCCGCCGCCACCGGCGGGTCGATCTGGATGGACCTGCTGGCCGCGCTGGCCGGCGCGCTGTTCGGCCTGGCGCTGCTGATTTTCTACCGCGCCTGGTCCACCTCCGCCGAAACCCAAGCCACCCGCACCCGCGACTGGCCGCAACTGCTGGCCGATGTTTTCGCCTCCTTTCCCATCCCCGCGGTCCAGGTGGATACCTACGCGCTGCCGCCGACCTGGCAGGCGGTGTTCCTGTGCCGGCTGTTCAACGAATCCCGCCGGCTGCATGTCTTTCAGCAAACCTACGCCGCCGCCGCCGCCGCCGTCACCGCCCACCAGGTGGACGACATGATGCTCAGCCTCGCGCTGCAAGCCTACATCGCCACCTCCCCGGCCATGTCGCCGGAAGACTACCGCGAGCTCATCCGCGTCATCAAGAACCATCCCTCCGGCAACATCGAAGACATCCAGGCCGTCGCCAAAGCCTCCCGCCAGGACAAGCTGATTTCCGCCGTCCTGGCCGCCGCCAAAAATGAATCGCTGGCCAGCTACCTCATCACCAGCAAGTCGGTCCGCCAAGCCAAAACCGACAGCGCAGTCTTGGAAGAAGGGATGAAGCCTGAAGCTTGAAGGATGAAGGGAATTCCAAAACCTGAATCCGACGCCTCGACCTTTTCGCTCCCCCTACCGCTTCCTTCATCCTTCATCCGGGTCCGTAGAATCCATGCATGGATCTCAAGGCGGTGACGGTTCCGCGCGATGGAATGGCGGCGGAGCGAGGATCGTCTCGGGTCGCGCGGAAGAACGTTTTGGGTAGGTCGTGGCACGGAAGCCGCGCCACGACCTACCTTTCCGTGGGTTCCACCCACGGCTTCCCAAATTCGGCCCCTTGCGGGGCCAAGAAAAGGACACGGAAGCGAAGATTTTTACAGAGCAACCTCATCCTTCGAACTTCATCCTTTTCGCTTCTTTCTCTTCCTTCCTCCCTCATCCTTCATGCTTCATCCTTGCTCTTCGCGCCCATTGCATTTGCGGCGAGCAGCCGATAATTCCTGTTTCCGTCCCTCCCGCGAAGGAACCGCACCATGGCCGATTTCTCCATCTCGCCCGCCCGACGCAGCCTGTTTCTGGCCGCGGCCCAAAAATTCGGGCTGCCTTTGTACCTGTACGACCGGCACATCATCGAAGACCGCTGCCGCCGCCTGCAGGCCGCGATCGTCTTCCCCAAACACAAACTGCTCTACGCCATGAAGGCCAACTCCAATCCGGCGATCATCCGGCTCATCCACGGCCAGGGCTTCGGGATCGACGCGGTCAGCCTTGGCGAAGTCCTGCTGGCGCGCGCCGCTGGCGTGCCGGGCAAGGAAATCCTCTTCACCAACAACAATGTCAGCGATGCGGAACTTGAAGGCGCCGCCAAGGCCGGCGCGACGCTCAATATCGACTCGCTGGAAGTCCTCCGCCGCCAGCCGCGCGGGCGCTGCGTGTTCGTGCGCATCAACGGCCCGGTCGGCGCCGGCCACCACGATCACTGCATCACCGGCGGGCCGACTTCGAAGTTCGGCATTGCCTGGGAGTGGATCCCGGAGGTGCTCAAGATCGCCAAAAGCCGCGGCGTGAAAATCGTCGGCGTGCACCAGCACATCGGCTCGGGCATCCTGGACGCCTCGCGCTTCCTGACCGCCATCGACATCCTGACCGAAGCCCTCCGCACCCATCGCTTCCCCGATCTGGAAACCATCGACTTCGGCGGCGGCATCGGCATTCCCTACCGCCCGGCGGAGACCTCCGTCGACCTGACCGCCCTGGGCCGCGGCATTTCCGACCGCTTCGCCGACTTCTGCCGCACCATCGGTCGCGAGCTGACGCTGACCATCGAACCCGGCCGGTTCCTGGTGGCCGAGTCGGGCTATCTGTTGGCCCGCGCGACCGTCGTCAAACCCACGCCCTACAATCGCACCTTCGTCGGGATCGACACCGGCTTTAACCATCTGGTCCGCCCCACGATGTACGGCAGCTACCACCAGATCAGCAACCTGTCGCGGCCCAAGGCTCCGGCGAAGGATCTGTACATCGCCGGCAACATCTGCGAAACGGGGGACATTTTTACCCGTCGCGACGACAACAACGGCGCCGAACCGCGCCGCCTGCCCGAGGTCCGCACCGGGGACGTGGTCTGCTTCCACTGCGCCGGCGCCTACGGTTTCGCGATGGCCTCCGAATACAACACCCGCCCGCGCCCGGCCGAAGCGCTCATCGACGGCAAGAAACTCACGCTGATCCGCAAGCGCAAAACCTTCCAGCAGCTCGTCGCCGAAGCAGCACGCTAGCGCCCTGGGAGCGCCGGTCATCAGACGCTTCTTCGTCCAAACGGTACATTCGGCTCCGCGATCCTGCCCACTCCCGGGAGCGCTGGCATCCTGCCGGCTCCTGCGCGCGCTCGCGCATCTTTTCAATCCCCTCGCCGCAGCGCGCCGGCTTTTTGCACTCCCGGTCCGAGCTGATGTCCACGCCCAATAAAAACGGCGGACATTCGCCCGCCGTGCAGCCCCGCCGTGGCGCCGCGCCGCAGCTCGCGTCCCGTCGCCACCGTTCGTGCTTCGCTGCCTGCGCGCCGCCGCGCCGGCCGGAATTACTTTTTGGGCTTCTTCTTGTCTCCCGGCTTGCCGCCCGGAGCTCCACCGCCCGGCGGCTGCGGTTCTTCGGTGATCTTGTGCAGCCCGCGCCGGATGAAAGTGAACAGCCCCGCACCGGTGACCGCCCCCAGCGCGTAGATGCCCAGAATCACCGCCCACTGCGGTCCCTGCCAGCTCCACGTCAGGAAGCTCAGTTTCACATCCGCGTTGTGGACGTTGGAGTAAATAAACACCGCGACCACGGCAGCGATGAGAGATATAGCGATAGCATACATCACTCTCATACCGATCCTCCTTTTGGGTTGCCCCCATTATACGGCAATTGCACCCCGTGCAGCAAGCACCGAGCCGCCGCTGATTTCAGAGATTCCGTGCGGCATTTTACGCAGCGGAGGCAGCCCCCGAACCGGCATACACAGCCAATACCAGGGCCGCCGGCCGCGCCGATTTGCGCCGCCTCATGCGCCCCGGATTTCCCCCCGCGCGCCGGCGCTTTGCAGTTTCGCCAGCCCCGCCGCCAGTTGCGCTCGCGGCCCACGCAGCACCACCGAACCGGCCCGGTCGGCGCAGCCCTTCGCTTCCGCCAAGCCCCAGCCGGTCAGTTCGCGGATCGCTTTGATCGTGGCGATTTTGTTGCGGCCCGCGTCGAGCACCACCAATTCGCAGGCGGTCGGCGCACCGCCCGCCGCGACGCCCGCGCCCGCCGCGGCGGCCGGACCCGACGCTGCGGACGAGTCGTCGTCCCAAATGGCGTCGGCCTCCTGTTCGTCGGCCGCTCCGGCGCCGGCTTCGACCACCGTCGCTTGCGCGCCCGCCCGCGTCAGCGCCGCCACCGCCTGCGCGGCGGTCGCGGCATCGACGTTCTGCAGCAGCACCTTGGGCGCGCTCTCGACCAGCTCCTTGCCTTCCTTCAGCCCGAGCCGCGTCAGTACGCGCACGACCTGGATCACCGCGATCCGGTTGGGGCCGGCGTCCTGCAGGATGACATCGGGCATGCCAAAGGCCTCCTTGAAAGGGCCGGCACGGACGTTGGGCGCCGGGACCTATTCATCCTTCTTTTTTCGTCACGCCCCCTTCACGTCCTTCAACACTTTCTGGAAATCGCCGATTTTGATCCGCGCCCAGCGCCGCTGCAACACCGCTTCGATCTCCGCCAGACATTTTTCGTCCAGCTTCACGCCCGCGGCCGTGGCGTTGGCTGCGATCTGTTCCAGTGTCGTCGCGCCCACGATCGCGCAGCTCACCGACGGCTGCCGCAGAATCCACGCCAGCGACAACTGCGTCAGCGTCAGTTTGTTTTTCTTGGCGATTTTCGCCAGCGCCGTCAGCGCCTTTTGGTTGTACTCCGCGAAATGCGTTGCGGCCAGCTTGGCGTTTTTGCCGAAGCGCGAATCGGCCGGCGGTTTGCGCTGGCCGAGGTATTTGCCGGTCAGGAGGCCCTGTTCGAGCGGCGAATAGACGACGAAGCCCAGCCCCTCCCGCGCGCACAGCGGCATTAGCGTTTCTTCGATGTCGCGCCGGAACAGGTTGTACTTCGGCTGATGGCTGACCGGCTGTTCCACGCCCAGCCGCCGCGCCGTGTCGATCATGTCCGCCGTCTGCTGCGTGGTGAAGTTGCTCAGCCCCCAATACAGAATTTTTCCCTGCCGCAGCAACTGCCCGATCGCCAGCACCGACTCCTCGATCGGCGTGGCTTCGTCCGGCCAGTGGTACTGGTAGAAATCGATGTAGTCGGTGCCCAGCCGTTGCAGGCTCGCGTCGCAGGCCTCGATCACATGTTTTTTGTTCAGCCCCTCGCCGTTGGGCCCCGGCCGCATCCGCCCGCGGCATTTGGTCGCGATGACCACGTCGGAGCGCTTGAGCTGCGCCACCGCCTTGCCGACGATTTCCTCCGCCGCGCCGGCGTTGTACACGTCCGCCGTGTCGAAGGTGTTGATCCCAAGGTCAAACGCTTTCAAGTGAATGCGAATGGTGTTGCTCGGGTCGTACTCCCCGCCCGCCGTGATCCACGACCCCAGCGCGATCTCCGACACCCGCATCCCCGTTTTTCCCAGCCGTCGATATTCCATGGAGGTCTCCTGGTTTTTTCCTGCTCTTCCCCAAAGCCGAATGCCCAAAGCCGAAATTTGAAAGGCGAAAGTCGAGAGTTGAGAGTCGAAAGGCGAAAGGCAAAAGACGAAAGGCAAAAGACCAAAGGCAAAAGACCAAAGGCAAAAGACGAAAGGCCAAATCCAAGAAGCCGCGCTGGAGCGCGGCGCTCCCAGCCGGCGCGGTACGTTGGGCTAGATGCCTTTCACGTCCTTGAGCACCTTTTGATTGTCTTCGATTTGGATCCGCGCCCAGCGCCGCTGCAAAATCGCTTCAATTTCCGCGACGCAAGATTCGTCCAGTTTCACGCCCCCGGCCTGCGCGTTCTGCTCGATCTGTTCCAGCGTCGTCGCGCCGACGATGCAGGCGCTCACCCCCGGCTCGCGCAGAATCCACGCCAGCGCCAACTGCGTCAACGTGAGCTTGTGCTTGCGCGCGATATTCTGGAGCGCCGCCAGCGCCGTCAGGTTGTATTCGACCATGTGCGCCTCGACCAGCTTCCTATTTTTGGCGAATCGCGAATCGGGCGGCAGCTTGCCTTTCTTCAGGTATTTGCCGGTCAGCAAGCCTTGTTCCAACGGGGAATACACCACCAGCCCGAGCCCCTCCCGCCGGCAGTACGGCAGCAGCGCTTCTTCCACGTCGCGGCGGAACATGTTGTACTTGGGCTGGTGACTGACCGGCGCTTCGACGCCCAGCGCCCGTGCCGCGTTGATCATGTCGGCGGTCTGCTGCGGGTTGTAGTTGCTGAGGCCCCAATACAGAATTTTGCCCGCCCGCAGCAACTGCCCGATCGCGCCCACCGATTCCTCGATCGGCGTGTGTTCGTCCGGCCGGTGGAACTGGTACAGGTCGATGTAGTCGGTCTCCAGCCGTTTCAAGCTGGCGTGGCAGGCTTCGAAAATGTGTTTTTTTGACAGCCCGTCCTCGTTGGGATTGTTGCCCAGCGGCCAGCGGCACTTGGTGGCGATGACGAGGTCTGAACGCTTCAGTTGCTTCACAGCCTTGCCGACGATTTCTTCCGCCACGCCGCGGTTGTAGATGTCCGCCGTGTCGAAGGTGTTGATGCCGAGGTCGAACGCCTTCAAGTGCACGCGGATGGTGTTGCTCTGGTCGTAGTCGCCGCCCGCGGTGATCCACGACCCCAGCGCAATTTCCGAAACCCGCATGCCCGCCTTGCCCAGCCGCCGATATTCCATGCTTGATCCCCCCCCGCGCCAGCGCGCGTTTGCGCGCACCTGCACGCGACCCCTCGCGAGCGGCATTGTAAACCGTTCCGCCCGCAGCGCCCGCTGCTCGCGCCCGGCCCCGCCCCGCCC
>JBOHNC010000382.1:0-11781 GCA_050730415.1 Planctomycetota bacterium
GCGTTCGGGGCGGGCGCCGCCGCGGCGTGGCCATCGTGATCGTCATCATGATTCTCGCCGCGATGCTGGCGGTGATCGCGCCGTTCGTGCTCAGCATGACCCAGACCACCAAGGTCTCCAGCACCTACCTCGAAGAAAGCCGCGCCCGCCAACTGGCCGAGGGCGGCGACCAGGCCGGCCGCGCCTGGGTCGCGCAGACCGATCCCATGCTGCAGATTCAGGCGACCAAACCGCCTTTCAACCAGCCCAATGTCACCACCCTGGACATGCTCAACATGCAGTTGGGCGGCCTCGACGCCGCGCAGAAACTCATCTACGCCCAGGAACAGGGGCTGGTGCAGAACGGCGCGCCGGTCCTGCCGCAGCCGCCGGGCAAAGACGACCCCTTCACCGGCCTCGGCAATCCCCAGGGCGAATTTCTGGACGTCGGCGTCACCGACGAACAAAGCAAACTCAACATCAACACCGTGCCCTGCCGCGTGCTGGGCAATCTGCTCGCCTCCGCCCTGGCGACCATGGAAGTCGATTCCACCACGACCTCCATCAGCGTCGACGACAGCTCCCAGTTCTACGACGACGGCAACCCCAACACCGTGGACGGCTACATCGCCATCGACGGCGTCGCCCGCCCCTACCTGTCGGCCTCCGGCAACGTGATCGTGCTGGCGCAGCCGTTCGATCAGGGCATGAAGTTCCCGCCCAACAGCCTGGTCTACGACGGCCGCGCCGAACTGATCCGCCAGATGCGCAATCAGCGCGAATTCCAGTCGGTCTACGAACTGCGCGACATCGGCACCCAGTTTGGCCCGTCGGCAGTCATCCGCCCGCAGGAATTCGAACGCATCCTGCCGTTTCTGACCGCCCACAGCTTCCGCTCCGCCCAATGGACCGCCGGCACCCGCATTCTCGACCGCAGCTTCAGCGGCGATTCCTACGGTCTGCGCGTGGAAGACCCCCGCGGCTTCGACGCCCAGTGCCACGTCGCGATCTTCGACAGCACCGACCAGGGCGAAGTCCAGGTCGGCCGGCCCGAAGGCTACATCGTCTCGACCAACCGCCGGCCGTTCTTCCCGCAGTTGCCGCGCAACTACCAGATCGGCTTCGTGAATTCCCTGGGCTTCGACGAAACCATCTCGGACAACAATCACTACCTGTGGCTGCGCACCGAAATCCCCCACCCCATCAACATCAACACCGCTTCGTGGGATGTGCTGAAGGCCATGGTCAAAGGCATTCCCAGTTCCGGCGGCTACCAGCAGGGCGCGGTGGACGAACAAATGGCGGACGCCTTCGCCACCGCGGTGGTGAACGCCCGCAAGCAGACCCCGATCGACAGCCACACCACGCTGTTTGGCATGCTCGACAGCTTCGTCAGCCAGAACATCCTGCCCAGCGACTACATCCAGATGATCAAGCAGTCGATGGTGGCCGACCGGCAAGGGATGCAGTGCGCCGCCCAGCCGGTGTGCTTCCAGAGCTACTACGACTACACCGTCGAATCCCACGCCCGCGAATTCGATCCCAGCCGCAACCTGCGCGCGCAGGCGGGCGTGATCGAAACCTTCCGCATCCCCGCCCGCTTCCCGGGGCTGTGGTATGTGGATTCGCAGAGCCAGTGGGAAATCCAGGCGGCGCTCAACGGCCAGGGCTCGGGCTGGGTGATCGGCCCGCGGTTCGTCCCCTATTCCGGCACCGCCGCCAGTTTCTACGCCAACGTCTACCCCTACTTCAGCGACCTCACCCCGGACTACACCAACCTCCAACCGAACAACGGGCAGATATTCACCGAGGTCGAATTCGGCATGCAGGGCCGGCACGATTTTGCCTACGACAATTTCGAAAACCCCGCGCCCGACGTCGACATGATGATGGGCAAGCAGATCACCGGCCCGATCGAACTGAACGCGCGGGGCGGCGTGAACCAGCTGCCGGCGCCGCCGATCGTCATGGCCGGCTGGTTTTTCCCCAGCTTCGGCATGAACGGCAATGAAATCTTCTACTCCGGCGATCCCAGCCTGAAAGTGCCCCGCGACTGCATCCGCCTGACCTCCGAAAATGGCCTGACCCTCTACGTCACCGATTCAACCGGCCAGCAGTACCTCTACAACTACCCTCACGTGAAACTCGCGCCCCTGGTCTGGCACTACATTTATGTGTCGGCCACCGGCGTGGACCCCGCCCAGGTCTTCCTCGCCATCGACGGCAAGCCGGTCACCGACGTGAAACTGCCCACCCAGTTTCTGCAACTGGCCACCGCCATCCCCGACCAGTTCCCGCCGGTCGGCGTCGATCCCACCCTGGCACAGTCGGTGATCCAGCTCACCGGCGACACCAGTTCCCTCCCGCCGATCGGCACCATCCAGATTGGCCAGGAAATCATCGATTACAACGGCCTCAGCGGGAACACGCTCCAGCAGTGCCTGCGCGGGCGGCGTTTCACCACCGCGGTTGCGCACCAAGGCGGGGAGCCGGTTCAGGAACTGGGCTTTTCGGTGAAGCTGAATCAACCCTACATCGGCGGTCTCAACGGCCACCTGGTGCCGATGCAGGTCAACGGCGCCAGCGTCGGGCTGCCCGGCAGCCGCCCGGCCTGTTCGGTGAACGTTCCGCCGCCGGCCTCGCCGCCCGAAATCGACGGCAGCGTCACCACGATTCCGATCACCGCCGAAACCGCCGACAAAATGCCCGACTACGGCTTTGCCATCCTTGACTACGCCCAGCGCACCGTCGGCGGCCTGACCGAAACCCGGCCGGCGGAACTGATCTGGTATTCCAGCCGCGACGCCACCCACCTGAACAACGTCGTCCGCGGCATGTACGGCTCGCTGGCCGGCAAGCACTGGAACGGCTGCCGGATCTACAACGCCTTCGTCGAAGCCACCAACCTGAACGGCTACCTGCCGCCCGCCGGACAGAACTTCGTCGTCCAGGTCGACAACGCCGTCAACCCCGCCACCGATGTGGAATGGATTCAGTATTCGACCATCTACACCATGAACGGCCACAGCTACCTTGCCAGCCCGCCCAACGGCCCGGCCTTCGGCAACACCAACCTGAACCCGGGCCAAAGCTGGATCTCCGGCATCTGGGACCGCGGCGTCTACGACACCGCCATGGCCACGCATCTGGGCACCGAAAAACTGATCCTCGTGCGCGCCGTGAATATGCCCTGGCTCGGTCAGGAACCCTACGTCTGGGACCCGACCTACTCGCAAAGCCCGCTCTTGGCGCCCAAGCTGCTCACCCTGGTCCCCGGCATGTATATCGACCCCACCGGCCAGAGCACCGGCAACGAAGTGTTCCTCACCGAAGCCAACAACCCGGACAAGCTCGAGCACTTCAACGTCAAGCGCGCCTGGTTTAACCATCCGTGGAAGGACGGCGCGTGGATCGGCGGCCTCTGGCTGCACGTCTACCACGGTCGCTACGGCGGGCCCTACCTCGTCGGCCTCGACGGCAACCCCAAATACGACTACCCCACCTCCGACTCACGCATGCTGCGCAGTCCCGTGCCCGAGTTCGACAACAGCCAATACCTCTACCACGGCATGGTGGTGAACCGCAACAAAGACATGCAAGGCTACGTGGACGAACTGAAGTACGGCTCCAGTTGCGACATGGTCGACGGCACCGTTTACACCGACAGTTCCTGCTCCCCCCTGCCCAGCTCCGCCACGACCATCCAGATTCAGGACGCGACCGGTCAGGCGCCGCCGCCCACCGGGCTGGCGCAGATCGGCACCGAAATCGTCTACTACGACAACCTCACAAAAGGCGCCGGCGCGCCGCAGATTCTGAACCCCTTCCCAACCCTTAACACCCCCACCGGCCCGCCCGACAACCTGCAAGCCAAAATGGACAACCTGCCGCAATGGAACGGGACCTACAACCCGTCTCAAGTGACCCTCGGCAACGTGCAGCGCGGCCTGTTCGGCACCACCGCGCAGGACTGGCCGGCCGGCACGCGCGTGCGCGTGCTCACCACGTTCTTCGCCTCCTCGGCCGCCACCAACGCCATGTCCAACGACATCAGCCTGAAATACGCCGCCGACCTGCCGCTGCGCGGGTTCGTCTCCACCTACGACCAGTCCGGGCAGATCGCGGAAGTCGTCGGCTTCCTGGCACGCAACAACACCCTGCTGGCCCAATCCGGCACGCTGCGCAACCGCTACGGCTCCGGCCAGGCCGGTCTCGGCGGCAACGCCATCTACCTCTGGCAGCCGGTGCGGCATGAGGACCTGTTCATGCCCAGCCTCAGCGAAGCCGGCGCCGCCTATTTCCCGCTGCAGCACCGCATGGAAGGCGGTCTGTGGGAAGGCGTCAATCTCGACATGGTGGACTACCAGCCCGGCGTGCGCGCCAACGACATCCAGGCGGTGGTGGTCGCCCGCTTCGATGGCGCGCCCGGCTGGGACGCGCCGATCACCAACCGCCCCGGCGGCCTGTACCTGTTCAACCTGAATTCCGGCGCCAACCACATCAGCTTCCCCGACAGCCCCGTCCACGCCGACCAACTGGAACTGCGCGTGATGCAACGCTACCTGCCCGGCGCCATCGACACCAACGATTGGAAACTCAGCCTGGTGCTCGGGCGCGTGCGTTTCCTGGTGCACGCCGAAGGCCAAACCTACCGGCGGGACCTCACCCAATGATCCAGCCGTCCACCGCCCGCCCGCATCCATTCCGCGCCCAGCGCGGCGGCCCACGCGGCCCGCGCAGGCCGGTCCGTCCCGGCGCAGCGGGACCGGCGCGCCGCCGCGGTCTGACCCTGGTCGAACTGATGGTGGCGATGGTGGTGCTGCTGGTCCTCGTCGGCCTGGCCCTGTACGTGCTGATGCTGGCGCTGAAATCCTGGAGCATGGCGCAGCGCGAACGCGACGTGCACGACCGCGCCATGGCCGCCATCGATGTCGTCCGCACCGATGTCGCCGCCGTCGCCCTGCCGACCTCCAACAGCCACGAAAACGTCATCGTGATGTACGGCGCGCCCCACGACCCGCACACCGCCGGCCAGGACAATTCCTTCCTGTACCTGGTCCGCACCATCGAACGCGGCAAGGAAATGGCCGAAACCTACCTCGCCGCCGACGGCCAGCCGCCGGTCTTCAAAAATGAACTCCCGCCCAACGCCTTCAACCTGCCGGCCCTCGCGCCCAACCTGCAGCAGTCGGTCGACAACCAGGCGCTGCAGAGCGTCAACGATGCGCAGGTCTCGCCCCAAGGCTACGACTTGCAGGCGCTCGGCGGCATCATGGAGGTCGCCTACTTCGTCGACCACGGCACGCTGTACCGCTACTTTCACAGCCCCGTCACCCAGCCCTTCCAGCTCAACCGCGACTTCCCCATCGAAGACTGCGCCGCCGTGGTCGATCACGTGCTCTTTTTCCAAGTCCTGTACTGGACGCCGGTGACCACCAGTTGGGAAGCCCCCCCGCTGCTCGGCCCCAAATCCCTCAACGGCAAAGCCGGCGCCGCCGGCCCCGAAACGATGTGGGATTCCACGCGCACCCTGAGCGACTTCACCTTCTTTTCGAACCAGCCCAATCCGCGGCCGATCTATCCCCAGCGCGTCAAAATCACCCTGGTGCTCGATTGGGACCCCCGCTTTGACGCCACCGAAACCCTCGCTGACGATATCGGCCCAGGCGCCGGGTCGATCCGCCTGGCCTCCGCCGACGACCTGCCCGCCGGCGGACGCGACGACAGCTACGTGCTGATCGACAAGGAATGGATCCGCTACACGCGGATCGACGGCGACACCCTGATCCTCGATACCGCCGACCAGACCGCCCCCGGCCAGCGCGGCGCCCGCGGCTCCGCCCCCGATTCGCACTCCGCCGGCACGCCGGTGCACTTTGGCCGCACCTTCACCTACTACCTCACCCTGCCGCAAGGCGATCCCTACCTGCCGGATGACATGCACCGATGAACCCCGCCGGGCCCCCACTCCACCCCAAGCCGCGCTCCGACGCCGAACCCACGCGCGCGCGCGGGCCGCTCCGTGCCCGCCGCGGCCTGACCCTCGTCGAAGTCCTGATCGCCATGCTGATTCTCGTCATCGGCGCGACCATGCTGCTGATCGCCCTCACCGCCGGCCTCAACATGCAGCAGACCGCCAGCGACGACGACGAAACCGTCCAGTTGGTCGGCAATATTTTTGGCGCGGTCGACCAGGAAGCCTCCGAAGGCAAACTGCCCCCACTCAGTTGGGCCATTCCGCAGGATTTCCCCAACAATCCGCGCTACGCCTGGCGAGTGGTCACCGCGCCCATCACCGACCTGCAGCCCCAGCCCGGCCCCGACAACCACCAGCCCGTCGAATGGCCCTTCCTCGTGCAGGTGCAGATCATCCGCAAAAATCGCGGCGAACCGATCCCCGTCACCTACCACAGCGTGGTGCTCGTCCCCGCCCTGACCTGCCCAACCGCCAAATAGCCACTCGCGCCGCGGCCCGCGCGCCCACGCCCATTCACCCCGCGCCGTATTCGTCGGTCAACCGTCTCTTCTTTCCCGCCAAACGGGTTTAAACTAATAGGTGGCCGCGGCCCCCCTGATCGTCGCCGCGGCCGCCGGAGCACCCCGCATGGCGTCGATCGACCGCACCAGCATCGAAAAGCGCATCCTCGAAATCGGCGGAGCCTACCTCGAACGCAGCAAAGACAGCGGCAACATGTTCGAAGCCAAAGGCCCGCTCGGCAAAGCCATGGCCTGGGTCATGGACGATCCGCAGTTCAAAGTGGACATGTTCCGGCTGGTCGATGTCATGCCGATGCTCCAGACCCCCGCCGAAGTCGCCGAACACCTCAACGCCTACCTCGGCACCCGCAATCTGACCGAACGCGGCTGGATGTCCAAAAGCCTCGGCTGGCTGGCCGGCAACAGCCTGACCGCCGGCCTGACCGCTCGCGCGGTGCAAGCCAACGTCGGGCAGATGGCGCATATTTTCATCGCCGGCGCCAGCGCCGCCGAAGCCCTCAAAATTCTCGCCCGCCGACGCAAGGATGGCATCGCCTTCACCCTCGATCTGCTCGGCGAAGCCGCGGTCGCCTCCGACGAAGCCGACGTCTATCAGCAGCGCTACCTGGAGCTCCTCGACACCCTGGCCGGAGCCAAAAATCTCCAGGAACCGCACGCGGTCCTCACCCACGACGACCGCGGCCCGATCCCGGCGATCAACATCTCCGTCAAACTCTCCGCGCTGTTTCCCTTCTGCGACCCGCTCAATTTCGCCGGCTCGCTGGAGGGCATCGCCGGCCGGCTGGCGCCGATCCTGCGGCGCGGCCGCGACCTCGGTTTCTTCGTCAACTGGGACATGGAAAATTGGGCGCTCAAAGACCTCACCCTGACGCTCTTCGAACGGATGATGCTCGAACCGGAATTCAAAACCTACCCGCACTTCGGCATCGCCCTGCAAGCCTACCTGAAATCGGGCCCGGCCGATCTTTCCCGCGTCGTGGCGCTCGCGCGCAAACGCGGCGCGCCGCTCACCGTCCGCCTGGTCAAAGGCGCCTACTGGGACTACGAAAACATCGTCAGCCGCCAGCAGCACTGGCCGCTCCCGGTGTTCGCCGACAAATCCTCCACCGACGCCACCTACGAAGTCATGACCGAAGCCATCCTCGAAAATCGCCAGTGGATCAAACCCGCCTTCGGCACCCACAATGTCCGCTCGCTGGCCCACGCCATCGCCTACGCCCAAGCCATCAACGTGCCGCCCGCCGGCTACGAATTCCAGATGCTCTACGGCATGGCCGACTCGGTCAAAAAAGCCCTCGCCCGCGACGGCTACCGCGTCCGCGAATACGTCCCCATCGGCGAAGTCCTCCCCGGCATGGCCTACCTGGTCCGCCGCCTGCTCGAAAACACCTCCAACGAAAGCTTCCTGCGCCACCAATACCAGGAAAAAGCCTCCCTGCAGGTGCTGCTCAAGCCGCCGCTGCTCTCGCCGCAAGCCCCCGGCCCTGGCGGCTCTCTTGGCGCGCCCGCCCCGGTCGCCCCGGCCGCGCCGAACACGCCGAACACGCCCGCAGCAGCCGCCGGCGCCGATGCCGACCTGGAACGCCGCCTGGACCGCCCCTTCGAAAACGAACCGGTCCTCGATTTTTCCAACGCCGCCGAACGCGCCCGCTACCACGAGGCTCTCACCGCCGCCCGCGGTCGCCTCGGCCAACGCCATTTCTGCCGCATCGACGGAAAGCCCGTCGATACCGCGCAGACCCTCCTGTCGGTCAACCCCGCCAACCCCGCCGAAACCATCGGCGCCAGCGCCGCCGCCGACGCCGCCCTGGCACGGCAAGCGGTCGACGTCGCCGTGAAAGCCGCCCCCGCCTGGGCCGCCACCCCCTGGACCGCCCGCGCCGTGCTGCTGCTCAAAGCCGCCGACCTGATGCGCCGCCGCCATCACGAACTGGCCGCCTGGATCACGCTCGAAACCGCCAAACCCTGGCGTGAAAGCTCCGCCGACGTCGCCGAAGCCATCGACTTCTGCGAATACTACGCCCGCGCCGCCCACGCCCTCCGCCGCCCCCGCCGCGTCAGTTTCATGCCCGGCGAAGATTCGATCTACGCCTACCGCCCCAAAGGCCCGACGGTCGTCATTTCCCCCTGGAACTTTCCCCTCGCCATTCCCACCGGCATGGTCGCCGCCGCCCTGGTGACCGGCAACCCCGTGATCTTCAAACCGGCCGAACAGTCCACCCTGATCGGCGCGCGGCTGGTCGAACTGCTGCTGGAAGCCGGCTTTCCACCCGGCGTCATCGCCTACCTGCCCGGCCCCGGCGAAATCGTCGGCCCGGCGCTCATCGAACACCCCGCCGTCCACACCATCGCCTTCACCGGCTCCATGGCGGTGGGGCTGAAAATCACCCAGCTCGCCAGCCAGGTACCCGCCGGCCAGGCGCACGTCAAACGCGTCATCGCCGAAATGGGCGGCAAAAACGCCATCATCGTCGATGACGACGCCGACCTCGATGAAGCCGTGCTCGGCGTGGCCCAAAGCGCCTTCGGCTACGCCGGGCAAAAGTGCAGCGCCTGCTCCCGCGTCATCGTCCTCGGCGCCACCGGCGAACGCTTCGTCAAACGGCTGGTCGGGCGCATTCGCGACCTGACCCTCGGACCGGCCGAAAATCCCGGCTGCGACGTGCCCCCGGTGATCGACGCCGACGCCCATGCCCGTTTGACCCAAGCCATCGCCGCGGCGCGTCAAAAATACACGGTGCTCGGCGACCGCCCGGTCCCCCAGCCGGGCTATTTTGTCCCGCCGGTCGTGGTCACCGGCGTCCGCCCCGAAGACCCCCTCGCCCAAGACGAACTCTTCGGCCCGGTCCTGACTGTCCTCGAAGCCCGCGATTTCGACCACGCCCTCGCCATCGCCAACGGCACCCGCTTCGCCCTGACCGGCGGCGTCTATTCGCGCCATCCCGAACACCTCGCACAGGTGCGCGAGCGGTTTCACGTCGGTAATTTATATATTAACCGTCCAATCACCGGTGCATTGGTCGGCCGCCAGCCCTTCGGCGGCTTCGGCCTCTCCGGCGTCGGCTCGAAAGCCGGCGGTCCGGACTACCTGCTGCAGTTCGTGAACCCCTACGTGGTGACGGAAAATACCATGCGGCGCGGCTTCGCGCCCGAGACCGTCATCCTCGACGCCGGCAGTTCCGAAAAAAAGTAACAAAATTCTGGGAACACGGAACGCCGATTGCGTGTCATTAACAACGGGGGGTGGAGCTTCCGCGCGAGCACCCCACGTGCGGCGGCCTGTCCAAAACTTAAGTCTTCCGACGAATCGACCGATGAAGGTGAGCCTGCCGCTGCAAGGGCGGCATCCCGCTGCGGTCGGTTCCCTCACCAACCACAGCCCTTGCTAGGAGCCTGGCAGCACTACCCCGCGCCTGCCAGATGTCTCCAGCAGGAACGCCCCGAAATGTCGGGGCGTTTTTTTTGTCAGTTTTCCGCGTCACCCTGATAAAACATGTGGCACCCCGCCCCCCGCCGAACTGTCCAACCTGTGCACGGAATGTACATAGGTTGACAGTCGCTGTACAGTTGCCTGGCCTTGCACCCCTACCGCTTGCTCCCAGGCCCTACCCACCCTCTGCCTCCGCTTGTTTTCTTTGCACCAACAGCGCAAAACAAAACAGCGTTGAGTTGGCCGCGAGCCTCTTCTTCTTCGATCTTGAGTCCTGCGCCAGCAGGACGACAGAAGCATTGCCCAGCACTTCAGTGCTGGGAGATCAGGGGGGTTCGATTTTCAATTGCCGCGCGACCCGCAGCGATCATTGCTCCTCCGCCGTCCTCTCGCGCGGAACCGCATCCGCCCATCCACCGTGCGGAACCATCACCCCCCGACCCTCCCCCCACTCCCCCGCACCCCTACCGCGAAATCGCCTTGTAGTGTTAGAATGTCACGCGTCCTAAAAAACCCCACGTCCGGTGGCGCCGCAACCGCGCCGGCCAGACCGCTTCCCCAAGGAGACCTCCCATGGGTTTGTACGACCCGAAGCCCGAACATAAATTCACCTTCGGCCTCTGGACCACCGCCAATCCCGGCCGCGATCCCTTCGGCGAACCCACCCGCCCGCCCCTCGACCCGGTCACCAACATCGCCAAAATGGCCGCCATCGGCGCCTGGGGCTACAACTTCCACGACAACGACCTGATTCCCTTCGGCGCCTCCGCCGCCGAAGAAGCGCGCATCAAAAAGGCCGCCAAAAAAGTCATGGCCGACACCGGCATCATCGCCTCCATGGGCACCTGCAACATGTTCTCCAACCCGGTCTTCAAAGACGGCGCCTTCACCAGCAACGACGCCAACGTCCGCGCCTACGCCCTCCAGAAATCCATGCGCGCCATCGACCTCGCCGTCGAAATGGGCTGCACCACCTACGTCTTCTGGGGCGGCCGCGAAGGCTCCGAAGTCGATGCCGGCAAAGACCTCATGGGCGGCCTGAAAAACTTCCGCGATGCCATCAACTTCCTGTCCAACTACGTCCGCGAACACAAGTACAATCTGCGCTTCGCCCTCGAAGCCAAACCCAATGAACCGCGCGGCGACATCTTCCTGCCCACCACCGGCGCCATGCTCGCCTTCATCTCGACCCTCGACCACCCTGCTCTGTGCGGCGTCAATCCCGAATACGCCCACGAAACCATGTGCCTGCTCAACTTCACCCACGCCGTCGCCCAAGCCATCGAAATGGGCAAGCTCTACCACCTCGACCTGAACGGCCAGAAAATGGGCCGCTTCGACCAGGACCTGCGCTTCGGCTCCGAAGATCTCAAAAACAGCTTCTACCTCGTGCGGCTGGTCGAAGACGCCGGCTACACCGGCCCGCGCCACTTCGACTGCCACGCCTACCGCTCGGAAAATAGCGACGGCGTCTGGGACTTCGCCCGCGGCAACATGCGCAGCTACCTGATCCTTAAAGAAAAAGTGCGCCGCTTCCGCGAAGACCGCGAAATCCAGAGCCTGCTCGAAGAAATCCACGTCCACGACGACAAACTCGCCGCCCTGGTCGGCAAATATTCCAAAGCCAACGCCGCCGCGCTCCGCGCCAAAAAGTTCGACGTGAAAAAACTGGCCGAACGCCCCCTCCCCTACGAACGCCTCGACCAGTTGGTCATGGAACTGCTCACCGGCGTCCGCTGACGCCCCGGCGACGTCACCCCACCGGCATCTCGCCCCTTCACGGCGAGTTGCCGACCGTCCGCGGACGCCCCGGCGACGTCGCCCCACCGGCATCTCGCCCCTTCACGGCGAGTTGCCGACCGTCCGCGGACGCC
>JBOHNC010000383.1:0-2153 GCA_050730415.1 Planctomycetota bacterium
CGCGCCGGTCGCGCCGGTCGCGCCGGCCGTCGCGGCCGCCTGCGCAGCGCCGGCATTCGCCACGCCGTCGGTGGCGTCGATGGCTGCCTGAAGCTGCGCGCGGAGTTGATCGGGGGTGTCGTGCAGGCCCTGTTCGAGAAACTGAAAATCGAACACATGGGACGACTGCGCCGCGAGCTGACACAGTTCTCGCCAGAGCACGTGGCAGGAGATGATTTTACGCGCGGACATGCCGCATCCTTCAAGGAGCGGGGCACCTATTATTAGACTCGATGCCGGCCGAAAGGCGACATCTGTTTCAAAACCTTCAGCCGCTCGCCGCGCGGTGGAACGGACTACAGGCCGGCCGGCTTTAGATCTCCCCCGCGCCGCCGGCCTGGTCAATCGGGGGGAAGCTGCGAACAACGCGAGCGCACCCAGCCTGGTCCCGTGGGCTGCTGCGTCCCATTTCAGTGCAGGACATCGTAGGTCCAGCCTTCGATATGCAGGCCGGTGGAATCGACTTTGCGGATGTCGGCGTCGCTGGGGTAGGGCTTGGTGACGATCGGCAGGCCCGACCACGTGTCCGCGCGCTTGCGGCCGCTGTCGATCAAGTGCTGCACCGCGCGCGCGCGCCAGCGCTTGAGCCGCGCCGCGTTTTTCAGCGCCGGTCCCAAGTTTTTCCGCTCGTAGGGGTCCTTCTTCAAGTCGAAGAAATGCTCCTGCCCCGGCCACGGATACCAGATGTATTTTTCGACGCCGTCGGTCAGCGCGATCGACTGGTTTTCGGCTTCCAGCCGGAGGTAGTCGCGGCTGGCCCGGCCGCGCACGAACGGCAGCAGATCCGCGCCGTCGATGGTCTTGGGGATTTTCGCGCCGCCCAGTGCGCCGAAGGTCGGCAATAAATCGGCCAGCGTCACCGGCGTCGCGCAGGTCGCGTTCACCGGCCGGTTCGCGACCGTGTCGGGGAAGCGCACCACCATCGGGATGTGCGCCGAACCTTCCAGGTGCCAGACCTTGCCCCACGCGCCGTGATCGCCCAGCAGGTCGCCATGGTCGCTGCAGAACACAATGCCGGTGTTGGCGCGCAGCTGCAGGTTGTTCAGGCAGCCCAATAGCCGCCCGATGTGGTGGTCGATTTGCGTGACCAGACCGTAATAGGCTTCGCGCGCGGCGCGGCGCAGTTGCGGCGAGGTCTGATCCTGCTTGCGGACTTCGCGGCCGAAGCGGATGTTGTAGGGGCAGGCGGCGTTGCGCGACCAATCCGAATGGACCTCGTCGGGCAGATCGGCGCCGCGGTACATCGAATAGTAGGGCTCGGGCGGATCGAACGGCGGATGGGGTTTGCCGAAGGAGCACCACAGAAAAAACGGCGCGGTCGGATCGCGGTGCTGGATGAATTCGATGCACTGATCCACCGTCCAGGCGGTCAGCGTGAAGCTTTCCGGCACGGTGGCGAGCGTGGGGTAGATTTCGTTCTGACCGATGCCGTGATGCATCGGGCGGCCGACATCTCGGAAATGCTGCGACATGGTCTCGTAGTAGCGTTCCGGCAGCAGGGTGTTTTCGAAGCCGTAGCGCGCACGCGGCGGAAAAAAATGCATCTTGCCGATCGCCTGCGTCTGGTAGCCCGCCGCGGTCAGAATGCCCGGCAGCGAGGCGCGCGGATCGACCGGTAGTTCCACGCCGTCCTGGTAGAACGCGCGGCCGTAGCTGAACGCATGCCGGCCGTTCATGATGGTGGTGCGGGAGGGAATGCAGATCGGGCAGTCGGCGTAGGCGTTGGTGAAGCGCACGCCCTCGGCGGCCAGTTGATCGACGTGCGGCGTGCGCATGAAATCGGCGCCGCCGCAGTGCAGCGTGTCGAAGCGCTGCTGGTCGGTGGTGATCAGGATCAAGTTTGGCTGATGCGGTGCGCTGGCGGCGGTCATGGTCGAACACTTTCGCGGGCGGGGTGGGGGAGGTCTCCAGTCTACCGCCGTTTGCCAACTGCAAAACCCCGCGCGGCGCGGACTGACGGAGCGTTCAAAAGCCGGGGCGCGGAGAGAAGACAAAGTCAAGAGAGGGTGGGAACGCCTTTGCAATACCCCTATCTTTTTCTTGGGCCGTTTTCTTTTCTTGGCCCCGTAGAGGCCGCCTGCCGCTAGCCGCGGGTCGAAGGACCTGGGCATTAC
>JBOHNC010000384.1:0-5741 GCA_050730415.1 Planctomycetota bacterium
GTCGTATCCACTGGATACGACGCAACGAAGGAAACGTCGCCTCGCTTGGTCGGCGCTCGCAAATCGCTGCTCGCCTCCTTTTCAGCAGCCTGTTAGACCAAACACAGGACGGCAAACAGCAGGAACCAGACCAGGTCGACGAAGTACCAGTACAGGCCGGCGCTTTCCACCGCGGCGAGGTGGCTGCCGGGCTTGCTGCGCAGCAGCTTGACGATCATCACCGTGAGAATCACCACGCCGGTCAACACATGCAGACCGTGGAAGCCGGTGAGGGTGTAGTAGCAGGAGCCGAACAGGCTGCTCGAAAGGGTGAATCCGTCATGCCACAGGAAGGTGTAGTCGATCACTTTGATGGCCACGAAGACCAGCCCGCACAGGGCGGTGATGCTCAGGAACAGCGCGCCGCGCCGCGGCTTGCCGGCCTGCACCGCCTGCTGTCCGAGCACCATGGTTTCAGAACTGCAGATCAGGATGAAGGTGTTGACGGCGAGGGCGGGGATGTTCAGGATCGTTTTGGGATCGGGCCAGTTGTTGCTGCCCAGGCGGAGCACCAGGTAGCCGCCGATCAGCGCGGTGAAGAACATGACTTCGGAGGCGAGGAAGATCCAGACGCCGAGTTTGTATTTTTCGACGCCGGAGACTTCGTCGGTGGGATGCGGAGCGAGGGTGGCGGCCGCGGCGGCGGTGGCCGGGTCCCACTGCAACTGGAAGTCCCGGTCGCCGTGGCCGGGTGCGCTGAATTCATGCGGGCCGCAGACCACGACGGGCTCGGCGGCGAAATTGCCGTGCGGCGGCGGCGTGGAGGTGGCCCATTCCAACGAGCCGGCGTGCCAGGGGTTGTCTTCAGCCTTGCGGCCCCAGAACATGCTGAACAGGAAATTGCCGGCGAACAGCAGTTGCGTCAGGCCCATGCCGATCGCCGCCCAGAAGATGACCACATCGTCGAACTGAAAGCGGTCGAGGAAGTGATAGGTGCTGGGATCGGCCAGCCGGCGCGGTTCGCCGCCCAAGCCGGTCCACAGCATGCCGGAGAAAACGATGTTCAGGAAAATGAAGGTCAGGAAGAAGTGCAGCGTGGCCAGGCCGTCGTTCATGCGCCGCCCGAACAGCTTGGGGAACCAGTAGTGAATCCCCGCGAAGGCGCCGAACAGCACGCTGGCGGCCATGGTGTAGTGGAAGTGGCCGACGATGAAGTAGGTGTCGTGGAGGTTGATGTCGAGCGCCTGCAAGGCGTTGAAAATGCCGGTCAGGCCGCCGATCGCGAAGACGAAGATGATGCCCAGGCAGTAGAGCATCGGCGGGGTGAAGTGGAGCGAACCGCGCCAGAGCGTCGCCAGCCAATTGAAGAAGAAAATCGCGGTCGGCACGCTGATCGCGATCGTGACCAGCACGAAGGCGTTGCCGAGGAACGGGTTCATGCCGGAGGTGAACATGTGGTGGCCCCACACGATTTCGCTCAGGCACACGATGGCGAACATCGAAAAGACGGTGGCCTTGTAGCCGAAGGCCGGCTTGCGCGAGAAGACGCTCAGCAGGTCCCCCACCAAGCCCCAAACCGGAAAAATAAGGATGTAGACTTCGGGATGGCCGAAGCCCCAGAACAGGTGCTGGTACAGGAGCACCTGGCCGCCTTTGGCGGGGTTGAAAAAATTGGTGCCGAAGTTGCGATCGAGCAGAATCATGAAGAGCGCCACGGCCACGACCGGCACCCACAGCAGATTCAGCACCGAGGTGCAGAACAGGCCCCAGGTCGCCAGCGGCAGGCGCATCAAATGCATGCCGCGGCAACGGCTGTTGATGACGGTGGCGATGACGTTGATCGCGCCCATCAGCGAGGAGGTGCCGACGAAGGCGATGGCCAGCACGAACAGCGATTCGCTGTTGCCACTCAAAGGCGAGGTGACGGTGGTGCTCGAGGTCAGCGGCGCGTACATGGTCCAGCCGCCGCCGGCGGCGCCCTGCGGCATGAAGAACGACAGGACCAGCACCACACCACCGGCGAACAGGGTCCAAAAAGAAAGCATGTTCAGCCAAGGGAAAATCATGTCGCGCGCGCCGACTTGCAGCGGCACGGCGAAGTTGCTGAACATGCCGACCACGATCGGCGTGATGGCGAAGAACACCATGATTGCGCCGTGGTTGGTGAACAGGGCGTTGTAAAAATCAGCGGGCATTTTTCCGTCGCCGGGCCAGAACAGATGGCCGACCAGCGGGAAGGCGCTTTCGGGCCAGGCCAGCTTGGCGCGGATCATCATCGCCAGGAGCCCGGCAAACAGCATGAAAAAAAGCCCCAGCAGCATGTACTGCTTGGCGATCATCTTGTGGTCGGTGCTGATGATGTAGGTACGGAACCAGCCGTGGTGTTCGTGGGCGTGCGCCGCGGCATGGGCGTGCGCGGAGGCCGGCTCCGCATCGTTCAGATCGGGCGACAGGGCGTGACTCATGGGTGCGGGGACTCCAGGTGGCCGGATTGCGTGGAGGCTTCCAGAAGGACGGCCGGCGGCGCGGCCGGCGCGGAGGAAACCGGGGAGCCAGGCAAGTCGGCGCCGGTGGGCGCGGTGGGCGCGGTGGGCGCGGCGGCGGCGCGCTCATTTTTTGCGGAGGGCGCCGCGGGCGGCGGCGGCGGCAGGCAGGCGTCCCAGTGCTTCCAGCAATCGGGGACGGCCATGTCGCCGGCGACCTTGGATTGGTCTTTGACCCACTGGTCGAATTCCGGCGGTGTAAGGATGGTCAGGACGCCGCGCATTTTGGTGTGCTGGCTGCCGCAGAGTTGGTCGCAGGCGATTTCGTAGTCGAAAGTTTTTCCGTATTCCTGGCGCGCCTGCGCGGTGGTTTTGTCGACATCAAACCACATCTGCGTCTGGAGGCCGGGGACGACGTCCTGCTTGATGCGGCATTCGGGCAACGACAGGCAGTGGACGACATCGAGGCTGCGCATCCGCAAGAGAACCTTTTTGCCGGTCGGCACGACCAGCTCCCCGGTGTAGATGTCGTCGTCGGTGTTCCAGAGGCCATCGGCGCCGGCGTAGTGAAAGTTCCAGTTGAAATGTTCGGCGATGACATCGACCACGACGGCTTGGTCGGCAGCAGGCGGCTTGGCGAACATCACATCGAAGGCGTGGTGGTCGGACCAGGCGAGGTTCAGGTCGATGCCGATGAAGACGGTGACGGCGAGGCCGATGGTCATCCAGAGGGCGAAGGGCGAATTGCCTTGGATATAGGCGGCGCGATGGCCTTCGCGAGCGCGGAATTGAATGAGGCAGTAGATCAGAATCAAGACGACGGCGACGAAGGCGATGCCAGTGAGCCAGACGGCCTTCATGAAGAGCTGATCTATGATTTTGGCATCCGGATATATGTTTTCTAGGAGCGCCATGGGTGCAGAGACTCAGGGGAAATTTGTTTTTCAGGATCAAACGGCGCGGGACCACCCCGGGTTTTGGAATGGATTGTATCGGCCGGAAACGAGTTGCAAGAGTTTGATGCAAAAATATTCTTTAAACATGCTGTTCATTGTATTTGGGCGGATGGGGGCATCGGAAGGGGGCAGGCGGAGCGGCATCCAACGAAAAACCCGGAGGGCGGGTGCCACTCCGGGTCGCTTCGAATCGGGCTGGGCTTTGTCAGCCGGCCGGATCAGGTCCAGGTCGTGTTTTAGTGGTGCGCGTTCGGGCCGTACAGGGGGCTGTAGCGGTAGTAGACTTCCAAGCACAGGGCGCCGTTGGCCGTCGACCAAACGCGGCCCAGGTTCTGGTAGGTCCCGGTCGGGTCCCAGGAGCCCTTTTCGTCGCCGTCTTTGCGCTGGTTGTTGACCAGGAGGTCGCGCATCGCGCCGTTCCATTTTTTCCACAGGTCGCCGCCCATCTGGAAGCAGGTCATCGTGCCGTAGTACCAGAAGTACCAGTTGACGTCGGCGCCGTTGTTGCCCCAGCTCGGCACACCCTGCTTGTCGACCGCCCAGGTGACGGCCGGCAGCAGTTCGTCCTTGGGCCAGCCCAGGAACATCCGCGCCGTGCAGCCGATGATCGTCCGCATCGGGGAGATCGATTTGTTGTCGGTGTAACCGTAGCGGTGGCCGCTGTACGGATCGTTCGGGTTGCCTTTGTCTTCGACCGAATCGAGGAAGGCGATGGCGCCCTGGAAGCTGTCCTGCGGGACGGCCAAGCCGGCCAGGCGAGCCGACTTCAACTGCATGATGAACCAGCCGGAGACCGAGATGTCGTCGGGATGCGACTGCTTGGCGTAGCGCCAGCCGAGCTTGTCGGAGCCCTGCCCGGTCTGGTGGACGTTGCAGGAGTAATCGATCGCCTTTTGCGCGGCGGCTTTGACATCGGCCGAGTGGGCCATGCCGTAGCATTCGGCCAGGGCCAGGCCGCAGATGGCGTGGAAGTAGCCGGGGCCGTAGCTGATTTCCTTGCCGTTGGCGCCGGGCATCACGCAGCCGTCGGCCTGCTGCTGTTTCATGATCCAGTCCACGGCGCGCTTGACGTTGTCGCGGTAGGTGCCGCGCTTGTCGGTGTGGCCGGCGCCCAGGAAGGCCAGCGTCGCCAGACCGGTGGCCGCGGTGTCGCACTTGCCGGAACCCACATTCGCTTCGTATTTGACGGTGTCCCAGTGGCCGTCCGGTTCCTGGTGTTTGGCCAGCCATTCGAGGGCCAGATCGACCGCGCCTTCAGAGGCGCGCGAACCGCCGCCACGAATCGCCGCCCGGTGACGGCCGCCGCCGGTGCGGGTGCCATAGGCACCGCCGCCGCCGCCGCCGCCCACGCCCATCACGCCCACGGCGCCGTAGCCGCCCAGATTCACCGTGCCGATATTTTTCAGGTCGCCACGCGCGGTGCTCGAATCCATGTTGTCGTCGGTTTCGTCATGCGTCGTGTCGGTGATGTGCTCCATCGGCACCACCGCATCCGGCACCGGCGGCTGGTCGGGGTTGAATTCCACCAGCCGGTCGTTCTTGGTGATTTCGACTTTCTCTTTTTTGTCGGGCGGCGGCGGGGGAACCTGCTGTTCGGCCGTGCCGCGGATCGTGACGATGGTGGTGTCCTTGGGGACTTCGGTCATCATCAGGATGAACAGAATGAAAATCACCACGTGGAACAGCGTGGAGACGATCCACCAGGGCACCGGGCCCAGGTTGCGCGACAGCGAGTCCAGCACGCTGTCGTCGGGAGGAAGCGCACCTTCCTCGTCCATTTCCTCGTCGTCCATCGGTTCTTCGTCGTAATTCTGGTCTGCCATGGCCTGCATCCTCGCTTCCGGGTCCACCGGCGAGCCAGCGTTGTCGCCGGCTTCGTTATTTTTCGCTCTGCTGCGAGCCCACACGGATCCAAACCGCTCGCGTCACAGAAGCTTTGAAAAACATGTCGATGGCGGAAACGGATTCTAACGGGGGTCGGTTCATTAATTCCGGCGGGGAAGACGGAATTCAGGTAACGGATATCTTATGATACTTGAAATGGGGGATGAATTCGTGCAAGAATGGACGCAAAAAAGGGCGGCGATGCTTTTGCGTCGCCGCCTCGGGTGGAGCAGGGAATCGACCGGCCGGAAGCGCCCGGTCGAGTGGGTCGAGTGGGTCGAATGGGTCGAATGGGTCGAGGGGGTCGAGGGGGCCGCGTGGGCCGGTCCTCAGTGGTGGTGGGCGTTCGGGCCGTACAGGGGGCTGTAGCGGTAGTAGACTTCCAGGCACAGGGCGCCGTTGGCCGTCGACCAGACGCGGCCCAGGTTCTGGTAGTGTC
>JBOHNC010000385.1:0-6021 GCA_050730415.1 Planctomycetota bacterium
GCGGGGGCGGGAGCGGGAGCGGGGGCGGGCGTTGGTGCAGGCGTCGGCGTCGGCGCGGGAGCCGGTACCGTGCCCGGGGCGGGGGCGGGGGCGGGGGCTTTGGGCGTGTCGTCGTCCGGCGGCGGCTGTTTCTGCGGCGTGGGTGCCACCGGCTGAGGCGCAGGCCGCACCATGACAGCACCACCCTGGCCGCCGTCGGGGGCGTCATCCGGCGTCGGTACCTCCACCGGTGGCAGATCGTCGGTGCCGGGCTCCTGGCCGCCAAAGCCACCCCGATTGAACCCTTGCATGTTGGCCTGTAACGTCACCAGACTAACCATCGATACCGGGAGCAGGCTGCCCAGCGGGAGGTCGCTGACCATCCGGAGCTTGATGCCCTTATTCGGGTCGTAGACGGCAATGCCGACGGCTGGCTGCAGCCGCTTGCCGATGGCCGCCCAGTCCACGCCGGTGGGCAGGTCGGGCATTTCGAGCATGCCTGCGCCCACGCCGGTCGGGATCAGCGTGTCGAACAGGAAATCCATTTTAATCAGGCTGTAGCCGTACAGCACGCCGCCGTTTTCCTGCTGAACCAAGGCGTGGACCTGTTCCCAGGCGGTCGACTTGATCGGGTCGGTCTCGCCGGACTGCACCTGCTGGAGATATTTGATGACCCGTTTGACCTGCTTGCCGCTGGTGCCCGAGAGCAGGGCTCCGCCGATCGCCGCGATGTAGCGGGTGGTCGATCCGTCGGTAACCTCGCCGATCGGCACGTTGCTATAGCTGAGCATTTTCGCTTTGGGCGGTTCGGGATTGGGCATGAAGTTGATTTGGCCGGTGCCCACCGCCTTCAGCCATTCTTCGGTGATCTGAAAGCCGGGTTGAATGCCGATGACACTCACCAGCGAATCCCCGATGTCCTCGATCCGGTCGGGGCGCATGACGAGGAGGCTCATGCCGCGCGTCAATTTCGGTCCCTTGACGGCGGCGTTGTCTCCGCCCGCTTTCGGATCGGTCAGCTTGCTGAGTTGCAGTTGCATCGCCGAAACGGATCGCTGGAGGTCCGGGGAAGTTCCGACCAGATCACCGGCACTCAGCGCCTGCAGTTTCTGAAAGTCAAAATTCACATGGAAGGCGGCGACCAGTTCGTCGGGGAAAATCAGGGCGACGTCATTGTTGAGCGTTTCGCCCGCGCCAAAAAAGGCGATGCCCTTGTTGAGGTCGGCGCCGGCGTAGGAGGCTTCGAAATCGAAGCGGTTGCTGCGGTTGACGATTTCGCGCGCGAACACCGGACTGATTGCTCCCAGCATGGCCTTGAAATCGGCCGGCTGCGCCGCGCCGGATACCTCCAGCGAGTGCACCAGCAGCGGCAGGTCGCACTGGCAGCCGGTCAGCCAGCGGCTTTCGTCTCCCATGAAATCGACGAAGGCCTGCTCGGAGGCTTCGCCGGCCGGCGGCATCGCCGCCTGCTTTAAGCGCTGGAGAATCCGGAATTCGGGAGTGTCATCGCCTTCATCCAGCATGAAATGGTGCGGCGCGACGAACGCGCGTCCGCCATCAGGCAGGCTGAAGATTTGTTCGCCGTCCAGTTCGCGGTGGGGAACCGGATTGGCGGGGAGGTTGGCGAATTCGGCGACCAGCGCCTGCAGATTGGGCGCCTCCATGCCCGAAAACTCGCAGACCAGCCGCTGCGCGAAGTCCGGGTCGCAGTCGTGTTGGATGCTCACCGCGGCCGCCATGGGCGATTGCCAGTCGCCGACGGAAAATGCCATTGCCGCCGGTCCGATCTTCGCCACTTGGTTAAACAGGTAAGGGTCCGTGTCGGCGCGCTTGGTTGCCTGGTTGAATTGCTTGAGTTGCGCATCGATTTTGGCGCGGTATTTCGTGGCCGAGGCAGCCACGGCCGGGTCCTGCGCGAAACTCTGGTACAGTTGCGACCGCTTCAGATCGCTCCAAAGGATTCCGACCTGGTTGATGTAGAGCTTAACGTAGGCGTGGCCGGAGTCGACCTCGTTGGAGGCCACCCGCCAGGGCGGCAGCGCGGCGGCCGCGGCAGGCGCAGGAGGAGTGCCGACTTGGGGCGGGGTTGGTCCGTCAGCGCCGATCAGCGGCAGGCCGGCCACGGCAGAGAACAGCACGGCGGCGGCGAAAACTGTCCAACGATTCATGCCAACATTCCTCCGGGCGCCCGATCGGCCGGCGTGTTCAGCGCGGGTAGTCCGCAGGCTCCCAGTGTACTTGGTGATATGATCGCAGAACTACCTCCCGGCCGAATTTCCGTTCCCCGTCCCGCACCGTTCCCCCGCCGCCCGGTCGTCCGGTCGTCCAGTCGCCCACTCGAGGAAATATACCCATGCGCCGTGAATTGCTCTGCCGCGCCGACACCGCCGTCACCTTCCAGTGGACCGGCCACGAATATGTCAGTTGCGGCGGCAAGCCGCGCATCGGCATCCGCGGGCTGTCGGAAATCGCGCTGCTAGATTTCGACTGGTCGGCGCTGACGGGCCGGGTGGCGGCCGCGACGCTGATCCTGACCAATCCGCCCGGCGAGCCGGGCCAGTTGCCGTTCGTGACCGTGTCGACGATTCGCGCGCCGTGGATTGAAGGGGCGGCGGCCGACTACGCGCTCGACCCCGGCGCATCCTCCTATCAGTTCCGGGTGACGCAGAGCGAAACCACCGGCGAACCATGGGCCTGGCCGGGATCATTGTTTTCGGACGTGGTGCTGGGTCGCGGCGGATCGGTCTGGTTTTCGCAGCAACTGCCCGATGCCGGACGGTTCGACGCCGACGACGAACTGCGCATCGACATCCCGGCGGCGGTGGTTGAACGCTGCCGCTGGGGGTTCTCGCACGGTTTGGCGCTGTTCGACGATCGCGGCGCGCGCGATGTGTTCACCCGCCCGTGCAGCCGGCACACGAACACGCCGCCACGGCTGGTGGTGGAACTGGTGGACGACGCCGGGCGCGCGGTGCATCGCGGGCCGGGGGCGCTGAACGCCGGGCAATTCGCGGCGCAGGCCGAAGACCTGGCAGCCGAGCAGGAGGCCGCCGTGATCGTGACCGGGGCGCTGCCGCAGGTTGGATGCAGCGCCGCGATCGGCTACCGCGCCGCCGTGGGACCGGACGAGGCCTCCGCGCGCGCGCTGGAACTCTGGCGCATCCCCGAACCGCCGGGGCCGACCCAGGCGGGCGAATTCGATCTGTTCGACTGGCCGATCCAGCCCGGCGACCGGCTGTTCGTGCGCGCGGTCGATGCATCCGGCAGTGTCGGTGCGAGCACCGCCGTGGCGTTGCTGCCGGCGCGTCCGGTCCCCGCCGCGCCGATGCTGGCGCCCGTGCCAGCGGCCACTCGCGCAGCGCCGACGGCGCGTGTGGCGGTGTTGCTGCCGGGGGAATCGACGGACGCCGCCGGCCGCGGGCTGGGCGCCGAACCCGGCCGCAGCGAAGCGCTTGAAGCGCGCTGGCAGACCGGCGATGGCGCGCTGGAACTGGAAGCCCTGGCGGGTGAAATCCTGGACCTGCCGATCGTCGTGCGCGGCCGTGGGCAGGCGCTGACGCTGGACTGGGACGCCGCCGCGTGCGCCGCGCAGGGCGTGACGATCGAAGCGAGCCGGGCCGGTTTTGTGCGCGCCGCCGCCGCGCCGCCCGAAGCCGCCGTGCCGGACAGCTTGGCGCCACTGAGCGCTCGCGCGGCGGCGGACGTGCCGGCGGCCGACGGCTATGTCGAGCTGTTCCAAGTCGATCTGGTCGTCGCGCCCGACGCCGCGCCCGGTCGGCGGCAGTTGGCGGTGACGGTCGGCATCGGGTCCGAAACGCTGGCGCTGCCGATCCAGCTGACGGTGCTGCCGGCGGCGCTGCCACAGATCACCTCCTTCGTGGTGGAACTCAACAGCTACAACATGTTCCACCGCTACTTTCGCGCGGCGGGCGATTTTGCCGCCGACGAATGGGCGATTCAGCTCGATTTTCACCGCCAGGCGCACCGGCACCGCTGCAACTTCAACGTCCTGCCCTACTCGCAGATGGGCACGGTCCTGTGCGACAGCGCGCCGCCTTTGCGGCCCGACGGCGGCATCGCCGACTGGCGCGCCTGGGACGCGCGGTATCTGCCGCTGCTGACCGGCGCGGCCTTCACCGACGGGCCGCGTGCCGGCCTGCCGGTGCGCTATTTCTATTTGCCGATCCACGAGAACTGGCCGGGCGACATGCGCCGGGAGTATCGGTTCAACCTGCCGATCGGTTCCACGCGGGCCGACTACCTGGCCGCGCTGCGCGAACACGGCACGGTCGCACCGGCGATCGAAGAATGTTTCGAGCCGGGCTACACGACGAAGCTGGAACGGGCGGCGCAGGAATTTTCGGCGCACCTGGCCGCGGCGCGGCTGTTGCCCGTCGCCGAAGGCGGGCCGATCCCGATCGATTATTTCAACAATAAACATATTTACAAAGATCCCGAACGGGTCGAAGGCGTCAACCACCGGATCGGCGATCTGGCCGGGACCGCCTGGTGGCTGCTTGATGAACCCAACGACTGGAACGACTACCTGGCGCTGCGATTTTTCGGCGCCATCGTGCGGGAGGGCTTCCGGCGCGGCGGCGCGACGATCCAGTGGTGCCTGGATCTGTCGCGGGTCGAATGGGACCGCGACCTGCTGGCCGGGCAGCGCGATCTGGTGCGGGTTTCGGGAGCGCTGTTCAAGTACCCGCGGCTGATCCGACGCTGGCGCAAACAGGGCAGCCTGGTGCTGCACTACGGCTCCGCGCAGTCGCCGGAAGTCAAACCGCTGCGGGAGACGGTCTGGGCGTGGCAAGTGTGGTGCCGCGGCGGCGACGGCATCCTGCCGTGGTCGGCCACGCCGATGGAAGGCTTTTCCAACGGAGACTGGTTGGAACGCCCCGACAAGCTCTCGGTGATCGTGCCAGTGCGCGAAATCGCGCCGGAGAAACCAACGCGCGAGATCGCGCCGGAAAATTCCGGACGCGAGAGGGCGCCCGGCGCGCAATCGATCACTTGGTCCCGGCCGTCGCTGCGGCTGAAAGCGTTCCGCCGCGGCCAGCAGGACGCCGAGCTCTGCCGCCTGGCCTGCCTGCGCCAGAACTGCCCGCGCCCGGTATTCAGCCGCGCGCTGCTGGAACAGCTCGGCCGCGTCCACACCGAAGCCGGCCGGTTCCGGGACGAGGCGACTTCGATCGAATCGCCCGACCTGACCTCCGCCCGGCTGGAGGGACTGCGCCAAGCGGTGCGGCGACTCGCCGCCGGCCTGCCGGCCGCGAAATGAATTCCGGTCGGCCCCGCCCGCCGCCGCGCGCTGTGCTGGCAATCCTGCCTGCGGCCGGATAATGGAGCCATCCGAGCCGCCGCACCGTTGGCTGCCGGGCGAAGGGAGGAGCATGACCACCCCGCCAACCCCACCGGCGCCGCCGCCCGCCGAACCACCCAACGACTGGGCATCGGCCACCCCGCGCGCCTCGGACACGCGCACCCCGGACACGCAGGCCCCGAACACGCACCACCCGCGCGCACGGAGCCGCTCCCCGCTGATCACGGCGATGCTTGGCATCTTCATTTTTTTCCAGATCGTCGCCATTCTGGCGGACCTGCTCAACCTGATCTGGACGCACATGCTGACCAGCGCGTTCCTGTTGAGCATGGGGCTGAGCTGCTTTCAGGACTTGTCGATCATCGCGGTGGTTCTCGCGGTGGCGACGCTCGCGCTGTACCGCACCAAACGCTACCATCCCTGGGCGCGCCGGCTGGCGATCGGCATCATCGCGCATTGCGTGATCGGCCTGGTGCTGGATCTGCTGGTGGCCGGAGCGATCGTCGTGGTGACCATGGCAGGAGCCTCCCGGGCGGCCCAGACCGGCAACATGACCGGGTCGCTTCAGAGCACCCTGGACGCGCTCACCGCCAAGTACTACGGCGCCTACCTGGTCTTCCAATTGTTCATGGTGCTGTTTGAAGCCGGCTTCCTGGCCTTCGCTTTTGTGGCGCGCAACGGGCTGCGGGCGTCGCACTTCGCGGCGCAGGCGCCCAGCG
>JBOHNC010000386.1:0-5236 GCA_050730415.1 Planctomycetota bacterium
CACGGCCCAGCCCCAGCCCCAGTCCCAGCCTCCGTCTGCGTCTTCGTCTGGAGCGATCGCGCCCGGGACCGGCGCAGCGTCCGGGACCGCCCCGGCGGCGCAAAATAGTCCGCCGCCAGAAAATGGCACGCAGCCGCAAACCGGCGCGCCGCCGGAAGGCGCAACGAACTCCGCGCCGACGCCGGCCGCTCCGATTGCCGCGGGTTCCATCGACCTCGCGCCCGTGGCCGACACCTCGATTGCCTGCTACCCTGCCGGCGTGCGCAGCGCGACCGCCAAGGACAGCGAACAGAGTTTCAACTACGGTGCCAGCCAGCAGATCAAAATCAAACGCCAGGAAAACATCGGGATTTTCCGGTTCGACTTTTCCAAGGTGCCCACCGACGCCACCATCACCGCCGCCAAAATGATCGTCACCATGGCCAACGGGAAAGCCTTCAACCACATCGGCGTCTACACGCTGCATGTGCCCTGGAACGAAGGCGACGGCGACGAGAAACACGAAACCGCGCAGGACACCGGCGCCTGCTTTCTGGGCCCGATGGGCCCGGCCACCCGCTGGCGCGATTGGAACGACTCCGATTTCTCCCACGCCGCCGCCGGCAACGGCGGCAACGCCGACGAAGTGACCCGCGCGAAGGACCTCGGCAACGGCAAGTGGGAAATCGACATCGAACCGCAGATCATCTACGCCGCGATTCAGGACGGTCAGACGCTCTGCTTGAACGACGAAACCGGCCAGTGGGGCGACAAATATACCAATGCCTACGTCTACAGCCGCGAAGCCGGCCCGGGCAAGGCGCCGGTGCTGCAACTGACTTGGGCTGCCGGCCACGCGGCAAATAGAGTATCTTTCGACGGCGCGCTGCAAACCGCGCCCGGCCCTTTTCCCGGCTCGCTGATTTTGCATCTGCCCCAGGCGCTGGAGCAGCCGCAGGAAAACGCGGAAACTCTGCCGCCGACGCCGGCCGTCGGCTACACCGTCGCGATCGACGGCAAGAAACTGCCGCAGGTCGAAGTCCCGCGCCCGGCGTTTTTCCACCGCGACATGTTGGTGACCGGCCTGCCGGTGGGAAAAACCGTCGCGGTCGATCTCACCGCCTCGGACGGCCTCGGCGCCACGGTGGAAACCAAGGCCCAGGCCGTCACCGGCGCGGCCTGGACCCAAACGCTGGCCGCACAGCCGCCCGCGCCCGCCGGCCTGGACTTCCCACCGGTCCCCTTCGCCGATTTCACCCTTCGCGTCGTCGACGGCCTGACCCTCTACAACCCGCTGAACGGCGACCTTGCACCGCAGCAGATCCGCAAAATCGACGCTGCGCCGGAGGACGGCCGGTTTGCAAACGCCGTGCGCGGCGACATCGTCGGCTTCCAGGTGCTGCTCACCGGCAAGCCCAACGCCGCGGCCGTGAAGAACGTCAAATTCCGGCTGAGCGACTTCAAAAATGGCGACGAGACGCTGGCGCTCGATCACGTCGAATTCCTCCGCGAATATTTTCTGAAAATGGAGGTCGAAAAGCAGGACGACTGGGTCGCCGACGCCCTGCCGCCGCTCGAGGCCGACGGCCTGTCGATCCCCAGCCAGGAAAATCTGCCCGATCAGAAAATGGCCGCCGCCTACGTCGATGTCCACGTCCCGCTGACCGCCAAGCCCGGCCTGTACCGCGGCAACCTGATCGTCACGGTCAACGGCCAGGACACCGCCGTGCCGATGGCGATCCAGGTCTACGATCTCGCGCTGCCGAACAAGCTCAGCTTCGTCGTCGAAATGAATGCCTACGGCCACGCCGCCTCCAAGGAGCGGTTCTACGCCGACTACCGGCTGTTCCACGCCAATCGGCTGAGTCTGAACGTGCTGGGCTACGGCCACACGAACGCGGTCGAAGATCACCTGCTGCCGCTGGCCGGCGAAGGCAAAACCCTCCACATCACCGACTGGAGCAAATACGACGACCTGTACGGTCCGATTTTTTCCGGCGCCGCCGCCAAAGGGCTGCCGCGCGACGGCCAGCCCGCCAGTCACTGGTATCTGCCCTTCCACGAAAGCTGGCCGGTGAATCTGCAGGCCACCGACCCGAACAAAATTTGCTGGGAAGGCCGCGTTGCGCCGGCCAAGGACAAAAAAGGCTACGAGGCCTGGCTGGACCGCTGCATGCTGAACGATCCGCTCGCGCCCGACCACTTCAGCGCCGAATGGCGCGCCGGCAGCCGCGCCGTGGCGCACCAGTTCGCCGAACACTTCGCCGAAAAAGGCTGGACCACCACCGTGATGCAGGTGTTCTCGAATCACAAAAATTACATGTCCGGCGGCAGCTTGAGCCTCTGGGTCATGGACGAACCGGAGTACGGCCGCGACTACCGGGCGCTCAACTGGCTGTTGAGTTTCTACGGCAAGGCCCTGGCCGGCACCGCCATGCCGGTGCAGTTGCGGGCCGATATTTCGCGCCCCGCCTGGATGGGCGCGCGATTCGACGAGGCGCTCGGCCTGACCGATTCCTCGGCCTCGATCGAGGTCGACCACGACCTGGTTTCGCGCCGGATGATCGCGACCGGCAAGCCAATCTGGTGGTACGGCGGCGCGGGGACCTCGGCCACCGATCCGGCGGCGATGACGGCGCTGTTCATCCGCAAGTGGGGACTGGGCTGTGACGGCGGGCTGCCGACCTGGACCACGGTGGGCGGCCCCGGCCAGTGGGACAAACCCGGCGACCTGCGCTACATTCTGCACGACCCGAAGACCGGCGCACCGGTGGCGAGCTTCCGCATGAAAGCCTGCCTGCAAGGTCAGCAGTTCATCGAGCTGCTGAATCAGCTTGCCGCCAAACCCGGCTTCAACCGCTGGATGGTCAAGGATCTCGTGGAGAAGGAATTCTCGGTCAAGATCGTGACCGTCTCGAAGAACCCCGACGACCCGGGCTACTCGACCTTTCAGGGGCTGGACTTCGGCGCCATTGAAAAACTGCGCAACCGTGTGATTGCGACGCTGCTGGCGAACTGATTTTCACGGCGCCGGCACTGGCGTGGCATCGTTCGCGGCATCGTTCGCGGCGGTGGCGGCGGTGGCGGCGGCCGCTTGCAGATGCGCGGCCAACTGCGCCACGATCTGCGCCAGCGCGCGATCGTCAGGCCGCAGATCGGCCGCGGCGCGGTAGAAACGCAACGCATCGGGCAGCCGGCCGGCCAGGTAGGCCAGGCGCGCCAGGCCGAGGTCGGCATCGCCGGCGAACTCCGGATCGGCGCCGGCCAGCAGATATTCCTTTTGCGCGGCGGCGGCGTCGCCGGACCCGCTGCGGTCTTCGTGCGCCTGCGCCGCGACCAGGTGCGCTTCGGCCAGGTCGGGCCGGGCTCCCAGGGCTGCCTGCGCGGCGGCAATCGCGCCGCCATCGTCGTGGCGAGCCAATAACAGCCGCGCTTCGCCCAACTGGGCCGGTGGATATTCGGCGGCGGCCGCCGGGACGGCGCTGTAGCAGGCGCGGGCCTCGTCCTCGCGGCCGGCGCGTTCGGCCAGCCGGCCCAGGCGCAGGTCGAAGGCCGGCGTGCGCGTCGCGGCGGCGGGTGCGGCGGCCGCCAGGCAGTCGGCGGCGTCGGCGGCGTCATCGCGCGCGGCGTACAGGTCGCTCAGCAGACTCCAGTCGGCCGGCTGAAGTTTGCCGTTCAGCCGCAGCCGTTCCAGTTGGAGAATCGCGTCGTCGCGGCGGCCCAATGCGGCGGCGGAGCGCGCAGCGATGCGGCGGATGGCGGCGTCGGCGGGGTGGGTCGCGAGAAAATCCCGGGCGGCTCGGTCGGCGCGTGCGTCGTCGCCGATGTCTGCGGCGCAGAAAATCTGCCAGCGCTCGAGGTTGGAGTCGTCGGGCCGCGCCGGTGCGGCGGCGTCGAAGCAGGCCAGCGCGGCGCGGCGGCGATGGGTGAAATAGTAGCACTGGCCGGCGGTCAGCAGCAGTTCGGTGTCGCGCGCGCCGCCGGTGAGCAGCGGTTCCCACCATTTCAACGCCTCGACGTAGTTCGCCGCGCGAAAGGCAATCGCACCCAGCCCGCGCTGGGCCGGTGCGAGCGTCGGGTCGAGATCCAGCGCAGCCAGAAACGCGCTGCGTGCGCCGGCGTCGTCGTGGAGTTGGAAGCGGGCGCGGCCGAGGTTGTATTCGAGCGCCGGTTCGGGCTGGTCGTGGATGAGCGCCTGCAGCGCGGCGGCCGCCTGCTGAAAATGGCCCGCTTGCAGCATCTGCTGCGCGGCGGCCACCCGATCGGCGCGCGCGCGCGCGGCTTGGGCCTGGTGGATCGCGTCGAGAATCTGCTGCCGCAGCGCGTCCTCGCTGGGCGGTTGCGCGTCGCCGGCGGCCAGGCTGGCTTCGAACCAGCGGACCGGACAGATCGTTCCTGCCGCTCGCGCCACCCAGCCCGGGCCGAGTGCGAGCAGCACCGCCGCGGCAATCCACGCCGCGCCTGGCCGGCATCGACCGAGCGCGCCGCGCCAGGAGCGCCAGGAGCGCCGGGAGCAACGGTGGCGCGGGTGGCGCGGGTGGTGCGGGTGGCGCGGGTGGCGGAGGTGGCGGGGAAGACACTGCATGGCGGGCCTACTTCAGTTGGAACACGTAGGAAACTTTGACCCACTCCTCGATCGGCGCGCCGGTCGCGTCGGTTCCGGGGATGAACGTGGACTGGCGCGCGGCGTCGACGGCGGCCTGGGCGAAGCCGAAACCGGAGAGCGCGTCGAGGACTTCGGCTTCGACCACGCGGCCGTTCACATCCACGCGCAGGCGCAAGGTGACGGTGCCTTCGTGGCCGCTGCGCATCGCGTCGGCGGGATATTCCGGCTCGACCCGGTTCAGCCAGCGCGGACGGCGGTTGGCTTCGATCGGCGGACGACGGGGCGCGTCGGCGTCATACAGCGCGGCCAGCGCATCCAGCGTGCGGGCCTGCGAAAGCAGGGACGGCGTGCCGCCTGGGCTCGGCGCACCGAGCGCCGACGCTCCCGGCGTGACCGCCAGCGCCGGCCCGGCGCCGAAACCCGGACTGAGGGTCAGCCCTTGCAGCAGCGGGTCGATCGGCGCCGCCGCCGGCGCGGCATGCAGCGTGGTCGGCTGCAGCGGCGGCGGGGGGAGCGCCGTGGGTCGCACGCGAGCGATAAGGTCTGCGCTCGGCTTGGGTGGCGGCGCAGGTCGATGCACCGGCGGTGTGGCGGGCGCCGGCCGCGCGGCTGGCGGCGGCTCCGGCAGTTCCACCGGATGCACCTGCGCCC
>JBOHNC010000387.1:0-3441 GCA_050730415.1 Planctomycetota bacterium
GCCGTGCCCGGCGACGTGGATGTGAAGTCGGGGCAGCCGCTCGAATTCAAAAAGGGCATCGAAGTCGGACATGTATTCCGGCTGGGGGACAAATACACCAAGCCCGGCGCGCTGGACATGACCTATCTCGACGAGCAGAACAACAAACACACGGTGCTGATGGGCTGCTACGGGATCGGCGTGAACCGGATCATGGCGGCGGCGATCGAACAGGAAGGCGGCAACGACGAAAACGGGATCGTCTGGCCGCAGGCGATTGCGCCCTACGACGTGCTGCTATGCCCGCTTAACATGGCCGACGAAGCGACGGTGAAGGCCAGCGACGAAATTTACGCGGCGCTGAATGCGGCGGGCATCGAGGCGCTGTACGACGACCGGCCGCTGCGCGCGGGGCCGAAGTTCATGGACGCGGATTTGATCGGCATCCCGCTCCGAATCACCATCGGGCCGAAGGGATTGAAGGACGGCGAAGTGGAACTGAAACGCCGCAGCGAAAAAGAGTCCGCGCGAGTGAAGCTGGATGCGGCGGTGGCTGCGGTGCAGGCGGCGATGGGTGCGAGGATATAGACTCCACGGATATAATCTGCCTCAGGACAGCAGGGGGCGGGTTAAATGGCTGAGCCAAAATCGGAACCCGAGGCGGACGCCACTGAAAAACTGAAACCATCGCTGAGTAAGCCGGCGGCGTGGCGGCTATGGCGCTGGTTCAGCGCGGGGTATTTGATCGCAATGCTGGTGGTGCGTTTGACCGCGGTCGGCGATTACGCGACGAAACTGGCAGGCTATCCATCTACGCTACCGCTACTCACACCCGTGGCGCTCTTTGCCATGCACAACCTGATCGTGTTCGGTTGCATTTGGCTGGGACCGCTGGTTGGATGGGCGATGGTGATCCGCCAAGGCCGCTCCGACACAAAACGGCTGGGTGCGTGCATATTCTTCGCCGCCCTGCTTTTTTGCCTGACCGCGGGCGTTCTGTTGTCGCTGCTCCTGCCTTACTGCAAGTTGCAAACGGTTCTGCGAAATGGCGGCTGAGTGCGGGGGTTTTTCGGGTATGCCACCGGTTGCGTAGGAGACGAACGTGAGCGAGGAAAAGGAGTGGTCGGCGGTAGACGCGAGTCGCCCGCAGATGCCTGCGGATGCCATCCTGGCGGTGCCGGAAACGCCAAAGCCGGGGTTGAGCTCATCGGCGGCTTGGTATCTGTTTCGCTGGGCGACGTCGGCGTGGCTGTTGGTGTGGTGGCTCGCCGGTTGGAACCGGGAGACACTCCTGGCCACCTACCCGTCACTTCAAATCACCTTGCCGCTGCCTACGATTGCGGCCTTGTTCCTATTTCAAACGCTGCCGTATTTTGGAGTGATGGTGGGCCTGCCGCTGGCGTGGGGATTGCTAATTCGGTTTCTGCCGACCGATCGCGGGCGGCTCAAGGTCAGTACGTTCTTTTTGCTGTTGATTGTGGTGCTACCCGCGGCCTGTGCAGTATTTGCGTATATGGGCTTTTTTAAATTGCAATACGCCTTGTCACACATGAAGTAAGTTTGCTGGATCACCGGGGAGGCAACATGAATCGAACCGCGGGCTGGACGCTCTTTGCCGTGTTCGGAACGGTGTACTCGCTGGCGATGTGGGCGGCGCGGTTGATTTTGCTGTCGCCGGATTGGCTGGCGGTGCTGCGCGCGTTTCAGCAGCACGGGTTCGCGGTGCCGGCGCCGCTGCATTTCGTCGGCATGACCTTTACCTTCTGGATGACCTTTGCGACGCTTTGGATCGCGCCGCTGTTTGTCTGGGGCATGGTACTGAAGTTTTGGAACTCCGAACGCGCCCGGCTGATTGCTTCCTGCGTGATTCCCGGCTGGCTGCTGCTCCAGACCGGATTGGTGCTGATGTCCATGATCCTGCCCTTGGCGCATTTCATCGCCGAAACCGCCGCGAAGGGGCACTGAAGCCGGGCGCGATGCAACGCCAGGCCAGACCGGCGTACAATGGACGGCATCGAAGAACGCCTGAAACTCCCTGAGGACTTGCGCATGTCTGCCGACCGACCGAACGATGAGAAAATCGAAAACGCGATGCGGATGGCCAACCGGCTGGTGAGCGAAATGGGCAAGGCCTCCGACGCGGCCTTTCTCGCCAGCATGAAGGCCTTCGTCGGCCATCTTCAGGCCGATCCCTTTTTGAAAATCGTCAGCGCGGACCTGGCCGCCAACCGGCGCGTGAACTTCGCCGCCTGGCACGCCAAGGCGGTGGCCGATCACAAATACGAACCGCCCGCGCTGCGGCCGGACGAAGCGGCGATCCTGTTCACGCTGTTCCAGAAAATCGACCGGCGCGAGATTTCCGTCACCGATTTCATGATGGAAATCGACGGGCTCCTGCGCATGGACCGCTGCTACAGCGAATTCACCGCGAAGTACGTGCAGCGGTTCATCGGCTACCTGGAGTGGGTCATCGCGGAAAAGCAGGTTCGGTCGTCGCAGATCGCCGCCGCCGCGGAGGGCGCATCGCCGCGCGGGCCGGACCTGTTCGCCATCGACCTGCAGAAGGCAACTTTCGAACGGTTCATCGGGAGCCTGCGCGCAGCGGTGGAGACCGGGCTGTCGGCCGAGGAAGTGCCGGCGGCGCTGGAAGAACTGGCGCGGTTGAGCCGTGGCTTCACCGGGGAAGCGACGCCGACAGAAGAGAGCGCGGCGGTGGAGCGCCTGAGCAAGGCCTACGATTACTTCCGCACACGGCTGGAAGATTTCTGCTCGGGTGCGGAGCTGCTCCACCTTCCCGAAGACCTGCCGCCGTTTGTGAAGGCGCTGCGAAGCGGCTTGGGGCAGGCGTAATAAGATTCTCAGATAGTTTCCCGGAAATCCTGTAGTGCCGCTATACCTGAACCTTCCCCCATCGTTTCCGGTGTCCGTTTCTTGGCGCCAAAGAAGGTGAATTGGGTCTTTGCGCCATCGGCGCAAGATGGGAAAGCGAAGGGTTGCCCGCAGGCCTACCCTGGTAGGACCGCAGAACCCAACCCTCTTCCGCGCGACCCGAGGCGAGCATGACCTCACCAGCGTTCCATCGCGCGGAACCGCACCCGGCGTTCAACGAGAGGAATTCGTTTCGATCCATCGCTTACGTTGTTCCGCGCGGGAATACGTGGGAAGCGTGGCATCGCCTCGGATCGCGCGGACGGTCGATGCGACCGCTTCCAGGGGTAGCCTGCGGAAGACCTCCGGCAACCCCTGGCTTTGATACCTCGCGCCGTTGGCGCGAAGAAGCCGACCGGGCGGGCGGCGCTTTCAGCGAAGAGAGCGCGAAACGCGCTTTCCAGCGGAAACGCTCGGACCTGTTGAACAGGGGCTTGGACACGGGCTGGTCAGCCCGTGCCACTTTAAAGGCTCGCCGTCGTTTCATCGCGCGGAACCGCACCCGTCGCCGAATCATGCACCGCTTTCATCGCC
>JBOHNC010000388.1:0-5519 GCA_050730415.1 Planctomycetota bacterium
CGGTTTCCAGAGCGGTCGAATTTTGGGGATTTTCTTGACTCGGAACCTGAGTTAGCACTTGAACGAAGGTGCCCTATGACGGGAAATTGCGGATTTAGAGACCCTCAATTTCGCCCCGGTCGCCGGAACAGGGCTAAACACTGGAAGTCATTTTCTGGCAGTCTCTTATAAAAATGTAATCCTTATCTTTGTGCCATTGGGGACGCCGTCCCGTGCAAAAAAATCCGCGGCGAAGCCGCGGTCCTTATCCCGTTCCTTTCGTTTCAACCGCGAATTGGCGTTGTCGTGCCGGCACAGCCCGACCATTCGACGGCCTGTCGTAAAACGGTCACGACCATTCTACGATGCATCGTATTTTGGTCGGGCTCACTCAAGTTGGGCCACGCAAAGCCAAGCCGGCGTGGCCCCGGCCGGCCGCATCACAGCAATTGCGACAGCAGCGTTTTGGCCGGGACCACCCAGGGCCGGCCGGGCGCGGCGAAGCAGTCGCGCGCCACGTAGGGCGCCTCCAAAACCACCTGAAACGAAAACGGCGCCTTCAGTTGGCGCTGGAAATGCTCCAGCCCACCACCCAGCCGGTCCTCGCGCAGCTTGACCTCGCACAGGAACCACGGCCGCCCGTCGCGCACCACCACGAAATCGACCTCCCGCTTTTCCTTGTCGCGCAGGTAGCCCAGTTCGAACCGGCCCAGCCCCAAATCGGTCCAGCCCTCCACCGCCTTGAGCAGGTGGCAGCCGACGAAGGTCTCGGCCCGGTCGCCGGGATCCGCGATGCCGGCCCAGTCCCGCAGGAACCATTTGGGTTCCTTGCGCAGCGAGCGGCTCACATTTTTGAACCACGGGCGCACGAGAAAGCCCAGATGCAGATCGCGCAGCGTCCCGATCCAGCGCCGCACGGTGTCGACGGCCACGAGCACTTCGCCGGCCAGGCTGCCGTAGATCAGTTGGTGGGCCGAACGATGGGCCAGGATGTGCGCCAGCGTTTCCAACTGGTCGAACTGCTGAATCTGCGTCAGGTCGCGCAGGTCTTCGCGCACAAGCTGCTCCAGCCGCAACTGCTGCCAGCGCCGGCTGAAACGGGCGTCGCGCTTCAGGAAAGGCTCGGGGAATCCGCCATGCGTCCATAGCGCGGCGAAGGCGGCGGCCGGGATCGGCTTGGGCCGCCGCACGATCCGTTTGGGATCGGGCAGGGAGCGATCGGCCAGTTCGGCCACCGACAGCGGATGCATCCGGTAGGGCAGGTAGCGTCCCATCAGGCTGTCACCGCCGCGCCGGAACAGATCGAGCCGGCTGCTGCCGGTGACGATGATGCCGGCGCGGTCGGAATAGCTGTCGAAAAACCCCTTCAGGAAGTTTTTCCAGCGTGGGAATTTGTGCAGCTCGTCCAGCAGCAGAACCGGCCGGCGCGCGGTCAGGCGATTGAGTTCCAGGGTTTCGACCAGCGCGCGCGGCCCGGCCAGGATCCGGCGGCGGTCGTCGAGGTCGTCCCAGTTGACCGCGCGGTCGGCGCGGACACGGCAGGTGGTGGTCTTGCCCACCTGGCGCGGGCCGCCGACGAAAGCCATCTGCCGGTGGCGCGCAAAATGGTCGGCCAGGAAGGTGTCGTACAGGCGCGGGGTCGTTTTCATGCCTGACCATTTTACGATCCGTCGTAAAACGGTCAAGACCATTCGACGATAGATCGTATTTTGGTCGGCCCGGGCCAAGCCGCGCCGGCTCGCAATCAGAGCTTCACCACGCTGCGCTTCCGCGCGCTTTGCAAAATCGCATCGACCAGCTTCAGCGTCTTCAGATTGTCGGCGACTTCGGTGGCGAACGGCGCGCCCGAGCGCAACGCGGCGGCAATCGCGCCGATCATCTTCACCTGCGCGTCGCCGGGCGCGATCGCCAGCGGCGTGACCTCGGTCGCGTGGCGCCGAGTCGCTTCGTCCGGCAGCTTTTCCTCCACCAGCCCCGGGAAGCCGCGGTACAGCAGCAGATCGCCCCGCTCGCATTCGACCCGCCACTCGCCGTCGTAGGGCGTCTGCCGCCCGAAGGCGCGGTAGCTGCCCTCGTACGAGCCGACCACGCCGGATTGCATCCGGAACGTCACCCGCGCCACGGTTTCGTGTTGGTACGGGCTCCACGCCGGGTTGGTCAGCGTGGCCGCCAGCGAATCGACTTCGCCGAAAACCGCCCGCAGCGTGTCAAGGTGGTGGATGGTCTGGATCCACAATAGCGGCGCCGGTTCCTCCAGCGAGTAGGCCGCAATCGGATCGCGCCGGCGGTGAAACTGGATCGAGAACGCGCCGACCCGCCCGAGCCGCCCGCCCTGCACCGCCGCGCTCAGCGCTTCGACCGCCGGGTAGAAGCGGTAGTTCTGCGTGACGAAGATGCGGCGGCCGGCGCGGCCGGCTCGCTTGGCAAGATCGCCGGCTTCGGCGACGCTGAAAGTCAGCGGCTTCTCGCAGATGACATCGCAGCCGGAGGCGATGGCTTCCTGGCACAGCGGATAGTGCAGGCTGCTCGCCGCGCACACGAACACGACATCGGGGCGTTGCGCGGCCAGCGCCGCGGACAGCCCGTCGAACTCACCGACGGGGCCCGCCGCGGCGAAGGCCGGAAACCGGGCGTTGACCTTGGCGCGGTTCTCGGCGCTGGGGTCGGCCAGCCCGATCACCTGCCAGTCGCCGGGATGCGCGGCCAGCGTTTCAAAATGCGAATGACTGCGCCCGCCGCAGCCGGCCATCACCACCGTCCACGGCCGCGCCGGCGTTTCAGCGCCGGGTTTTGGAGTTGCTGCGCCGCCGCGCCGTGGCGTGGCGCGGGTGCGCCGTCGTGCTGCGCTGCTGCGCGGGGGTTTTGCCTGCCCGCGCGACGCGCGGCGAGGGGCCTTTGAGCGACCGGCCATGCGAAGTGCTCCTTCGTTGCGGGGGAAGGTTGGATGCTGCCTCTGCCTCCGCGCCTGCGGTGTCGGGCTGCGCCTGCAATATATCCTTGAGCACCGCCGGTTCCTTCAGGTTGCTCAGCAGATGCCCCATCTTGTCTTTTTTGGTCTGGAGGTAGTGCGCGTTGCTGGCGTTGGGCGGGATTTCGATCGGCACCCGCTCGACGACCTCCAGCCCGAAGCCGTACAGCCCGATCAGCTTGGCCGGGTTGTTCGTCAGCAGCCGCAGCTTGCGCAGGCCCAGGTCATGCAGAATCTGCGCGCCGGTGCCGTATTCGCGCAGGTCCATTTTGAAGCCCAGCAAATGATTGGCTTCCACCGTGTCGTGCCCCTGGTCCTGCAAGGCGTAGGCTTTGATTTTGTTCAGCAGCCCGATGCCCCGGCCTTCCTGCCGCATGTACAGGATCACCCCCCGGCCGGCGGCGGCGATCTGGTTCTGCGCCTGCGCCAGTTGCACCCCGCAGTCGCAGCGCAGCGAGCCCAGCGCGTCGCCCGTCAGGCACTCCGAATGCACCCGCACCAGCACCGGCTCGGCGTGGATCGTCCCCGGTGCGATGTCGCCGTACACCAGCGCGATGTGTTCGCGCCGGTCGATGATGGAACGGTAGGCGTACAGTTTGCAGTTGCCGAAGCGGGTGGGCAGTTCGCACGCCCCGACCGGCTCGACCAGTTTTTCCCGGCTGCGGCGATAGTAGATCAGGTCGGCGATCGTGACCATCGGCATGCCGTGCCGGCGCGCGAACCGTTCCAGTTCCGGGCGCCGCGCCATGGTGCCGTCTTCGGCCATGATCTCGCACAGCACACCGACCGGCTGGAAGCCGCTCAGCCGCATCAGATCGACCACCGCCTCGGTGTGGCCGGCCCGCACCAGCACCCCGCCGTCGCGCGCCTGCAAGGGGAAAATGTGGCCGGGACGCACAAGGTCTTCCGGTTTGCAGTCCGGCTGCGCCGCGGTGCGGATGGTGTGCGCGCGGTCGTAGGCCGAAATGCCGGTGGTGACGCCCTGCGCGGCTTCGACCGAAACGGTGAATGGCGTTTTGTGCGGCGAGGTATTTTCCAGCGCCATCGGCGGCAGCGCCAGCGCTTCGCACTTCGCGCGGCTCATCGGCATGCAGATCAGCCCGCCGGCGTGCTTGCGGATGAAATTGATCGCCTCGGCGGTGCAGGTTTCCGCGGCGAGCACAATGTCGCCCTCGTTTTCCCGCCGTTCGTCGTCGGTGACCACGACCATGCCGCCGTTGGCCAGTTGCCGCAACGCCGCGTCAATGCGCGCGGCGGCCAGATCGGTCGCCGAGCGGCCTTGCACGGGCTTTGCCGGCGCGCGGGGCCGACCACCGCGGCCGCGGGATTTGCTCATCGCACGAATTTCCTGAAGTTCCTGCCGAGCCCAAAACAGGGAGCGCTGGCCAACGACCCGCGGCCCATCCAGCCAGGCTGCGCACGGCACCAGGCAGCCCGACCGGATTATTCAACGGGCTGCTGGTGGCGCGTCAGGATTGTACTGGCTCTCCGGCTTTTGGAGTCCCGCGCTGCGGGACGCAAGAGTCATAGCCCAGCACTTCAGCGCTGGGGCGGGAGCGAGAAATAAATCCGAATTCCCAGTCCCGGAGGGACGGCAGAACGGTTCCACCGCACTCGCATCGCCAAGTTCAATCCCGAGCCGCCAGGGTTGATTATGTTGGCATCCAGCCAGAACACAATCGGCGCCGCCGGCCTGCGCGACCCCCCCCGCCGCGCACCCAGGGGCTTTTAGTTCTCTCCCAATTTCTTGTAGGTTGATTGTGGTTGTCTTCCGCGTAAGCGGCGGCCTGCTTAGACACCACCCGCGCGCGCCGTGCCTTTCGCGGGGGGGCCGAGCCTTACACAGCTCGGGCCCACCCGCCGGCGCGCGCGCTTGCCAACCAAAAGCGAGGGGCCGCAGGCCCCGCCGCCCCAAACTTGCGGGTTGCTGGATCACCTCCCGCCCGGACTCGCGCAGGACCCCCGCCGGCCCGAAAATAGAAAAATTCGAACCCCGCTCCGGCCTGCACCTGGTGCACATGCGCACCTGCTTGTCCGATTTGAAGCCCTTTTGTTCTTGTTTCCGACCCTGATTCTTGTACGATGCAAGCTGTTGGATCGCCCCGTGCATTCGCATCGCGTGACGGCAGAATCCGCCATGGCTGAACTCCATCCCAAACCCGGCTCCAACGCCAGCACACCTTCCCGCAAGGCGCGCATCTTCAATCACCGCCGCACCGGCCGGTTCGGATTTGAGGACCAGGCGCCGGTGGAGGAGCGTGACGCGTCCGCCACGCCAAACGCCACCCCGCTGCCCCCCGCCACCCCGCTGCTTCCCGAAGATCCCGACGCCTTCATCGAAATGCGCTACGAGCGCGCGCCTGGCGACCCCCTGCCGCCCGTCGATGACCTGCAGCACACCCAGCCTCGCCCCGACGGCTACAACCGCCCGAAAATGGATTCTCAGCCGCTGCCGTTTGCCGACTCCGGCTACATCCGCCCCACCGCGCCCTCGGCCATCGTCGACGGCGGCGACTACCGCCGCTCCCTGCCCCCGGTCGACACCAGCGCCCCGAGCGACTCGGCCGCGGCC
>JBOHNC010000389.1:0-37913 GCA_050730415.1 Planctomycetota bacterium
TTTCAAAGACCACCGTGAGCACCGCGCCGGCGGGCTGGCCGGAAGGATTGGAGGTGCTTTCGCCGTGGTGACTGACCGCCTTGATCCGGCCGTCCTTGAAAAGCGAGACGTAGAACTTGGCGGCCTCTTCGGCGCGGGCGTCGCACCAAAGGCAGGTGGTGACTTTCGGCATGGGGCGTCTCCTGGCGCCGGCGTCCGGCTGAACCGACGCGGCGCTGCCATTGTCCGCGCAAGCGGCGGAAGAAAAATGGCGGCGGGCGCGGAGCGCGAGCCGGAACGGCACGCGGGGTGCACATCACGGTTTGGGGAGGGGGCGCGGGAAAAAATGTTAAAGTTTCGATTGGATTTTCGGGGAACCGGTTGTAATTTACTGAAAGGTAAATTAACTATTCGGTGAAGTATGAAGGAGGAATGCAGGGTGCGCGACCGGCTCAGCCAAACCTTCCTTGCGTTGGCCGACCCGACCCGCCGGGCGATGCTGGCGCGGCTCAGCCAGGGCCCGGCCGGCGTCACCGACCTGGCGCAACCGTTTTTGAAGGCCATGAGTTTGCCGGCCATCACCAAGCACCTCCAGGTGCTGGAGAAAGCCGGGCTGATCACCAAGACTCGTTCGGCCCAGTGGCGTCCCTGCGAGCTCAATGGCAGCGGCCTGCGCGAGGTTTCGGACTGGGTCGAGCAATATCGGAAGTTCTGGGAGGAGAGTTTCGATCGGCTGGATGCCTATCTGAAAACGATCCATCCGGGGGGTGCCAAAAAGAAAGGGAAAACCCATGGTCGCGTCAAGTAAGTCGAAGGAAATCCACATTATCCGCGTCTACGACGCGCCGGTGCAGGCCGTCTGGGACGCCTGGACCGATCCCCAGCAAGTCGCGCAGTGGTGGGGTCCGCGCGGGTTCAGCATCACGACGATTTCGAAGGATCTGAAGCCGGGCGGCACCTGGAAGTACACCATGCACGGCCCCGACGGCACGGACTACCCGAACTTCACCACCTACCATGAGGTCGTCAAACACAAAAAGCTGGTCTACGATCACGGCGCCAGCGGGGAAGGCGCCAAGCCGATGTTTCGCGTGACGGTGCTGTTTTCGGAGGTACGCGGCAAAACGAAAATGGAAATGACCATGGCGCTCGAAACCCTCGAAGCCGCCGAGAACACCCGCGAAATCATCAAGAAGCACAACGGCAATTCCACCTGGGACCGCCTGGCGGAGTACCTCGCCGAACACGAGGCGCAGCAGGTCAAGTTCGTCATCAACCGCAGCCTCGACGCGCCGATCGCAACGCTGTTCGACATGTACGTCGATCCCAAACACATCGCGCGGTGGCTGCCGCCGGCCGGGTTCACGATGGAATACATCGAAGCCGACATCCGCGAAGGCGGCAAGAGCTTCTACCGCATGTCCGGTCACGGCATGACGATGTACGGCCGCGCGGAATACCTCGAAATCCGCCCGCCCGACCGCATCGTCCACCTCCAGTCGTTCGTCGACGAAAAGGGCAACCTTGCCCGCCACCCGATGATGCCGCAATTCCCATCCACGATGCGAACGGAGATCGATTTCGCCGCCGAAGCGCCGGACCGCACGCGACTGACGGTGACCTGGACGCCGCACACCGGCACGCCGCCGGACGAAATCGTCGCCTTCGGTCAGGCGCGCGCCGGCATGACGCAGGGCTTCTCCGGCTCCTTCGACAAACTCGAAGCACTGCTGGCCGCGCAGTAGCGGCCGTCTTTCCCTGGGAGCGCCGGGCTCCAGCCCGGCCTCTTGGATTTACTCTTTTTCCGGAACCCCTGGGCTCATAGATAGGGCGTCGCGCCGAAGCTATGGGCGGTTCAGCGCGAACGGCCGTACTGATCGACATCGTGTTCCCGCCGCCCGGTAGAGCTCGTGCTCGCGCCGTGCGAATAGAACGGCGCGACCACCACGCCGTTGGAGCCGTAGCCCATCGCGTTCACGTAGGCCGGCGGTCCGACCACCACGACGCGCTTGGCCGGGCTCACCTGGATCCCTTTCGAGTCGTATCCCATGGCATTGGTGGAGGTGTAGTTGGCGCCCTGGTACAGGACTTTGCCCTGCGCGTTTTCCACCAGCAGGTTGCTGCGGTCGCGGGGTGGGAAGGCGGCGGAGGCAGGGGGATAAAGCGGCCCGGTCAGGCCGGTGGCGGGCGGCGGCGTGTGTGTGCTCCAGTAGTTCAACCCGGTGTAGTTCACCGGCGGGAGCACCAGGAAGTAACTCCCCGGGTAGCTGTACATCGGCACGTAAATGCCGAGTCCGGCCGCATCGACCAGCGACAGGTAGGGGTAGCCGGTGCGGCCGTAGAAAATCGTGCCGCCTTCGACGCCCGGTCCGGTGACTTCGGCCGTGTAGCCGACCGTGCCGCCGTACATCGCATTGAATCCGGAGCGGTCGAGCAGCGAATTGTCGCCCGGCGTCGGGGTCGGCAGGGGCGTGGCGGGGGTGGCGGGGGCGGGCAGGCCCAGTTGAGGCGCGGCGTTGGCTGCTGCGTTGGCGTTGCCATTGGCGGCGGCGGCCGGAACCCAGGTGTTGCCCTGGCGGACGAAGCCGTCCTGCGCCATTTTCTGGTCCATGCTCTCCCAACTGCCGTCCGGGGCTTTGACCAGGCCGAGCGCGGCGTGGGCTTCGACATCGTCGGGCTTCAGGCCGATGACGGCGCGCCAGGCGGCTTTGCGCTGGTCGGTCAGGGCGTCGGACTGTTCGCACCAGTGCGCCAGGTCGCGGTAGCCTTCGGCGCCCTTTTGGGCCGCGTCGACGAGCCGGTGGTTGTATTCGAGCATGAGGCGATCGTTGGAGGTTTCGGCCTGTTTGGCGATGTGATCGACGTCGGCGCGGGCGTAGAAGACGCGGATCGAATGCGTGCCGCTGTCGATTTCGACCACGTAGCCGGCGGTGGTTTCGCTGATCACCTTGCCTTCGATCTGGCGGCCGTCCTTCATGTACAGAAGGTCGGCGCGCAGGCAGCTCATCAGGCCCAGGATCGCCAAGACCACCAAACTACTCAGCCGTGCAATTTTCATGGTTCGGCCCTCGTATGAAGCCAGCAGCGGAGCGCCTCACCCTATATTGTACTCCGCGGAATGCCCGGGTGTTTGGGCGGTTTGGCGGGGGGCATTAGAAGGACAGATCGCACCTGGTGCGTATTAGGAGGGGCGCGGAACGGGCGGGAAGGAGCTCGTATGCGAAACGAACCCATATGCGAATAATATGCGCAAGGGGAGTTGGGCTTTAGGCTTTAGGCTTTGGGCTTTGGGGACGGAGCAGAAAAGGAAGGGGGAGGCTTTGTGCGAAACAAACCCATATGCGAATATTATGCGCAAGGGACCTTGGGCCTCGGGGACGGAGCAGAAAAGGAAGTGGGGAGGCTTTCCACGAAACAAACCCATATGCGAATATTATGCGCATATATTGTGCACGTGTGCAGCGACTAAAAACTGGCTGGGGCTACGGAACGGGGCGGGGACGGGAATGGGGGTCGGGGGAGGGTTGGATGAAAATCGGGCGTGCCCGCCCGCGGTCCCGGCGAAGCGGGAGGGACGGAACGCATTTCTAACCAAAACTTCACTTGTGCATTGCTGCTTCGCCCGGCAGAATGATTTCACCCTCAGGCCGGGAATTATTTCCCCGCCTGGCGGGTCATCCGGCTGCACGTGTGATTTTGGGTTCGAAACATTCATTGGAAGGAGTCTGTCCATGCAAGAAGCCGCCATCAATCCCACCACCGCCGTGGCCTTTCGCGACATGGTCGTGAAAGGGCACTGGGCCATGGAAGCCAAGAACACGGCTGAGGTCATCCGCCGGATTCCGGCCGACAAGACCGAATTCAAGCCGCACGAAAAGAGCACGCCGATGGGCCAGTTGGCGCGCCACATTTTCAACAGCGAAGCGATGTTCGTCGACGGGCTGTGCGACGGCAAGTTCGACTACCAGGCTTCGATGAAAAAGCTGGGCGAACACCCGGCCGATCCGAAGAAGCTGGCCGACCAGTACGTGCAGTGGCAGGAAGGTGCGGTCGCGCGCCTGATGAAGCTCACGCCGGAGCAACTGGTCAAGCCGATCCAGTTTCATCCGTCGATGCCGGCAATGCCGGCCTTTCAGTACTTGGGCTGGATGACCAGTCACACGATTCACCATCGCGCGCAGTTGACGGTGTATTTGCGCCTGACCGGCGCGAAGGTGCCGGCGATCTACGGCGGCAGCGCCGACGAAAATCCGTTCGCGGCGAAGTAGGCTTCGCGGGCGGAGGCTGACGGCTGCCCACCAGGGACGCTGGTGGGCGGCAAGTCAATTTCTGCGCTGAACGGTGGGTGCGGAAGAGTGAAATAGGCGCGAGCTTCGCTCGGGCCTATTTTTTTGCATTGGGCATGGCGGGATGCCACGGTGCTGGAGGCGTTTGGTGGGAAGCAGAAGACATTTCCCCGGAGCCGAAGGAGCGGGTCAGACGAAGAAACGGGTCTGATGACCGGCGCTCCCAGGTGGAGGAAGAACGGGCGGGAATTCCGGTGCCGGCTAGTCGTCGGCTTTGGTGACGAGGCGGATGGTGATGTTGCCTTCGTTGTCTTCGGTGGTTTGGAAGTCGCGCTTGGTGGTGCGGCAGTCGCGCAGGTCGGCGGTGAAGTCGCCGCCGCGGACGACGCGGGCTTTGTCGTTGACGCCGTTCTGCCCTTTAATGCCGACCACGAGCGGATCGGTGGAAGGAATATCGGGCGAAGTGTAGAGGTTCGAGGCGTAGGCGTCACGGCACCATTCGGCAGCGTTGCCGGCCATGTCAAGAATGCCGAAGGGGGAGGCGCCCTTGGGGTAGGAGCCGACCGGCTGAAGGCCGTGCGGTTTGGCGCCCTGGCATTTCAGGTATTCGGCGATCTCCGCCTGGTCGCGGGGGAGCTTGCTGCCCCAGGGGAAGCGCCGGCCGTCGGTGCCGCGCGCGGCGTATTCCCATTGGGCTTCGGTCGGCAGCGTATAGGTGCGGCCTTCTTTTTGACTCAGCCAGGCGCAGAAATCGACGGCGTCGTTGAAAGAGATGCCGACGATCGGGCCGTCGGGTTTGAGGATCCGCCGTTTTTCCTCGGAGGGCCGCTGGTGATCGGGGTTGTCGTCGAGGAACTGCTTGTACATGGCGTAGGTGAGTTCGGTTTTGGCCATGTAGAAGCCGTGGGTGAGGGTGACTTTTTTGGGCGGGCCTTCATCGCGGTCGCCGCCGTTGGTTCCCATCTCGAAGGTGGCGGGCGGGATGTAGAGCATTTCCATGCCGATGGTTTTGCAGGTGAAGGAGGCGGCGTGGGGTTTGAGCGCTTCGACGCGTTGGGTGAATGCGGCGACTTCGCCTTCCGGCGCGCCGGCCTGTGAGAAGGCGGCCAGCGCGGAGCGGGCGCCGGAATAGTCCTTGCCCTGGATGCGGCCTTCCACCTGTTGGCGCAGGCGGGCGAGATTTGCGCCGCGCTGTTTGGCGGCGTTGGCGGCGGCGAGGCGTTCCTGCTGGGCGGTGCGGGCGTCGGCGAGTTCCTTGGCCAGGCCGGCGCTTTCGGCCGGCAGGAAAACGCCGGCGTTGGCCTGGATGGCGGCTTCCGCGGCGGGGAATTCCTGGCGGCCGATCTGCGCGCGAATGTCGGCGGCGACGGTTTTTTCGCGGGCCGATCGCTGGGATTCGATGTCGGCCTTGTGGGCCTGGAGTTCCATGGGGGGGAAGAGCTTGGACTGCTGCGCGAGGGCTTCCTGGGCGGCCGAAAATTTATCCTGCTTGGCGAGCTGATCGATGAAGGCCAGCGCGTCGGCTTTTTGCTTGGCCACGCCAGCGCGGTCGGCGGCGGCGGCAATGTCGGCCAGCGCCGCGCGGGCATCGGCGACGTAGCTGTAGTTGGCTTCGGGGACGGCCTTCTTCAGATAGTCGTTCAGTTGGAATTCGGCTTCGGGGGTGCGGCCTTGCTGCTTGGCGCTGAGGCCCATGACGGCTTCGGCGTCGAAGAGCACGGGCAGGCCGGCGAGCGCGGCTTTGCTGTTGGAATAGGCGGCGGTGTAGTTTTTGTCGGTGTAGTTGCGCTCGGCCAGGGCGAGCTGGTTTTTGGCGGTCTGCGCGCTGGCGTCGGCGGCGGCGTAGCGGTCATGCACGGCCTTCAGGTCGGGATTGGGAGCGGTCAGGGCGATGCGGTCGGCAGCGTCGAGCCGTTCTTTGGCGGTGTCGAGGTCCCAGTGGTCGAGGGCGTTGCGGACGTCGGCGAGGAGGGCGTTCTGGCGGGCGAGCTTGCGGGTTTCAATGGCCGGGTCGGCGGCGGGGGCGCCGGTGTTCACCGGCAGCGGCGTTATGTTCGGCGTGGTGGTCGGGGTGGTGGTCGGCGGGGTGGGCGAATCGGCGCCGCCGTTCGAATTGGCATTGGTGACATTCACGTGGTCGGGCGTGGCAGGATGATCGCCGGCGTCGGCGGTCGTGGTGGGCTTGGATTCGGCGCTGTGGATCAGGTACCAGACGCCGGCGCCGAGCAGCAGGAGCACCAGGAACAGTCCGGCCAGCACCAGGCCCACGATCATCCCAACATTGGAGCTTGGTTGGGTGGACGCGAGGGCGGGCTTTTCGGGGGTCATGGCGTTGGCCGAGGTGACCGGCTGGCCCTGTGCGGCGGGCTTGTCCCGTGGGGTCGGCGGCGGGACCGGCGCGACGACATTGGCGGCCTGGGTGTCTTTCTGGCCGGCGGTGGTTTGGGCATTGGCCGCGAGGGAAGAATTGGACCGGGCGGTCAGGATGCGCTGCTGATCGGCGTGGCTGATCGCGAGGGTCTGGCAGCCATCTTCGACGATGACCGAACCGTCGCCGGCGTGCGGGCCATAGAGGGATTGGAGGCCGGCTTCGGGGCGGTATTGGGCGCGCAACGCGCGGAGATCTTTGAGCAATTCAGTCGGCGTCTGGTAGCGGGCGGTGGTGCGTTTTTCCAGCATTTTGCTCAGGATGCGGCAGAGTTCGTCGGACAGCTGCGGATTGGTTTCCTTCGGATTGGGCAGTGGGGCCTGGACGTGTTTCATCATGATGGCGAAGGTGGTTTTGTCGCGGTAGGGCACGTCGCCGGTGACCATTTCGAAGAGGGAGACGCCGAGGGAGTAAATGTCGGCGCGGTGGTCGACGTTTTTGGCGTCCTGGGCGGCTTCGGGCGACATGTAGTAGGGTGTGCCCATGGCGACGTTGGCCATGGTCATGCCGGCGGCGGCGCCGTCCTCGTCGGCGGCGGACTGCTGCTTGGCCAGGCCCATGTCGGCGAGCTTCACTTTGCCGTCTTTGGCGATCATGATGTTGTCGGGCTTGATATCGCGATGGATGACTTTGACCTGGAGGGCGGCTTCGAGGGCATCGGCGACGCCGATGGCGATGTCGAGGGCGGTGGCTTCGTTGATTTTCTTGAGGCGTTTGAGCAGGTCGCCGGCCGATTCGCCTTCGACGTATTCCATGACGAGGTAGTAGACTTTGGAGGTTTCGTCCTGGCCGACATCGAGCACCGAGACGACGCCGGGGTGGCGGACTTTGAAGGCGGTGCGGGCTTCGCGGTAGAACCGTTCGATGAATTTGGGATCTTTGGCGGCGAGGTAATCGGGCAGGACTTTGACGGCGACGCGGCTGTCGAGGGCGATGTGGTGGCCTTCGTAGACGGCGCCCATGGCGCCCTGGCCGAGCTTGCGGATGAGGTAGCAGGGGCCGAGGACGATGCGGCCGTCTTTGCGCGGGACCTCTTCGAGCAACGTGTCGTTCATCAGGTCGGCGGTGGACATGCGGGGACCTCGCTGAAGCCGCTCCGGCGGTTGAAAAAAGGAAGGCACCATTATAGCCGTGAAACGGGGGCGCAAGGCGACCGGCGGGGGTGCACCAAGGGCGTGCGGGCTCTGGGCAAAATCTGGAGCGATGGCGGAAAATTGTTCAAACAACTTTCGCCGCGGACGTATCGTATTGGATGAGGACGCGAGTGCGGGGCCATGTCCGAAACATCCGAATCGTCTGGCAAGGCTGCGCAAGCCGCCGGGACCGGACGTCCCGGGGAGCGGGAGCGGCCGGCCCTGGATCCGCTGCACGCGAACGTGGGGGAGCCCATCCAGTTGCAAGAGTTTGAAGCCTGCGTGGCGCTCAACCGCAACGATCTGCTGGCCTTGGCGCGGTCGATCGTCGGGGCAACCGACGAGGCGGAGGAGGTCGTGCAGAGTTCGCTGTTGCGGGTCTGGCAGCGGGCGGCGGCGGGGGAGGTGCGGGAGCTGCGCAACTACCTGTTCCATGCAGTGCGGTTGAATGCCTTGCAGTACCGGGCGCGGCGGCGACGGCATGCGTCGCTGGACGAAATGGACCTGCCCGCGCCGGAAGCGCCGGCGCCGAGCATGGCGGAATTGATGGAACTGCCGCCGGAGGCGCTGGAGCAGGCGATCGACGATCTGCCGGAACGGCAGGTGGCGGTGATCCGGATGAAGTATTACGTGGGGCTGAGTTTCCGTGAGATTGGCGAGACGCTCAGGATTTCCAGCCACACGGCGGCCAGTGCCTGCCGCTACGCGCTGCGCTCGTTGCGTCGGCGGTTGAAGGACGGTGGACGGCAGGACGGTTCGAAGGGAGACGGGCGATGACGACGGGACAGGATTCGCAGCGGGGCGAGCCGGCGGGCGGCGCTGGCCAGGGCGAGTTTCCGTGCGGCTGGGGGCCGGGGCGGTTTGGCCGGCGGCGGCGCGGGATGTGGATGCAGCCGGGCGGCGCGGTGCCCTACAGCCGGCGGCGGATGCCGTTCTGGGGTTTGCTGTGCGGGATGCTGATGATTCTGGGCATGCCGGCGATTCTGCTGACGGCCGGCAACATGCTCAACGAATGGGTGCAGGTGGTGTTGATCGCGGTGGCCTGCGTGATCGGCGGGGCGATGGCGGTGACGGCGATTTTTTTCGGGAGCATGTTCCGGCGGGCGCAGTTTTCGCGGCTGGGCGGGCTGGCTTGCGGGATGGCGGTGATGCTCGGGCTGCCCGCCATCACGCTGACGTTGGGGACGCATCTGGGGCAGGTGAGCCAGGTGATACTGATCATCATGGCGTTTGTCGCCGGCGGGGCGATGGCGGTGGTGTCGATTTTTCTCGGGATCGTGATTCCGCAGTTGGCGAATGAGACGCCGGACATCCGGAGCGGCGATGCGGGCGGGGCGGGGGATGGGACGGCGAGCGCGGGTGGCATGAGCGGCGGGGGAGCGGGGATGGGCGGATTTCATGTGCACGCCGACGGCGACGAGGTTCACGTGGGGCCGGAGGGCGTGTACATCCGTTCGAAGGAGGGCGACCGGGTGGAAGTCGGCCCGGGCGGGGTGCATATTCAGGACGCGACCGGCAACCCTCAGGCGCAGCGTGCGGCCGAGGCGGCCAAGACGCCTCCCGAGCCGGCGCACCAGGAAGACTGACGGCGGGAAATTCGCTGGGCGAATTGCCAGACGAATCGCCGGGCGAATTGCCAGACGAATGGCCGGGCGAATTGCCAGACGAAGGGCCGGGCGAATCGGCAGACGAATGGCCGGGCGAATCGGCGGAAATGAAAAAATACTTTCACTGTCTGCGGCGGTCTAATGTCCGGTGCGGTGGGCGATGCCGGCGGGTGGCTTGCGCTACTGAACGGTTGGTGCAGCGGATCGATGGCGCGAGAGTAAGGCTCGCGAATGGGGGTTCCCGAAGCGAATTTCCAGCGATCGACCGGATGGACGAATCCGCGCGGGCGCGCTCGCGCGCTACCGGCTCGGCTGTGACGTTTTTCGATTTGCCTTGTTAGAGCATACAACTTTGGCGTGCCGCGGCGGAGGCTGCAGGCCGCTTCAAGGGATGCGCAGTAATAAAAGGGGGAGGAGTTCCGAACATGGGAAACGCTCGACGCATCGCCGCGGTTTGGTTCGGGGTCTGTCTATTCGCGGCATTGCCGCTGGCGGCGCAGGATCTGGCCACGCCGGTCACGACGGTGACGCAGAAAGAAACGCCCAAGACGGACGACCCGAATTTTCCCGCCAAGGGCGATGATTTCTATTGGGTCTGCGAGCTGCGTGCCTGCGGCGACTACGTGGTGACGATCGGCCGCAACAATTGGCTGTGCGTTTTTCATCGCGACCGGCAGACGGCGGCGTTGAAGTTCGCATCCAGTTGTTCGCTGGGGTACAACCAGTGGGACTGGTTTCTGTTGGACACGAAAGAATTGCCCAATCAGGACGGCGCGGTGTATGTCGGGGTCAAGGGGAAGCTGTACTGGTTGACGCTTGATCACGCCACCGGGAAGCTGGCGTCGCAGGGGGAGCTTTCGGCGGCGGTGGACGGGGTGAGTTCGATCACGGTCTCGCCGGACGGCGGGAAATTGTACGTCGCGGGCAGCGCGAAGTTTGCCACGTTCACGCTGGATCCAAAGACCGGCAAGCCGACGGAACTGACGCAATCGGCGCTGGAGGGCGCGCACTTGATCGCAGGCAAGGGCGGGATGCTGGCGCCGAACGGGAACCTGTTTTATGCGTGCGGGGGCAATGAGGTTTTTGCGATCGCAATCGATCCGCAGACCGGCAAGGCGACGGTGAAATCGAAGGAGAAGGTCGAGGGCGCGGGGACGAACAAATGGAGCCAGCCGGCGCTGTCGCCCGACGGCAAATTTCTGTACGTGCCGCTGGCGACGGCGTTCGCCGTGTTCGCGTGCAACTCGGAGACCGGCGTGCTGACCTCGCAGCCCGACCAAAAGCTGGGGGACATCACCGGGGTGCTTGAAATGTGCTTCGCGCCGGACGGCCGGAGCGGGTATTTCGTGAGCCAGGGGGAGGGCGTGAAGGGGCCGGCTTCGAACTGCGTCGGCTGGTTCACGCGCGATCCGGCGACCGGCGCGCTGACTTACGTCGGGCGGGGGCCGGCCAAGGGCGGGTACACGCGGGTGGTGCTCGATCCGGCCGCCGGCAACCTGTTCGCGCTGGTGAAACTGCCGGGGAAGTTGTATTCGTTCAAGACGCCGACGTTTGCGACGGCGAATGGCAAATGAGGCGAGCCTACCTGCGGGGCGGATGGTGCGGGGCGCAAAAAAAGGGCGGCTGGAAGCCGCCCGTACAAGCCGGCTGGCAGCCGGCACCACGAAGTAGAACGCGAAGGAGTGCGGTCAGTCTTTGACTTTGAAGTCGGCGTCGACGATGTTTTCGTCGTTGCCGCCTTTTTTGCCGGCGGCGGCACCGGCGCCGACACCTTCACCGGCGGCGGGGTTCGGACCGGCTTCACTGCCGGGGGCGCCGCCCGGGCCGCTCGCACCGGGGGCGGCGGTCTGGCCGGAGGCGGCCTTCTGTTTGTAGAGTTCCTCGGCCATTTTGTGGGAGGCTTCGAGGGCGGTTTCAATCGCCTTTTCGATTTCGGCTTTGTCTTCGCTCGTGACGACCTTCTTCAGATCGGCGATGGCGTTTTCGACCTTTTTCTTGTCCTCGTCGCTCAGCTTCGGCCCGATGTCCTTGAGCGAATGTTCGAGTTGGTGCGCGGTGTGTTCGGCCTTGTTGCGGGCTTCGACCAGTTCCACGCGCTTGGCGTCGTCGGCGGCCGCGGATTCGGCTTCGCGGGTCATCCGCGAGACTTCGTCCTTGGACAGGCCGCTCGATGATTTGACGGTGATGTTCTGTTCCTTGCCGGTGCCGAGGTCCTTGGCGCTGACGTTCAGAATGCCGTTGGCGTCGATGTCGAAGGTGACTTCGATCTGCGGCATGCCGGCGGGCGCGGCGGGAATGCCCTGGAGGGTGAACTTGCCCAGCAGGCGGTTGCCTTCGGCGTCGGACATTTTGCGTTCGCCCTGGAAGATTTTGATGTCCACGGCCGGTTGGTTGTCGGCGGCGGTGGAGAAGGTCTGCGACTTTTTGGTCGGGATGGTGGTGTTGCGTTCGATGATCGGCGCGATGATGCCGCCCTTGGTTTCGACGCCGAGGGTGAGCGGGGTGACGTCGAGCAGGACGACGTCGGAGACATCGCCGGACATGACGCCGGCCTGGATGGCCGCGCCGACGGCGACGACTTCGTCGGGATTGACCGACATATTGGGTTTCTTGTTGAAGATTTTTTCGACCAGCCGCTGGACGGCGGGGGTGCGGGTCGAGCCGCCGACGAGCAGGACTTCGTCAATGTCGCCGACGCCGAGGTTGGCGTCCTTGAGGGCTTTCATGACCGGTTCGCGGCAGCGGTTGGTGAGGCCTTCGGTGAGCTGTTCGAATTTGGCCTGCGTCAGGGTCATGGTGAAGTGCTTTGGCCCGGACTGGTCGACGGTGATGTAGGGCAGGTTGACGTTGGTCTGGGCGGCGGTGGAGAGGTCTTTTTTGGCCTGTTCGGCAGCTTCCTTCAGCCGCTGGAGGGCGTTCAGGTCCTTGCGCAGGTCGATGGCGTATTTGCCTTTGAAGTCGTCGGCGAAGTAGTTGACCAGGCATTCGTCCCAGTTGTCGCCGCCGAGGTGGGTATCGCCGTTGACGGCGAGCACTTCGAAGACGCCTTCGGAAACGTCGAGGATGGAGATGTCGAAGGTGCCGCCGCCGAGGTCGAAGACGGCGATTTTTTCGTTTTTCTTTTTCTCGATGCCGTAGGCCAGGGCGGCGGCGGTGGGTTCGGGCAGAATGCGCAGGACATTGAGGCCGGCGATGGTGCCGGCGTCTTTGGTGGCCTGGCGCTGGGCATCGTTGAAGTAGGCGGGGACGGTGATGACCGCTTCGGTGACCTTGGTGCCGAGGTAGGCTTCGGCGGCCTGCTTGAGGTAGGCCAGGATCATGGCGGAGATTTCGGGCGGCGTGTATTTTTTCTCGCCGATGGCCACTTGGACCAGTTCGCCGGCGTCGCCGACGACCTTGTAGGGGACCATGCGCTCTTCGACGCCGACTTCGTTGTGGCGGCGGCCCATGAAACGCTTGATGGAGTAAATCGTGCGGGTCGGGTTGGTGACCGCCTGCGCCTTGGCTTGACGGCCGATCAGCCGCGTGCCGTCTTCGAGGAAGCCGACCACCGAGGGCGTGGTGCGCATGCCGTCCTGGTTGATGAGCACCTTGGCTTCCTTGCCTTCGTAAATGGCCACGACCGAGTTGGTGGTGCCCAAGTCAATTCCGATGGTGTGTCCCACGGCTGACCTCCTTGGTTGAATCTTTTGCCTTCCGCATTGCACCGGCCCAGTGTGGCTGCGCAGCGTTCCGCGCAAATCGGTGCAGGCAGTTTAATGTAGGCAAGCAACATACCAATGGGTTTCATGAGTCTAACCTATTTGATATGTGTTGGATGTGTTGAATTTCAGGCGCCGTGAGGGTGGGCCGTCGAGGGTCGGAGGGGCGCAAAACAGCTTGATTCGTGCTGCCGGGCTGTCATTATGACACTGACGGAAGGCAGGGGTGGGAATGGGCGGTTCCGGCCGTCTGCGGAGGGGTTGGGCGCAGGGGCGCGGAAATTTTCGCATTTTCCGCGCAAGCTGCGCCCGTTGGCCGTCATAATCCCACGTGTGAATTTGTCCCCAGGACGGGGATTTCGGCGGCCGACAGCGAGGTGATCACGGTCATGAACTGGTGTCAGAACGAGCGGACGGGTTCGGCGCAGGGACAGCCCAGCCGCAGCGGGCGTTGGGCGGCGCTGCTGGTGTTGAGCGCAGTGCTGTGCTGGAGCGGCACACGGGTGGTGGCGGCCGATGCGGCGAGCCAGGCCAAGGGCGAGAACTACGTCGAGATGGGGCGCGTGGCGGAGGCCGACCAGGACTGGCTGCGCGCGATCGCGCTGTACGACCTGGCGATCAAAAGCGGCGCGGAGCTGGACGGGATCGAAGGCCGCCGGCAGTATGTGGTCGATATGGCAAAAGCCGCGCATCTGGATCCGGCCGACGCGGCGAAGATTCCCGACCCGACGGTGCGGAAGCCTTCCGCCACCGAGCTGGAGACCGAGGGGTTGGTGGCCGACGCGGAGAAGGCGGAGCGCTCGGGGGACTGGGTCACGGCGATGAACAAATACAACGCGGCGGCGGCGTTGAATCCCTTGAATTTCTACCTGATATCCCGCGCACAGAACGCCGCCAACAAGGCCGGCGTGAAGCGTCCGGCGCTGCCGCAGCCGACCGGCCCGGCCGCTCCGCCGCCGCCACCGCTGACCGACGGCGGAACGACCACGGCCGGCGGCGACGCGCCGAAGCCGAGCGATCCGCCGGCGACCGGCACGGTCAAGAGCGCGACCGACACGCCGCCGGACAAGACTCCCACCGCCACTCCCACTGCACCGGCGCCGGCGCCGCCGGACGCGTTGGCGCAGGCGCAGAAAATGATCGAGACGCTGGTGCTCCACCGCGTGCAGGAAGCGTTCAAGCATCCGCTGGCGCAACGCATCAAGGACTTGGACGGCATGCGCACGGAGTTTTCGGCGATGACCGAGCCGGCGCAGCGGACCAACATGCTGGCGTTGTTGCAGCGCGACATTTTCACGCAGGCGGTGGGGCGGCTGAGTCAGCTCCGGCGCCCGCCCCGGTTCGGGATTGAAAGCCACATCGACAGCCGCAACACGTATTTTTACACGCCGGGCGGCGAGACCTACAAGCTGACGCTGCACCTGTCTTCGGGGACCAACACCGCGTTCATCACTTTCCGGGTGGGCGTGGTGCCGGGGTCGTCGCCGGCGGTGAGCACCGATTCGCTGAAAAGCCCGGAGGGCAAGAAGGTCATCGACGAAGAACGCCGGGAACTGGAGGAGTGGCGTCGCAACCAGGGGCTGACCGAACGGATCATGGAAGGGCGGGGATCGTATTTCGACCAGCCGACCTATGTATTCACGCTGGAGAACCCGCAGTTCCAGGCGGTGGTGATGTCCTATGTGGTCGAAGAAGGCGGGGTGCTGATGGTCTACCGCACATACAGCAAGCGCAATGGGGAGCTGGATCGCGAACTGAAGAAGATCATCGGCAAGGCGCAGGATGGGTTCTGAGCGGTGTGATATAAGTTTGTACATGCATGAATAGAGGGCGTGCGCGCGCAAGAATTTAAAAGGCGCCGGCTACGCCGGCCTTTTTGCTCACGGTCCATAGGCCCGTGCTACTTTGGGTGTCGGCATTTCGATTGGGCCAATTCAGCTTTGGGCCGGTGGACGAAAGGCGCGTCGAGCCGCCGCACTCCAGAGGCGTTGGCGCGGCGGGTATGGGGGAGCGGTGCATGCGGGCGCTGGTGACCGGCGGATGCGGATTTCTGGGCGGCAACCTGATCCAGGCGTTACTGCCTGCCGGCGTGGCCGTGCGGTGCCTCGATGTGCAGACGGCGCCGCCGATTGCGCTGGCGACGCGCGGCGATTGCGAATTCGTGTGTGGGGATCTCGGCGATGCGGCCGTTGCGGCGCAGGCGTTGATTGGCATCGACACGGTATTTCATCTGGCGGCGCCGTTCTGGATCGCCGGCGGCCAGCAGTCGCCGGCGCAGGACGTGGAATTGAACCTGCTGCGCGGGGTGCGGTTTCTCGAGCAGTGCGTGGCGGCCGGCGTGCGGCGGGTGATTTTTCCCTCCAGCGGCGGCGCGGTGTACGGGCTGAGTGGCGGGCAGGCGCTGGCGGAAACCGATCTCCCGCAGCCGGTGGTATCCTACGGGATCGTGAAGCTGGCGCTGGAGCGATACTTGGCGATGTTCCATCGCACCCACGGGCTGGAATATGCGGCGCTGCGGGTGAGCAATCCCTACGGGCCGGGACAGCGGCCGCACCGCGGGCAGGGGGTGGTGGCGACGCTGCTCGAATGCGCCCGCACCGGCGCGCCGTTCACGCTGTTCGCGCCGCGCACGACGGTGCGCGACTATTTATATGTCGCCGATGTGGCGGCGGCATTCGTGGCGGCGGCGCAGGCGCCGGGGCCGCTGGCGGCGGTGCTCAATGTCGGATCGGGACGGGGCGTGCGGCTGGACGAAATGATCGCGGCGGTCGAGCGGGTGTCCGGTCGGGCGGTGCAGGTGGAGGAACGGGCGCCGCGGGGCTTTGACGTGCCCGCGAATGTGCTCGATTGCCGGCTGGCCCTCGAAAAGTTGGGCTGGCAGGCGACGACCGACTTGGCGACCGGCCTGCAAAAAACCTGGGAATGGATCGCAGCGCGGCCGCAAGCCTGAGCGCGGCACCGCCGCAGCGGCAGAGCAGTCAGTCGGCGAGTTCACCGAGGGTGGCGGCGAGGGCGGGCGCGAGGTGGTCGGCGGCGGTGTCGGGCAGCGGCGAGCCGAGCCGCACGTGGACGGCGCGGCGCAGCCAGGCGGCGGGGGCCAGCGTGCGGATGGGAATGTAGCGCTCGGTGTAGCCCGCGCAAGGGGACCAGCCGGCGGGGGTGGCGTGTGTTGCTGAAGCGGCGGCGGCGCCGGGCCGAGCAGCGTGAGCGCGCGGCGCGGCGTGAGGTTCCAGCACCACCGTGGCGGAACGGCCGATGAAGGCGGCATGGAAGGCGCGCGAAAGTTCGACGCCCAGCGCGCGCAGGTCGGCCGCGCGGGCCTTGCGCTCGGCCCAGGGCAGTTGGCCGGGGAGCCGGGCGGCGACGGTTTTTTCGCGCGGGGAATAGGGAAACACGTGGAGGCGGCTGAAGGCGATTTCGGAGAGGAACCGGCGGGTATTTTCGAAGGCGGCGCGGTCTTCGCCGGGGAAGCCGACGATGACGTCGGTGGAGAGCGCACCGTCGGGGACGGCGCGGCGGTAGCGGTCCACGGCGGCGCGGAAATCGGCGCGGGTGTACCAGCGGCGCATGGCTTTCAGGATGCGATCGTCACCGGCCTGCAGGGGCAGGTGAAGGTGGGGGCAGATGCGGTTGGGCGCGGCGGCGATCAGTTCCAGCAGGTGTTCGTCGAATTCGGTGACTTCCAGGGAGGAAATTCGAAACCGCACGCGGGTGGGCAGGGCGATCAGCCGTTCGAGCAGTTCGGCGACGCGATTGGGCCCGCGCTTGGCGCTGTTGGCGCCGGCGAAATGAGCGCCGGGGCTGAAATCCTTGCCGTAGGCGCCGAGGTGGATGCCGGTCAGGATGATTTCGCGAAAGCCCTGCGCCGCCAGCCGTTCGACTTCGGCGCAGATTTCCTCCGGCGGCCGGGAGCGCGGGGTGCCGCGTGCGCGGGGGATGATGCAGAAGGCGCAGCAGAGGTCGCAGCCGTCTTCGATTTTCACGAAGGCGCGCGAGTGGCCGAAGCCGGCCGGAAGTTCCAGCGGAGAGGCGGTGGGCGCGGCGAGCGCGACAGGCGGTTCGGCGGCGTCGGCCGGGGTGAGGCCGAGATGGTCGAGCAGACGGGATTTTTCGCGCGTGGGCAGCAAAAGGGGCTCGGCGTCGGCGGCGCGGCCGGGGGTGTCGTTCGTGACGCAGGCCGGAGCGCGGGCGGCGGCGAGCATCTGGTCTGGGCTGATGTCGGCCATGCAGCCGGAGGCGACGATGCGCGCAGCGGGATGCTCGCGGCGGATTTTGCGGATGGCGGCCAGGGCTTCGCGGTCGGCGGTGCCGGTGACGGTGCAGGAGTTCACCACCACCACGTCGGGGCGGGCCGCCTCGGGATCGACTTCGCGCAGGCCGGCACGCAGCAACTGTGCGCGCATTTCACGGCCGTCCCAGGCGTTGGTTTTGCAGCCGAAATCGAGCAGGGCAAAGGTATTCGGACCGGCGTTCGGCGCGAGCAGCTCGGGCGGGGGTGGGGGAGGAGCGGCGGGGCCGGCGAGCGGCAGGGGGTGGCGGACTGGGTGCATGCTGGAGCAGCCTGCTAGCTGGCGTGGTACCAGACGCGGACGAATTGAAAGACGGCATGGGGCGAGGCATCCGGGCCGGCTTTTTTTTCCCTGGTCTGGGGGTGGAAAAAATTGGGCAGGGTGAGTGTTTCGATGTTGATCACCTGGATGTCCATTTCCTCGACCCAGGTCGTGGCGCGCTGCGCCGCTTGGAGGTAGGCATGGTACTGTTCATCCGGTGAATTGCCTTCCCTGTCAATTTCAGCCGGAAAAAAATCCTTGAATGCGATTGCCATCCGACGCTGCTCCCCGCCCACACCGCCTGCCGCTTCCATCATATCGGGACGGCCAAGCGAATCAATCCGAAAGGAGTGCCGGTCGGCGTCGGAAATGGGGGTCGATTGACAGCGCGGAAAAAGGTCTAGAATGGAGCCCGTTTCCCAGTTTTCAAGCCGGCGCGTTTGTGTTCCGGCGGATGGAGTCACTCATGCGGTACATCTCCGCAATGCTGCTTTTGTCCCTGCTGGCGGTGGCGGCGCAAGGCTGTAGCCAGAAGCCGGCCCAGGCGCCGGATGACCAGCCGGCGACGTCGGTGGTGCTGCCTGTCCAGGCGACCAAAATGCCTGTGTACACCCCGAATCCCATCCCGATCATGTCGCTGGATCCCAACGAAAACGCGCGGATGAAGAAACTGATTGAGCAGCTGACGACCACCCTCCATGACGACGTGAAATGGCAGATCATTGAATTTGGGCCGCGGGCGATCGGGCCGCTGATCGCCGGCGTCAAATCCAGCGACGAGACCGCGCTGCGGAAGGACTCCACGCGCGCTTTCGTGCAGCATGACATGGGCGACGTGTGCGACGAGCTGCTGCGCGAAATGATCATTTATCACTCCAACTACGCCGGCGAAGAACTGCCGGCGCGCTGCGACTACAAGGGCTGGGTGGCCTGGTGGTCGCGCCATCAGGCGGACACGCTGTTCTACAGCCCGAAAGAAGCGGAACGGGCCTCAGCGACGGCCATGGCGCAGCCGTAATGGCGGCGCCGCCTCCGGCCGGCCGTCGCGCCGGTTGCGACGTCGCGGCGCATTGCGATTCGATTGAAAAGTACACGCCGGATCCTGCCGGCCGGGAGAAGCTGCACGCTGCGATCTGCCGCTTGCGGCTGCACGCGGCGGGCGAGCGGCTGGGAATCGGTGCAGTCGGCGCGGCTGCCTGGGTCGGTCCGGTCGGTCCGGTCGGCCCCAACGGGCGCGTTGACGGAACCACGGCGGGCGAAGAAATTTCGGCGGCCGATCGAGCCTTCTGCCGCGCGGCGGCCGGCGCCATGCCACCCATCGATCCCATCGATCCGAGCGATGCTGCGTCACCGGCAGCGGCGGTTGCGGCGGCGCTGGACGATCTTGCGGACCTTCACGAGCGCTGGCGTGCGCGCCACGTTGAGTTTGACCTGCCCGGGGTGTACTACACGCCGCCCGCGCTGGTGGACCACATTCTGGCGCGACTGGCGGCGCTGGACGGCGCGGTCGGCTCTGGCACTGCGCCCGGTCCTGGCGCTGCGCAACGGCGGGCCAGCCGGTCGCGTGCAAGCGCGCGGGTGTTCGACCCGGCCGTCGGCTGCGGCGCGTTTCTGCTGGGCTGGCTGCGCCGGGCGAGCGTTGACCGCGCGGGCGGGAGGGTGCTTGACGCGGCCATGCAGTTGCATGGCGTCGATTTGGACCCCGTGGCGGCGGCGATTGCGCGGGTGCGGATCCTGGCTGCGTGTGCGCCGGTCGCGGCGCGCGGGGAGCTTGACGATCTGGCGCGTCGGCTGGCCGCGCAAATTTGGGTCGGGGACGGGCTGGCCGGGGAACCGCCGGGCGAGTTCGATGTGGTGATCGGCAATCCGCCGTTTCAATTTCTGAGCGGCCGGGCCAGTCCGGTGGCGCAGTTGCGTCGGCGCGAACTCCGTCGAGCGGCGGAACTGGCTGCGGCCCATGCCAGGCTGACCGCGCAATTCCCGGCCAGTTCGCAGGGCTGCCGCGATCTGTACAAATGGTTTCTCGACCGCGCCAGCGCCTGCCTGCGGCCGGGCGGCTGGCTGGCGATGTTGACGCCCAACACCTGGCTGTACTTGGCGCATTTCCGCGACCTCCGGCGGCTGCTGCTGGCGCGCACGCGGATCGCGAGAATCGAAGACCACGGCTTCGGCCTGTTTGCGCGACCGACGCTGGGCGCCGCGGTGGTGTACGCCGAACGCCGGCGCGAAGCGGCGCCACCGCCGGCTGCCGCGGCGAACGATGCAGCAGCGATTGCTTTTGCACGACGCGAGAAGGGACGGTGGCGCCGCCCGGCGCTGGAATGCCGCGCCGGCGATTTCAAGGTGTATCGCTCGGCGTGGGCGCGCGGGCTGTACCGCCGCGGCGACCTGACCACGCTGGGCGCGCTGGCAACGATTGCCGAAGGGGAGCATGGCATTCGGCGCGCGGGACATGGTTCGCAATCGGTGGCGGCGATTTCGCATCCGGTGCCGATTTTCGAGGATGCGGAACTGCGGCCGCTGAATCCGGTCCCGGTGCGCTGGTGGCCGGTTGCAGCGGTCGCGCCGGAGGTGCTGAAGCGCACCGCGGCGCATGGGGGCGCGCGGGTGCTCCTGCGCAAGACCGGATCCGGACTGGCGGCAGCTCCGGCGGCCACCGCGGCGTTCGCGCTGGCGCACCAGAATGTCTACGTGCTGAAATCGCGGCATGGCGATCTGGCGGTGGAATGGCTGGCGCTGCTGTTGACCGCGGAGGCGATTCAGCGGTTGTATCGGGAGGGGCCGCACGGGCAGCCGGGACGTCCGCTGGCGCAGTTGCGCGTGGCGGCGCTGCAAGCGTTGCCGCTGCCGCCGCTGGAACGGATTTTGCACGCGGGCGCAGCGCTGAGCGGCCTGTGGCAGACGCGTTCACCGGCGGGCAGCACGGCGCGCGCGCGCTGGCAGTTGCGGCTGGATCGTCTGGTCGCAGGTCTGCTGGCGCCCGCCGGTCCGTTGCGCCGGAGCGGTCAGTTGCGCCCGACCGGTCGGTTGCGCCGGAAAGGTTCGGCCGTACAGTGAGAGCCGCTGCGCCGCGTGGTAGACGTGCGGCGGGCAGGTCGAGGATCGATCCGGAATGTCCGACTCCGCACCCGCAGTCCCGCGCCATCCGGTGATTTCGACCCGCGAGCTGTGGAAGGTCTACGGCACCGGTCACGGCGCGGTGCAGGCGCTGCGCGGCATCAATCTGACGGTGCGACCGGGCGAATTCGTTTCGATCATGGGCCAGTCGGGGTCGGGCAAAAGCACCCTGCTGCATGTGCTCGGCTGCCTGCACAAACCGACCAGCGGGGAATTTTTTCTCGACGGCGAAGACGTGTCGATCATGACCGACGCGATGCTGGCCGGCCTGCGCAACCGCAAAATCGGATTCATTTTTCAGAAGTTCAATCTGCTGCAGATCGACTCGATCGTGGACAACGTGGCGCTGCCGCTGCTGTACGGCAAGATTCCGCTGGAGGCGCGGATTTCGCGTTCCAAGTCGATGCTGCACGCGGTGGGGTTGGGCAACCGGCTGGAACACAATCCGACCGAACTTTCGGGCGGGCAGATGCAGCGCGTGGCGATTGCCCGGGCGCTGGTGACGCACCCGGCGCTGCTGTTGGCCGACGAACCGACCGGCAACCTCGATTCGCACACGGGTCTTGAAATCATGGGCCTGTTCCAGGCGCTCAATGCGCGCGGCGCGACCATCGTGCAGGTCACGCACGATCCGGAGAAGGCGGAGTTCGGCCACCGCATCGTGAAGCTGGCCGACGGCCTGGTGATTTCCGACGAGGCGGTGGAAAACCCAATCGCGGCGCCGACGGTCAGCCTGGGTGCCGAAGCATGGACCTGAGTTCACGGCTGGGGCTGGACTCGAATCGCCCAGGGGCCTCGACCCGAGTCGATGGAGGCGCCGACCGTGCCGCCGAGCTCTCCGGAGACACCCGCCTGCTCCATGCCGACGCCTGGCTGCGCTTCATGGGTGCCCAGATCGAATCTTTCCTGACCATTGACGCGCCGTCGGGCGACGAATTCGAACGCGGCCGATGGTTTCTGGCCCGCCTGCGGGAAATGGGCTATGACGGCGCTCAACAGGACGCGGTGGGCAATGTGCTGGCGCCGTTTGTCGACGACTACGCCGGCCGCTGGTTGGTGCTTGACGCTCACCTCGACACGGCCTTCCCGCGCGGCGCGGCGCGGCCGGTCCGGAAATCCGGTGGGCTGTGGTATGGGCCGGGCGTGTACGATGACGGCGCGGGGTTGGCGATTCTACTGGCGCTGATGAAACTGTACCGCGCCGATCCGCCCGCCGGCGCCGAGCGCCTGCTGTTTTGCTTCAGCGCGGGCGAAGAAGGGGTGGGAGATTTGCGCGGCATGCGCGAACTGTTTCGGGCGCGCACGGGCCGGATCGCGGCGCTGTACACGCTTGACGGCCTGTTCGGGAAGGAATCGATGGGGGCGGTCGGCAGCCGGCGGTACCGGGTCGAGATTGGGACGCCCGGGGGCCACAGTTGGGCCGACTTCGGCCGGCCGTCGGCGATCCATGAAATCACCCGCTGGCTGGCGCGCGCGCAGGGGGCGTTGAGCGCCGCGACGGAGGGCATGCGCTACGCTCGGCCGGGGCAGGCGTCGAGTTGGAACGTGGGGACCTTGCAGGGCGGGACCACGGTGAATTCCATCGCCGCGCGCGCGCAGTGCGAAATCGATCTGCGCTCCAGCGACCCGGCGGCGCTGGAAATTCTGGTGGCCACGGTGCTGAATTCGGTCGAGCGCTTCGACTGGCCGGCGGGCGCGCAGCCGACGGTGACGCGGATCGGCGACCGGCCGACGGCGGAGGTCGCGGCGACGGCGCACCTGCGCGACCTGCGCGCTCGATTGCACGCGCGGCTGGGAGTGACGGCGCGGGAGACGATCGATTCGACCAACGCCAACTGGGCGCTGCACTGCGGCGTGCCGGCCACCAGCATCGGCGTGGCGATCGGCGGCGACGCGCATACGGAACAGGAGTGGCTGGAATTCGGCAGCCTGATGACGGGGCTGCGCTTCGTGAACGACCTGGTGCGGATGACGCTGGCGGATTCACGGATGGTCGAACGCTACTGAATCTTCAAGGTACGGCGCCGGCCAAAAAAAAGCGCTTCCCGCTGCGGCGCTGTGCACCGCTCTTGGGAAGCGCGAAAGTGTATCAAGCAGAATCCGAAGCCCACGGCTTCAGAGCGAACATCCCGCCCAGCGGCGGGACTGGCATCTTCAGGGCTTGACCGGTGCGGTCGGCGCCGGCCCTGAAGATGGTCCTTTGGAAGCGTCGCCATTTGATGGTGCTGCGGGCTGCGTGCTTTTGGTGCCTTCCGGCGCTTTTGTCGCATCCGGCTTCGTGGCGTTGGTTGCCGGGGACCCGGACGATTGCGACTTGGCCGGACTGGCCGGAGCAGCAGCTCCACCCAGGAACGGCAAATGCCACAATCCCCCGAAATGTCCGCCGATTGCTACAACGACAGCCAGAACGACAAAAACGACGATGAGCAGGATTGTCTTCCCGCTCCCCCCCTTCTTCTCCGGCCGCACGGCTCGTCCACCGCGCGCTGCCCCACGCATCATCACTCGGCGGCCGACTACCGGCGCTTTTTCGCGGTGGTCTTCTTCTTCGCCGCTTTCTTCGCCGGCGCCTTCTTCTTCGTCGCTTTCTTCGCCATCTTCGTTCTCCTCTTCGGGTTGATCTTCTTCATCATCGTCACGTTCGACATCGTCTGACTGGTCGGCGGTATCCTCCTCCTGTTCCCCTTCTTCCTCTTCTTCTTCCTCTTCCGAATCTTCTTCGCCGCCGTCGGCTTCTTCCACTTCGCCCTCTTCCTCAGAGGCTTCTTCTTCCGACTCGCCCTCTTCGCTTTCTTCTTCTTCTTCTTCTTCTTCTTCTTCTTCTTCTTCAGACGGCGCTTCTTCCTCGGCTTCTTCTTCCGCTTCTTCTTCACCCTCTTCGGCGGCCTCGTCTGCTTCGCCTTCCTCAGATTCTTCCAATTCGGCTTCGGGCAATTCCTCGGCTTGGTTTTCTTCCGCCTCGTCTTCCTCCGCTTCTTCTTCTTCTTCTTCTTCTTCGGCCGGCGCTGCTTCCGCTTCAACATTCTCTTCCAATTCGGATTCCGCCTCGGGGGCAGCTTCAGGCGCTTCTTCTTCGGCAGCCAGGTCCTCTTCTTCGGCGTCCTCTTCCTCTTCCTCTTCTTCGGCTTCGGCTTCGGCTTCGGCTTCCTGTTCTTCTTCGGCGGAATCGGTGGCGGCGAGCGGCTCTTCTTCTTCCGCCTCTTCGGGGGCTTCCTCTTCGGCTTCCTCGGCCGGCGCCGGTTCTTCCTCCTCGGCCGATTCCAGTTCACGCGCTTCGATGACCGGCATTTTGCGTTCGGCATCGTCGGCGGCGGTGGAGGTGGTTTCGTCGATATCGAATTCGCCTTCGTCCTGCGCGGCCTCTTCGGCGGCAGCTTCGAGCATCTGCTCTTCGCCGGCGTCGGCGACCGGCTGGGCGGGAATGGGCGCGGAAAGGTTTTCGGCGCCGGCCGCGGATTCGTCGGCGAGCATTTCCTCGCCTTCTTCCGACGACTCCATCTCTGGCGGCAGGAAGGCGCGGGGCGGGATCGGCAACGCCGGCGTGCGGAATTTGGGAGCGGGCAACCGGAGGACGCGCCCGCATTCGGCGCATTCGGTTGCGTACCCCGCGTAGCGTTCGTCCGCGGCGAGCATCTGTCCGCACACGCAACGAGTCAACAAATCCATTCGGATTCCCCTGCGAAAAAAGTGTCTGCCACCGAGCGTTAGATATTATGCACAGCCCGCGCATCGGCGTCAACCACCACTCCGCGGTTCGATGAAGATTTTCATTGCGGTATAATCTCCGTCGTTCAGGCGGCGGTGGAGAGGACGATGACGCGACACGAAGCAAGCGGCGGCAAACGCGGCACCAAACGCGTGTTCAAACTCAAGCATCGCGAGATGGGTTCGCCGCTCACCCTGCACGTCGAAAAAATTCTCGGCGAGATTCGCGGCTGCTTCGCCGAATTCCATTTCGACAGCAGCGAGAAACTCGCGGAGATGATTCTCGACGCGCCGTCGGTCTTCCTGGCCGGTCGCGGACGTTCGGGCCTGGCCGCCAGCATGTTCGCGATCCGTCTGATGCACCTGGGTCTGGAAGCGCATGTCATGGGCGAGATGACCGCGCCGGCCGTGCGCGCCGACGACCTGGTCGTCGTCGTCAGCGGTTCGGGCAAAACGCCCACCACGCTGCTGAACGCACAGGCGGCGCGCGATGTCGGCGCGAAGGTCGCCGGCGTGACGGCGCTGCGCAATTCGGAACTCACCCGCCTGGCCGATCTCAGCGTCGAAATTCCCGCGCCGCACCGGCTGAGCAAAGATCGCGACCGCCGCCAGTCGGTGCAGTACGGTGCGACGCTGTTTGAGCAATGCGTGCTGATTCTGTTCGACGGCCTGTTCCTGCGCTTGCGCGACATCCGGCCCGCGCGCGACACGGAACTCGACAAGCGCCACGCCAACTTCGATTGACTGAAACCACCACCGTCGCGGTGCACCGGTTCCGGCGCACTGCACGGCTCGCGGGGAGATGGGGATGAAGAAAAACGTTCTGCCGATGCCGCTCATCGTCGGCCTGTTTATGGTCGCCGGCGTCTTCACCATGATCGCCATGACACTGGCGATCAACGGCCAAAGCAGCCCGTTCAGCCACGGCACCGAATACCACGCGCGCTTCGCCACGGTAGAGGGCCTCAGTGCCGGCAGCTACGTGTACCTGGCCGGCAAAAAAGTCGGCAGCGTCACCGACGTCGAGGTCGACCAGGTGCAGGGCGACGCCCTGGTGACCTTTGTTTTGGACCAGCCCTACCTGTTCCACAGCAAAGACCGGTTGGTGATCGTGCAGGTCAGTCCGATCACCGACTCCAAGCGCATGGATATCGTCCACGTACCCGGCGATGTGGCGGCCTGGTCGGTGCAGGATGAAATCAAAGGCCAGCCGGTGGAGAGCGTCGATTTCCACGCGCTCACCCAGGCCATCACCGACACCGCCAACAAACTCAACACCAAGCTCGACAAGCTCGATGTGGACGCCATCAACGGCACTTTCCAGAGCGGTCAGAAGGTGCTCGGGGAAATCGATTCGGGGGAAGGAAACCTCGGCAAGTCGGTGAAAAATTTCGAAGCCTTCACCGAGGAACTTTCCAGCAAGGACGGGGTGGTGAACGCGGCGCTGACCGGCAAGGAGTGGAAGGCGCAGATCGACAAATCGCTGGCGAACGTGACACAGTTCACGACCGACCTCAACAATCCGGACGGCTTCCTGCACAAGGCGCTGACCGACAAGAAATTTTCGGATGACCTCACCGGCACCGTCGCCGATCTGAAAATCTTCGCCTCGACCTCGCTGAACAACGAAAATGGCATGGTCCACACGCTGTTCAACGACAAGCAGTTTGCCGACGACGTGAAAAAGACGGTCGGCGACGTGAAAGCGGCGGCGGGCGATTTCCGCGCGTTCGGCTCCAAACTCAACGACCCCGACGGCATGCTCAACCGCGTCCTGACCGACAAAACGTGGGCGGACAAAACCGATGCGACGCTCACCAATGCCGCCAGCCTGACGGCCAACCTGAACAAGGCCAGCGGCATGCTGGTGAACGGCCAGGGCACGCTCGGGAAACTGCTGACCGACGACTCGCTGTACAACTCGGTGGAAGGTCTGGTGGGTGAAGTCCGGCGGGCGGTGGACGACGCGCGGGAGTTCACGCCGGTGTCGAGCGCCCTGTCGGCCCTGATCGGGGTGGCGCGCTGAGGGTAGGTCCGAATGGACTGCACAGGCGCAAAAAAATGCCATTGCCGCGAAACTTTTCCGTCCCGGAGCCGTCCATGCCGCCGGGCGGGGATGCCGTGGGTGGGGGGCTGCGCCGGTTGCCAGCGGGCACGCGCCGCGGGTCCTGGATTTCGGTACCTTATTTTAAGCAACCGCGATTTTGTAGTTTCGAGGGTTCCTTGAACCGGCTTTCACTCCCCCCCACGGGGCAGCGGCGGCACAGGGGCCGGGGCCGGCGGCGGCGCGAGACTTTTTTGGGGCAAGCAATGAGGAGAAACCCATGAACCTGCTCAGCACACAAGCGAAATCGCGCCGGTGGCTGCCGTGGCTGGCGCTTTGCCTCGCGCTGACGCTGGGGTGGTCGTTGCAGCGCGCGGTGTTCGCGGAGTCTCCCGAGGAAATGTACGCGGCGGCGCTGAAACTGTACACCGCGCAGGACTACACCGGAGCGCAGGACATTCTGGCCAAGCTGAACGTGGACTACCCGAACTTCCCCCAGGCGGTCGATGTCGGCCTGAAGCTGGTGGACTGCTACCGGCGGACTATCCCGCAAACCGGCAAAGTGGAGCAGTGGCAGGACGGCCAAGCGGTGATCGACGGGCTGCTGGCCCGCCACGACCTGTCGAACCTGGACCAGGCGCGGATCGACCGGCTGGCGGCCAACTACGTGTTTGAATGGCCGCACTTCGGCTACGAAACCGCGGGCAAGCTGGAGCGCGGGAATTATCGCGGCGGCGGGGTGTACAAGGAAACCTTCGTCGAGGACCGCGAGAAGGCGCTGGACTTCATCCGTGCTTCGCGCGAATGTTATGAGAAGGAACTGGCGGCGGAGAAAGTGCCGGTGCCGGCGAAAGGCGCGGCCGCGCCGGCGATGACGCCGCTGGAATCCGAAACCATTGCCATGTATTTCGACCTGGCGCGCATTGCCGCCTGGGACAACACCAATCTCTGGCAGGAGCCGCCCCATCCGCCCAAGGACAAGGAACTGCCGGCGGAGGTGACCTGGCAGGAGACGCTCTCGGACAAGGGCCTGTGGACCTACGCGACGCAGCGGATCGTGGCGCTCGACCAGAGCCCGCTGCACACGGCGGCGTTGCGGGCGCGGTACCTGGAAGCGATGTTTCTCAAGCGCTACTACGGGCTGACCAGCGCCGCGGCGACGAAGACCTGGCAGGCGCTGCCGCCGGCCGAGGACCCCAATCAGGTGCTCAAGGCGGCCTATCAGCAAGCGCCGGCGGCCAAGGATTTGCCGGATGACCAGGCCCGGGTTGACGATGTCGGCGCCGAGTGTCTGTACGCGGCGGGGGCTTTTGAAGCGCAGATGGAGCACTACAACGAGGCCATCGACGATTTCAAGACGGTGATCCAGGAGCGCCCGAAGTCGAAGTACAAGGCAATGGCGGCCACCGCGATCACCAGCATCGAAGAACCGTCGCTGAATTCCGGCGGCGGGCAGACCGGCACGCAGACGCTCGAAACCATCGACGACACCGGCAAACTGACGCCGCACAAAATCAGCATGTCGCTGCAGGTGCGCAACATCAAGTCGGTCAAGTTCACGGCGACGCCGGTGGACCTGGTCAAGGCGATCAGCTCCGACAGCACGAACTACTGGCAGATGTTCCAGGTGTACTATGGCGGCGCGGGCACGGAGCCGGCGGTGATGCACTTCCGCTCCGGCGACGACATCGACTTCAGCCGCCCCGTCGAAGACAAGGGCGATCACCAATATAAAACCGTGGATTTCGACCTGCCGTTCGACAAGCCGGGCGCGTGGGTGGTGGAGGCTTCGATCGGCTCGTCGAAGGTGCGCGAACTGGTCGTGGCCAGCGACCTCATGCTGGTCTGCCGCGCGACCGACAGCAAGCCGCTGGTGTACGTCGCCGACGCGGTGACCGGCAAGCCGGCCGAAGGGGCCGAGGTCACCTTCCTCGACCTGTGGTGGAATCGGCGCCAGAATGTGGACACGTTGGGCACCGCCACCGTCGGCAAGGAAGGCACCGTCGATCTGCCGGCCAACGCCAATCAGGCCGGGCACAACCTGATGTTGATCGCCACCCGTCACGATCCGAAGACCAAGGCACTGCTTTCGGTGGCGATCACTCAGCCGGTGTCGCTGACCGCGCCGTCGTGGAATCCTTCCGCGGTGAGCAAGGTGTTCTCGGTGACCGACCGGCCGGTGTACCGTCCGGGCCAGACGGTGCACTTCAAGCACACGCTGCGCGTGTTCAAGGACAACGATTACACCAACCCCGGCGCGGGCGCGAATTTGCTGGTGCAGATCTACGACAGCAAGGGCGCGAAGCTGTACGAACAGAACCTGACCACCAACGCCTTCGGGACGGTCTTCGGCGATTTGAAGCTGAGCGAACACGCCGCCCTCGGCCAGTACAACGTCGTGGTTTCCGAAAACGGCCGGCAGTGGAATACCGTGGACAGCGGCGGCGCGGTCTTCCGCGTCGAGGAATACAAAAAGCCCGAATACGAAGTGACGGTCACGCCGGACACCAAGCAGGCCCGGGTCGGCGGCGTGGTGCATGCGACGATCAGCGCCAAGTACTACTACGGCGCGCCGGTGACGCAGGCCACCGTGCAGTACCGGGTCGAGCGCAAAAAATACAACTTCACCTGGACGCCGGCCGGGCAGTGGGACTGGCTGTACGGCCCCTGCTACGGCTGCTGCTGGTACTGGCCGTACTGGTGGTATCGCCAGCCGGTTCCCGATCAGGAACTGGTGATGGAAGGCGAGGCGCCGATCGGCCCCGACGGGACGGTCAAGATCGACATCGACACCGCGCCGATCGCCAAGCAATTCCCCGACGAGGACAGCGAATACACGGTGACCGCGACGGTGCGGGACCAGTCGCGCCGCAACATCGACGGCAGCGGCGCGGTGATTGTCACCCGCGCGCCGTACTACGCGGTGCTGTCCACCGAAAACGGCTACTGCTGGTGGGGCGGCGGGAATCAGAACGTCGAAGTGCGGGTGGCGACGCAGAAACCCGACGGCACCCCGGTGGCCTCGAAGGGCACCATCGACGTGTTCGAAACCCAGTACAACTGGCAGAACAACACCGAAGACCGCAAGCAGATCGTCACCGGTCAGGCGTTTGCGGTGGATGACACCGGCAGCGCGCTGTACGACTTTAAGGCGCCGGAACCGGGTCAATACGAAGTGGTGTACACCTCGAAATCCGCCTGGGGCACCGACGTGAGCGGCTCGACGCGGGTGTGGGACTACGGCGCCGGCTTCGACGGGCGGAAGTACAAAACGCAGAACCTGGAAATCATCACCGACAAACGCACCTACCAGCCGGGCGACGTGGCGCATGTGATGATCAACGCCGGCACGCCCGATGCGACGGTGCTGTTATTTAACGAAATCTGGTATTCGGCGCGGGATGTCAAAATCCTGCACCTGACCGACAAGACCCTCGTGGTGGATGTGCCGATCACCAAGGCCGACGTGCCCAATTTCTTCCTCAGCGCCGCCACGGTGCGGAACGGGGAGTTGATCCAGGAGACGCGCGAAGTCTGCGTGCCGCCGGCGAAGGAACTCCTGAATGTGACGCTGACGGCCGACAAGAAAATCTACAAGCCCGGCGAGAAGATGACGGTCAATATCTCCGCCACCGATCAGGCCGGCAAGCCGGTCGCGGCGGAGCTGGACCTGTCGGTGTTCGACAAGAGCATCCTTTACATCCAGCCGGAATACGGCGCCGACGTGAAGACATTCTTCCTCGGCCAGTGCCGGCAGCGCTACGGCAACTTGGTCACCTCGACGGCGACCATGGGTTGGCCCGCTGTATATTCGCTCAACGGCGGCAACAACATTGCGTATCCGCCGGCCTGGATGGGCAACTGGGGGACCGCCGGGGAATTCAACGGCGTCTTCTTTTACCGCGACCGGTTAAAGAAGGCGGAGTTGGACAATGAACTGGGCCCGGCCGATGCACCGAACGCCGGCGGAGGGCGCTTTGGCGGACCTCCCGGCGCGGTGATGGAAATGGCGGCGGCGGGAGCGCCGATGGCGCGCCAAGCGATGGCGCAGAACGGTCCGGCCGCACCGATGGCCGCTGGTGTAGGCGGCGGTTCGAATGCCATGCAGGCCAAGCCGGGCGCGCCGGCTTACGTGCCCGCCGTGGTCCGCAGCAACTTCGCCGACGCCGCTTTCTGGCAGCCGGACATCGTCACCGATGCCGCCGGCAAGGCGACGGTGAATGTGCCGATGCCCGAAAATCTCACCGGCTGGGTGGTCAACATGCACGCCATCACCGCCGACACCAAGGTCGCCAGCGCGCGCATCGAGGTCGTCACGAAGAAAAACCTGCTGGTGCGTTTGCAGGCGCCGCGGTTCCTGGTGCAGCACGACGAAGCGGTCATTTCCGCCAACGTGATGAACTATCTGCCCGACGCCAAGCAGGCCAAGGTCTCGCTGGCCATCGGCGGGAAGTCGGCCGAGCTGTTTGGCGCCGCCGACCAGACGGTGACCATCCCGGCCGGCGGGGAGGCCCGCGTCGACTGGCGCATTCATGTGCTGCATCCGGGGCAGATCGATCTGACGGCGACGGCGCTGACCGATGAAGAATCCGACGCGATGAAGATTTCCCTGCCGGCGGTGGTCTACGGCCTGCCGATCGTGCTCACCAAGACCCAGACGCTGCATTACGGCAGCGGCGACGCGGAAATGAAGATGTCGATCCCGCTGCCCAAGCAGTACGACCCCGACCAGTCGAAGCTGGAGGTCAGCTACACGCCGACGCTCGCCGGCGGAATGCTCGACGCCATGCCCTACCTCGTGAACTACCCTTACGGCTGCACCGAGCAGACGATGAGCCGCTACCTACCGACGGTGGTGGTGAGCGACGCGCTGGCGAAAACCGGCGTGGACCTCGACGCCATCCGCCGCAGCGGCAAGCGGCCGCCGGAAGCGCAGCCGGTGCGCGGACCGTACGGCGACGAAATTTACTACCCCTACTTCTACCAGTCGCCGGTGTTCGACAAGGACAAAATTCATGACATGGTGCAGGCTGGACTCAACCGCCTGTACAGTTTCCAGCACGGCGACGGCGGCTGGGGCTGGTGGCAGAACGACAGCTCCAACACCTACATGACCGCCTACGTGGTGTACGGATTGGCGGTGGGCCAGGAGGCCCATGAACCGGTTGCGCCGGCGGTCATTCAGCGCGGCGCGGAATACCTCCTTGCCACCGTGAACAACCTGGACCTGACCAAAAAACCGAGCGGCTACGACTACGAAACGCGCGGGCCGGAGGGTTTGGCGTTCATCGCCGAGGCGCTGGCTTCGAGCCACCGCCCGTGTGACAAGCTGGCCCAGTATCTGACGGCGCATCAGAACGACATGAGCGACTACGGGCGGGCGCTGTCGGTCTGCGCGCTGGCGAAGTGGGGCAAGTCCGACGAAGCGAAGAAGGCGTTGAAGGATCTGCTGACCCACGTCGTGGTGGACAAGGAGTCCGACACCGCCGCGCTGGCCGACAAGCACGGCGAGGACTACTGCTACTGGTACTGGTACAACGACAACATCGAAGCCAACGCCTGGACCTTGCAGGCGATCATGGCCGTCGATCCGTCCAACGCGGTAGCCCCGCAACTGGTGCGCTGGCTGCTGGCGCAGCGCCATGGGTTCCGATGGTACTCCACCCGCGACACCGCGATGTGCCTGTACGCGATGACCGACTACCTCGAGAAATCGCAGGAAGCCAACTGTGACTATACGCTGACGGTGGACCATGAGGGCATCAAAAAGACGGTGGCGATCTCGGCCGCCAACATGTTCGACTTCGATTGCCGTTACGTGCTGGAAGGCCAGGACGTGGTGGGCTCGAAGCCGGACGCCAACGGCACGCAGGAGGTCAACGTGGACCTCACCCGCAAAGGCAAGGGCGCGGTGTACGCAACGATGGCGTTGCAGGTCTATACGCAGGATGAAAACATCCCGGCGGGGGGCAACCAGATGGCGATCGAGCGCAAGTATTTCAAGCTCACGCCCAAAACCGTGACCGAAAAGACTCGCAACGCCCAAGGCGAGGTGGTCGAAATGCCGGTGCTCAAATACGACCGCACCGAACTGAAACCCGGCGACAAGGTGATGAGCGGCGACCGGATCGAGGTCGAGCTGACGCTGACCACGCCGTTCGAATATGAATACTTGGCGATCGAGGACTGGAAGCCGGCGGGCTGCGAGCCGGTCGACCTGACCTCCGACGCCGAAACCGGCGTGGACGCGTGGTGGACGCACCGCGAACTGCACGATCAGAAGGTGACGTTCTTCGTGACCTGGCTGCGGCGCGGCAAGGCGACGCTGACCTACCAGTTGCGGGCCGAAACGCCGGGGGTCTTCCATGTGCTTCCGGCACAGGCTTACCTGATGTACACGCCGGAAATCCGGGCCAACTCGACCAGCTTCACGATGCCGATCGAGGACACGCCGGTGCTCAAATAGCCGGCGGAACCGTCCAGCAGTGTCTCCCCCGCAATTCCGGTCGGGGTGTGAAGGCGGCCTCGGGCCGCCTTTTTCCATGGACGCAAGGGTAGCGAAAGCCTGCGGGTCAATTCGGCAGTTGAAAAGCGTCGGGAAAATGCTATAAGAAACTTTAACCGTCACCTTTGTTCAGCACCCATGTTTCAGGGAAGGGCCGCCCCTTGAGCGATCGACCGGAAGAAATGAATGCCACCGTCCAGATACTGGGCGGGCTGCTCGAAACCGACCGCGTGGTCGAGGATCACTACCGTCTGGTGGAGCTATGGCATCGGGAGCCGGTGTCGGCGCCCAATGAACTGCTCCCGATTTCCCTCATCATGCAGAACCACGCGCGCAATTTCCAGCTTTGGCATGTCGAAGACGAAGCTCGGCGCGGCGATCTGCCCGACAGCGCCATCGCCGACTGCAAACGCCGGATCGACCGGCTGAATCAGGAGCGCAACGATTTCGTGGAGCAGATCGACGTGTATCTGCTCACCCAACTGCACAAATTCAACCTGCCCGACGAGTCGGCGCCGCTGCATTCGGAAACAATCGGCATGATCTTCGACCGGCTTTCGATTTTGGCGCTGAAGCTGTTTCACATGGACGAGCAGGTCAAGCGGACTGACGTGGATTTGGAACATCGCCGCCGCTGCGCGGAGAAGTTCGAAATGCTGCGCCAGCAGCGCGCCGACCTGCAGGACTGCCTGACCAGCTACTGGCGGCAGGTGGTGACCGGCCGGCGGCGGTTCAAGGTTTACCGTCAGTTTAAGATGTACAATGACGCCGAGTTAAATATGGCCTTGGTGGCGGCGCGCAAGAAGATTTCGTGATGGTCCATGACGGAAGGCGGCAGTTTCTGGCGATGGCGGCGCTGGGCGGCGTGGCGCTGGCCGCCGGCGGCACCGGCTATGTCCTGTTCGCCACCATTGGTTCGACCCGCATCGTCTGCTACACTTCGATGGACGAAGCCTTCGCGGTCGATCTGTTCAAAATGTTCAAGCGCAAATTCGGTCTCGACGTGGCGGTGCAATACGACGCCGAAAGCGAAAAGACCGTCGGGCTGGCCAACCGGCTGATCCAGGAAAAGAACGATCCGCAGTGCGATGTGTTCTGGAACAACGAAATCCTCCAGACGGTGCGGCTGGCCGAAGCCGGTCTGTTCCAGCCGTTTCAGCCGAAATCGGGCGCCGATCTGCCGCCTTCCATGTGCGACCCGCAGCATCGCTGGCACGGCTATGCTGCGCGGGTCCGCTGTTTGCTCGTCAACAACAAACTGATTCCGCCGGGCGGGGCGCCGCGCTTTTTTTCGGATTTCACGCAGCCACAGTGGAAGGGCCGGCTGGCGATCGCCAATCCGATCGGCGGCACCACGGCTTCGCAGGTCGCCGCGCTCTGGACGATCTGGGGCGAGACGCGCTTTAAACAATTCGTCGCCGATATGAAAGCCAACCATGTGCGGGTCGAATCGGGCAACGCGGATTCGGCGCAAGCCGCCGCCGAGGGCCGCGCGGCCGCGGCGCTGACCGACACCGACGACGCGCTGGTGCGGATCGCCAAGGGGTTCGACTGCCGCATCGAGTTCCCCGGCCAGTCGCCTGACTACCCCGGCCGGCTATTGATTCCCACCACCGTGGCGCTGGTCAAGGACGCGCCGCATCGCGCCGGCGGCCAGCGGCTGGTCGAGGCGATTCTCGACCGCTCCACCGAACAGGCGCTGGCCGATGGCCCGGCCGGCCAGATGCCGGTGCGGCCGGGCATGCGTCCGCCGAAGGGTCTGGAACATTTCGATCCGAACAATCTGCTGGAAGTCGACTGGGTGGCGGTCAGCAAAAATTTTGAAGCCAGTCAGAAATTCGTGATCGAAGCGTTCAATTGAGCGCGCGGCGCCGGCCATCCGCCGCGCCGATCCTGCCTGACGCCCTGTCAGTCCGCCGCCAGTTTTCCAGCGTACAGTTCGGTATCGTAGGCGAAGCGGACCCGGCCGTCCTGCGCCTGCGCGGCGAAGAGTTCCCGCAGGGCCGCCAGCATCGCCGGGTAGCTCGCCTGCGTCGGATCGGGCAGGTAGGAACTCGACAGGACCCGGCCGTGCAGGCCGTCGAAATCGAAAATCTGGGCGTTGGGATACACCCGCTTCACCCAGCGGCCGGCGCCAAAAAATGAATCCAATCGTTCGGGCGTCACGGTGGTCGTGTGGTTGACCGCGGTGTAGTCGGTGCCGAACTGCGTGCAGAAGGCCTCGTAGGCCTGCAAAAACGGCGTGCCGGCAAGCGGTCGGCTGTTCCAGATCAGCGCCGCGAAGCCGCCAGGGCGCAGAATTCGCAGCGCCTCGGTGCGCGCCCGGTCCGGGGCGAACCAGTGAAACGCCTGGCCGGCGACGACGCCGTCCACCGAGTGCGCCGCCAGCCCGGTGGCCTCGGCGGTGCCGTCCACCATCCGGAAGCGCGCCGCGCCGGCGAGAAACCGTGCGCCGGCCGCGCGCATCGCCGTGTTCGGTTCCACGCCGATCACGGCGTTGCCGTGGTCGAGAAACAGTTTGCTTGAAAGCCCGGTCCCGGCGCCGAGGTCGGCCAGCGTGTCGGTGGGCCGCAGCCCCACCAGTTCGGCCAGTCCGGTCAGGAGTTCCGTCGGGTAGCCCGGGCGGTACTTCACGTAGGCATCGACGCGATCGGTGAAGCGGGTGGTGGCATCGTCGGTGCTGGGCGGCACGGGCGGGCTCTCCGGGGTTGGCGGTCTGGCTGGCTGCTATTCCGGGCCGCCGGCGGTCATGTCGCGGCAGCGCTCGCAGCCGGGATTGCCGCAGGCGGTGATCTCCGGGTTGGCCTTGATTTCCTTCGCGGCCGCGCGCAGGACCGCCGGCGCCGCATAGGCCTGCCACGCGCTGCGGCCGACCGTGGCCTGGCGCAGGAACGGCGCCAGCAGCTTGGCGAATTTCTTGAACCCGTTCGAGCATCCCCCGACGCGCACCGCCTCGGGCCGACCGTCGGCTGCCAGGGCCCAGCGCACGAACATCTGCCGGCCGGCCTGCTGTTCGGCCAGATGCAGCAGCGTCATCGAATCGAGGCCCACGCCCATCAGCACCACCCGGCCGTTGCGTTGACTCAGCAGGCGCAAAGGCGCGAACACGTCGGTGGGCGTCTGCGGCGCGATGAGTTCCGCGGCGGCCGGTCCCAGGCCCGCGAAGGAGCACAGCGGGTGGTAGCCGCGGGATCGACCTGGCTGTTCGACCACCCAGGCCGGCAGCGCGCCCATTTCCTTTTCGGTGATGGACTGGGAACTGGGCAGGTAGACGCGCTTGTTGCGCGCGGCGGCGCCGAAATCCAGCGTGTAGTCGATGGCGTTGCGCGGCGGCCGGAACTCCGCGCCCGGCGGCGGCGCGATCGCGAAATCGTCGCTGAAGGCCGGCACCAGCACCGTGCAGCCTTCCTCGAGAAAACCCTGCACGACGGTGCCCGGGCCGCCTTCGACTTTGCCGAACGAGCGCGAACTGGCATGCAGGCACACCGGCAGACCGTTCAATCCGAGGGTGCGCACCGCCTGGCGGATGGTGGTGATGGTGACCGGGTCCATGATCCTCCCTTTTTTCAGTGGGCGCGCCGGTGGCGCCGGGGGGGCGCCGGTCGCGCGGTGACGGTCGGGCAGGGGGCGGCACGGCCCGCGCGGCGGCCGTTGCGCCGCCCAGACGTGAACGCTTCCATTGTCGCGCAGGATCGCGGCATGCCCACCGGCGCACGAGGAGTTCGTCCTGTCGCGGAAAAAGCGCTTGACGCGCCGCCGGCGCTGCGAAGATGATCCCCGGTCACGGACATCCCACCCGCTCCGGAGCATTGCGTGTCTACCGCTTCCGATCTTCCGCCGCCTGCCGGCGTTGCCGCGGGCTCTCCCGCCGCCGGCCCCCCGCCTGACAAGCCCGACGGGCCCGTCCGGCTCCACCGCGAGTTGGGCCTGACTGGCGCGATCATGATGGGGCTGGGCTCGATTCTCGGCACGGGAGTATTCGTGAGCATCGGCATCGCGGCCGGTGTGACCGGGCCGTCGGTGGTGCTGGCGATCGTGTTGGCCGGCGGCGTGGCGCTGTGCAACGCATTCAGCAGCGCGCAACTGGCCGCGAGCCATCCGGTCAGCGGCGGGACTTACGAATACGGCTACAAATATTTGCATTCGACCGCCGGATTCACCGCCGGCTGGATGTTCCTGTGCGCAAAATGTGCCTCCGCGGCGACGGCGGCGCTGGGCTTCGCCGGCTACCTGCTGGCGCTGATCGGCGCAGCGGGCGGTGAGCGCTGGGCGATTCCGCTGGCGGCCGGCGCGACAGGGCTGCTCACCGCGCTGGTGCTGGGCGGCATTAAGCGCTCGAATTGGGTCAACACCGCCATCGTCGCGGTGACATTGGTGGCGCTGGCGAGTTTCGTCGTCGTCGGCGCCGCGACGGCGCCAGCGGGCGCGCGGGCGCATTTCTCGCCGTTTCTGGCGCCGGTGGCCGGCGTGAAGGAGGCCAATCCGGCCGCGCCGTTGCACGGGCTTTTCTACGCCACCGCGCTCATGTTCGTCGCCTACACCGGCTACGGGCGGATCGCGACGCTGGGCGAAGAGGTGCGCGAACCGCGCCGCACGATTCCACGCGCGATTCTGGCCACCCTGGCCGTGTCCGCACTCCTGTACGTCGCGGTGGGCGTGGTGGCGGTGGCGACCGCCGGCGCGCCAGCGCTGGCCGCGGCGGTGCAGCAGAAAGAGGTGGCGCCGTTGACGCTCGTGGCGCGGGGATTTGCGCAGCCGTGGGTCGCGCCGCTGGTGGCGCTCGGCGCGATGACCGCGATGCTGGGCGTGTTGCTCAACCTGATTCTCGGGCTTTCCCGGATCGTGCTCGCCATGGCGC
>JBOHNC010000390.1:0-6146 GCA_050730415.1 Planctomycetota bacterium
CCGAGATTAGCCCAGCACGGCACTTCGGCGCGATTTCGGCTCCGGGGACCATAGATTACCAGTGCTGGGTGGCGGAGGCGAGAACTAAAAGGCCCTGGACGGCCTGAGGGGCGCGGCTGCGTTCTGAAATCCGCTCTTGCACTGCCGCCATCGCGCGGAATACTGGAGTCCGGCGTCGGTATTCGATGCACTCCGCCCTGCCCTGCCCTGCCATGCCCTACCGGTCGTCCGGCTGCCGCCGCTGAGTGCCCACCATGAGCTTCCTTTCCCACGGCCAACTCCGCCACGGCGCCTGGAGCAGCACCTTTGCTGATGGCGCCCACTCGGCGCGCGGTATTTTTGCCGGCCCCGAATCCGCGCCGGGCCTCTGGGAACGCCGCTGGGAGAATCCCTTCGACGCCGTCGTCCTCCCGGTCATCGACTCCGACGGCGCCATTTTTTCCATCGATCCGCACGGCCGACCGTTCGGGCTCACCGCCACCGGCGCTGAACTGCCGCTCCCCGGCCCCTTCGATTCTCACGCCGGTGTCCCGGCCGGTGCGATAGGGACAGGCGGGCCTGGCGGGGCCAGCGGCTCCCGCATGGCGCTGACGGCCGGATCAAACGGGCCGGCCGGCGCCCATTTCAGCGGCACCCCCGAGCTCTGCCTGGGTCCCGACCGCGTCCTCGTCGTTGCCACGGCCGACGGTCTGGTCTGCCTGAGTCTCACCGCCGGGCTGCGCTGGCAAATCCGCGACCTCGCCGTCTGTGCGCCGCTGGTCGCGCCTTCGGGCAACGAACTCTACGTGCTGGCGCCCAGCCAGCAAAAAGCGCTGATCGCGCTGGGCATGGGCACCGGCATCGAGCACTGGCGAACCACCTTTCCGCTGCAGCAGGTCAGCCGGCCGGCGATCGGCGCCGACGGCACGTTGTATCTCACCGCCTGTTTCGCCACCGGCGCCCAGCATTGGCTGCTGGCGCTCGACGGCCGCACCGGCGAGGAACGCTGGCGCCAAAAAATTGCGCCCACCCTGACCTGCGCCGCCCCGCGGCTGTTCGGCGATGAACTAATCTTCGTCGGCGGCGACGGCGGGCTGCAGGCCCTCCCACACAACGGTCCCGCGCACTGGGCGATGCGGCCTGGGCCGATGAGCGAAATCGCGGTGAATCATCTGGGGCAGGTGCTATTTTTGCACGATCTGAAGTCCCAGCGCTTCACCCGCCTGACCGCCTACTGGCCCGACGGCCAGCTCCACGCCGAAGCGGTCGTGCCGCCCGAGCGCGGTTTTCCCCGCGGCGCGCGCCCGGTCGTGGATGCCGTCGGCAACGTGTACCTGCTGCGGCACGCCGACCCGGCTTCCGACCTGCCGATCGAAGTCTGCCGCTTCGATCTCGACCTGCACCCGACCTGGACAGCGCCCCTGCGCGGAGCCGCACCGTCCGGCGCCGGTCTGGCGATCGGTCCGCGCAGCTTGGTGATTGCCGCGGCGTGGGCGGCCGCCGGATCGGCGCCGGTCGCCGCCGCGACCCCAGTGCGCGCCGCTGGCTCCCCTTGGCCCTCCCAGGGACTGTGGGTGCTGCGCTGAAATTTCGGCTCGGAAAAACCGGCCAACAAGCGCCCGGGCTTCCGTTCGCCCCGCTGCCTTCGCCGGTATAATCGCCCCGGTAGCCGCGCAGCGGCGCCCGCGAAGGCGTCCGGCCCCGCGGAACAGGGACGTTCGATGTTGGTCCACGAAAAATACGAGAACCTCAAGGCGCTGCACCAGGCCGCCGTCGGCACCAGCGAAGTCCCGATCCAGGATTTCGAAAACGCCATCGCGGCCCTGGAGAAGCAGCAGGAGCCGATCAACCAGATCACCGTTCTCGATCAGCTCGAATACGACGCCAAGCTGTCCCCCAAGCGCCGCATCCGCATCGAAGCACGCCTGGAAAACATCGACGCCGGCGGCATGCGCCGGCTGGGCCGCTACCGCATGCTCTCCAAGCTCGGCCAGGGCAAAATGGGCGCGGTCTACGAGGCCGAAGACACCGAAACCGGCAAGAAATTCGCCGTCAAAGTGCTCGCCAAGGAACTGCGCAAAAACCGCACCTACAACCAGCGCTTCAAACGCGAAATTCAAATTTCCATGGCGCTGAACCACCCCAGCATCATCCGCTGCTTCGACTACGGCGAGCTGGACGGGTTCCTGTACTACTCGATGGAAGTCCTGAAGGGTCGTACCCTGCGCGCGGTGCTGAAAACGGGGCCGCTCAAGCCCACCGTCGCCGCCCGCTTCATCATGGACATCGCCGACGGACTCGCGCACGCGCACGCCGCCGGCATCATTCACCGCGACATCAAACCGGAGAACCTGTTTCTCACCGAGGACGGCACCGCCAAAATCCTCGACCTCGGCCTCTCCAAAAATATCGAAAAAGAGGAAGTCCTGTCGCTGACCATGGAAGGCGTCGCGCTGGGCACCCCCTACTACATGTCGCCCGAGCAGACCCGCGGTGAAAAAGCCATCGACGGCCGCACCGACATCTACGCGCTGGGCGGCACCTTCTTCACGCTGCTCACCGGCGAAGTTCCCTTCACCGGCAATTCCATGACCGAGGTGATGCTCAAACACAACACCCAGAAGGTTCGCGATCCGCGCTCGATCGTCCCCGACATTCCCGAGGTGATCGTCCAGGTTCTGTTCAGGATGATGGAGAAAGACCCCCTGGCGCGCTACCAGGACTGCAACGCATTGAACGTGGCGCTCGAAAAAGCGCTCAAGCCGCCCAAAGCCGCCACCGCCGGAGGAGCCTCCGGTTCCGGCGCGGGCGCCACCGCGGTCGGCGCGGCGCTGAAGGCCTCCGACCTCACGCCCCGGCCGAAACTCTCCGACACCGCGAAAAAAGGCACCGCCACCATTAAGAAGAAAAAGGCCGGCAAAAGCACCGAAAAACTCCGGCCCAGCGAGCGCATCGAGGCGCAACCCAAAGGCGGACTCCTCGGCTGGGTGGTCCTGCTGCTGATGGTGCTGGCGCTCGGCGGCGTCCTGGTCGCACACTACTCCGGCCTGATTCACATCGGCTTCTTGCCCTGATCCAGCCCGCGCGCCCCGTCGGCCTGACCCTGACGTGGGAAACGCTCACGCCCCCGCGATGCCCGCGCCGGTTTCTTTGATGCTCGTCACCAGTTCGGCCGACAGCAGTTCCAGCGAGACCACGCCGACCGCCTGCTGGCGTTCGTCCACGACCGCGGCCAGCGACTGCCGGTTGCCCTGCAAAATCTTCACCGCATCTTTCACCTTGGCCTGCGCGGGGATCAGACAGGCCGGGCGCATCACCGAACCCACCGGCTTGCGGGAATCCTCCTCCGCCGCCACGTCGAAAAGGCTCAGCGATCCCACCACCCGCGCCGGCGCGTCCTTGGCGCGCACCAGCAACCGCACCGCGCCCGCGCGCCGGAAGGCTTCCAGGCTCACCGCCAGCGGCGTGTCTTCCGCCAGCACAGTCGCGTCGCGCCAGGGGGCCATCACCGAAGCAATCCGGCGCTGGTGGCTGTCGAGCAGTTGCAGCGCAAAGGCGCGCATCGGCGCCGATAGCCGCGAGGCTTCGGCCTGGATCAGGTAGCGCAGCGAGCCGTGCGAGAGCGAGGTTTCACGCTGCGCGGTCGACAGCCTCAGCCCGGTCGCCAACAGAAATGCCACGACCAGCAGCCCCACCACCATCGGCGCCAGCAGCACCATCGCCACCAGCGCCGGCAGCGCGACCCAGGCGCGGTACATCAGCGTGTCCGCGCGCCGGTTGAACAGCCGCTTGGGCGCGATCTCGGCGCCGATCAGAATCAGCGGCGTGCCGATCAGGACGCTCAGCCAGACCGGATCGAGCGCCGCCGGCCAATGCAGCGCGCCGCCGGTCTGCGCCAGCCCCGCGTACAGGAAGTTCGAAAACGTGTCCTGACTCAGGTTGGTCCCCACCAACACCATCGCGATGAACCACTCGCGATGGCGCACCATGAACTGCCACCACAGGGCCGGCAACTGCTTGGCCCGCACCCGCTGGCTCAGCTTGATCTGCGAGAAGCGGTAGTAGCCGGTCTCGAGCCCGGCAAAAAACGCCGCGGCGCCGAAGCTGGCCAGCGCCAGCAGCGTCTGTCCGATGGCCCAGGTCATAGCCGACCGCCCGGCAGCGGCAGCGCCAGCGCCTGCGATTTGTAGCGCCCCGACAGCGACGAGCCCGGCAGCCGCACCTCCAACAGGCGGATGCGGTTGTTGCTGACCCGCAGCACGCGGAATACCATCCGCTGCCAGACGATTGCCTGTCCCACCTCCGGCGATTTGCCCGTCCGCTGCTGCACGAAACCGCCCACCGTCTCCACGTCGGGCAGGTCGATCTGCGCCCAGTCCACTTCGCTGAGCGCCGGGCGGCCTTCGAGACGCTCGCGGAATTTGTGCAGCGGGCAGCCGCCGTCGAGACGGATGCGCCCCTGCGTCTCCTGCCAGCCCAGCGCCGCGCCGGCGTACTCGTCCTCGAATTCCCCCAGCACCAGTTCAATTGCGTCTTCCAAAGACGCCACGCCGCTGGTGCCGCCGAATTCATCCACGATGATCGCGAAGTTTTCGCCCGCCGCGCGCAGCGCCAGGATGAACGATTCCACGCTCGCGACTTCGGGCAGAAAAATACACGGCCGCAGCACCGCCTCGACCGGCTCGCCGCGGTTCGCATGCGCCAACAGGTCGTGGATGTACACCGCGCCGCGGATGTCGTCCGAGGATTCGCCCTTCACCGGCAGCACCCGCAGCCCGTGCAGGACGGCCACGTCCAACGCCTGGTCGATGGTCATGCCGGCACGCGCGAACAGCACATCGACCCGCGGCATCAGGATCGCCGAAACCTTCAGGAAGCTCAGAGAAAACAGCGCCCGCAGCCGCTGCTTGTCCTCCGCGCCCAATCCGGCCGTGCGGTTCACCGCCTCGCGCAGGTCGTCGACACTCAGCCCCTCCTCTCCGCCGGCCGACTCGATCGACACGAAGGATTCCAGGCGGCGGGTGAGCAAATTCAGCACCCGGTTCATGCCGGTCACGCAAAACGCTCGGTGCGCCATCAAATAGGGCACGGCGGTGCTTTCGGCGAAGGCGCGGTTGCGCCGGCTGGCGAACAGTTTTGGCACGACCTCGCCGAACACCAGGATTCCCTGTAAGCCCAGCAGCTGCACCAGCCACCACGCTGCGCGCGAACCCATCCAGCCGTCCGACTGCGCCGCCTGTGCCAGCAGCGGCGCCAGCCGCTGCATGATCGCGAAATAGCCCAGGTTCACGAACATGTTGATGGTCAGCAGCGAAACGATCAGCCGGTCGCGGTCATGGTAGAGTTTCACCGCGGCCCGAGCGAACATCCCCGCCTTGCGGTCCAGTTGCACCCGGTCTTCGGCGGTCAGCGAGAAAATCGCGGTTTCGGTGCCCGCGGTCAGGCCCGAGGTCGCCACCAGAATCGCCTGGAGACCCAACCACCACCAGTTCGCGCCAATGACCTGCCACATGAATCGGTTGTTGCGCTCCCCGCGCGGTGCATCGCCCCCGGCCCCCGCCGCCCTCGGCCGGCTACTTCTTCTTGAACAGCCCGAAAAAGCCTTTCTGCTTGAAGCTGTTGATCGCCGTCTCCAGATCGGCGTGGATTTCGATCACCTTGTCGAGCTGTGTGACCGCGAAAATTGGCCGGATTTCGGCCTTCACGTTGCAGAGTTTCAGATGCCCCTTTTCGGCCTTGATCTTCTTGTACAGCGCCATCAATTTGCCCAGCACCGCCGACGACAGGTAGCTCACGTGCGTCATGTCGATGATCATCTGGATGTAGTGCTGCTCGTCCACCAGCTTTTCCAGGTCCTTGCCCAGCATCACGATGTTGCGTTCGTCCAGAATCGTCGCGTCCTGGATGGTCACGATACAGATGTCTTCCTGAATCTGAGTCATCAACCGAGGTTTGGTCAGCGCCACGCGTGGTGCTCCCCGAAGGCTTGCGGCCGCCGCGAATCCACGCTGCCGGCCGCTCCCCATTATACCGCCGGCACCGCGTCTGCTGCTAGTGTAGTTAGTCGTATTTGATGCAACATATATGGGACTTGCGGTATCTCCTCTTTTGAAGAGGATGATACCCATGCGCAAAGCTCCACCGATTACTCTTACCGCTGACGACCG
>JBOHNC010000391.1:0-6417 GCA_050730415.1 Planctomycetota bacterium
GTCATTTTCCTGGCAACCTTTGGGCGCTGTTCTGACCCACCGTTCCAGGTGTTTTTCTGGCTGCTTTCAATTCGCCGTCCAATCCCCCTTGTGATCCTTCCCACCCCGCCGCCGCCGCCGATCCCAACGCCTCCCCATCTTCTTTGCGACTTGGCGTCTTGGCGCGAGGTCTTCTCTTCTCTTCTCTTCACGCGTTGGAAACGTCCTCCCGCCTGGCTCAATCCCGTCCAGCGCACGGTGCTAAAAATAGCGCCATTCGGCGGGCCCGCCCGCTCTTCGTTCAATCAGTCCCTTCGGCTCCGCGAACGCGCCCCACCCCGCGGCTCCGCTCCCGCGACCCACGGGAGCGACCCAATGTCTCGTTCTGTGCATTGACTCGGCAACGCGCAGCGCTGCCGCCAGGGCGGTGCCCCCTGGGGCCACCCCGCCTCCGGCGCCTGAGGGTACAATAGGATTGCGGCCCGGCCGCGCGCCGGCCGGCGGCCGGAGGAGCCCACAGAGCGATGTTCAACCACGTCCTATCCGAACTGACCGGCAAGGCCTACTTCGAAATCGGCCTGATCAGTCTGTTCATCTGGGTCAGCCTGCTCATCTTCAGCCGCACCCGCGCGGCCAAGATGCTGTGGGTCTACCTGATGATCATCGGATTTTTTTTCACCGCCGCCTTCGTCGTCTCCCAAGTCTTCGGCATGAACATCCTGGCCTATATTTTCGAAGTCCTGTTCACCATGATGATCCTCGGCCTGATGATCATCTTCGCGCCGGAAATCCGCCAGTTGCTGGCCATCCTCCAGGGCTACGTCGACACCGGCCAGGCCATGCAGACGCCCATCGACATGGTGGTCGAAGCCTGCGCCATGATGGGCGCCCGCAAGCAGGGCGCGCTGATCGTCATGCAGCGCGAAAACGACCTGGCCGACATCGCCGAAGGCGGCGTGCGGCTCGATGCCCGCATCAGCCCCGAACTGCTCGAAACCATCTTCTTCAAAGACACCCAGCTCCACGACGGCGCCGTGATCATCGCCCAGAACCGCATCAAGGCCGCGCGCTGCTTTCTGCCCGGCAGCCAGAGCCAGCTCGATGTCAACGTCGGCACCCGCCACCGCGCCGCGCTGGGGCTGGCCGAGGAAACCGATGCCGTCTGTCTGGTCGTCAGCGAAGAATCCGGGCACCTGTCGATCGCCGTGGCGGGGGAACTGTTCTACGCGCTGAGCGCCGCCGACTTCAAGGACAAACTGACCCAGCTCATGCGCGAAAGCGAGGTCAAATCCGAAATGGCCGGCGAGACCAGCCTGCCCACGGCCTGATCCGCCGGCCCAACCGTCTCTTCCAAGGAGCACTCCCCAGCCCATGGCGCCCCAGAACCGCGTGACCCGCCTGCTCCTCAAGAATATCCTCCTGGCCCTCCTGTCGGTGCTGCTCGGCACCATCTCCTGGTGGTACCTCACCAGCAAGGTCGAAGGCACCCGCACCATTCCGCTGACATTGGAATTCCGCATCCCCCCGGGCAACAACTTCGCGCCGCAGCCGGCGATCAAACTGATCCAGGACGGCCAGGCCGAACCGATCGACAAAATCGAATGCGAAATCAACGTCACCGGCCTGAAAGACCAGGTCAGCCAGTTGGAACCCTCCGCGCTGAAACTGCAGTTCACCGTGGAACAGGAAGACTACCCGCACTTCCAGATCGACCCCGGCTCCATGCTGCTCGGACTCGATGCCGGCCTGACCGCCCAGGTGGTGCATCCCAAAACCTATTCGATCAGCTTCGCCAAGCAGTTCGAAACTCAGGCCACCGTCAAGCTGGACTACAACCACACGTTTTTTGAACCCGGCGGCGGCGGCTCCGAAGACTGGGCCCCGCCTTCCTACCTCATCAGCCCTTCCCGGATCACCGTCACCGGCCGGCTGGACAAACTCCAAGTGCAGCCCGATCAGCAGGTGTTTCTGTACACCAAGCACCTCGACCTCAAACCCGACGACGTGAAAAGCGGCGTCTGGAAAAGCAGCGGCACCATTGAACTCTCCGACAAGGTCGAAATCGTCGACGCGCAGAACAAGCACGTCGATTGGGTGACGGTCAATCCGGAAATCAAGGAAGTCGGCTACGAGGCCACCGTCGAAACCCGGCCCGAAACCGGCTCGGTCCAGATCCCCGTCCAGGTGCTGCCGCCGGTCGACCAGCAGGACGCCGGCTCGGCCGACGCCTTCGACACCTACCTCCTCGCCAGCGGCTCCCCGCGCCAAGTCACCGTGCAGTACTCCAAGCCCCGCAAAAGCGACGCGACCATGGATTCCTCCCAGGTCTTCGCCTTCGTCAACGTCACCTCGCCCGGCAACCTCACCAACCTGCCCATCGCCGTCTACACCACCCAGACCGATCAGCACATCAAAGTCTGGCTGGCCGCCGGCGCCGACGGCACCACCCCGCACGCCAACGTCAAGATGATCCGCCCCGACGTGGGGGCCAGCGTGAGCGCCGTCGGGCCGTTTCCGATCCGCCCGATCTTCACCCAGCAGGCCGACCGCCGCTACCAGGTCGTCATCACCCCGCTGGCTCTCACCAACCTCGTCGCCCACGGCAGCAACCGCACCCTCGGCGACAAACCGCTCGGCGCCGACGACATCACCCTGCTGGTGGACATCCACCAAGCCGCCTTCTCCGGCCGCGAATACGACAAGGACCTCCCGCTGCTGGTCGTCAAGCCCGACCGCGTGGTCTCACTCACCACCGCCGACGGCAAACCCCTGCCGATGGTTCACGTCAAGCTGATCCCGCCACCATTGGTGCCCGACACCCGCCCGCAGTTGATTGGCGACGTGGCGGTCGAAGTCGAATACCCGCCCAATTTTCAACTGCGCGTCCGGCTGATCGACGCGAAGGTCGCCGTGAGCGCCTCCGGCGCCAAAGACACCATCGATGCGCTGCGCCCGGAGATGCTCGTCGCCGTCGCCCGGCCGATCTCCGACGACGACCGGCCCGATTTCACCGGCAAAGCCCGCATCGTCGGGGTGTATCGCAAGGTCGTCACCGACGGCCAGATCGTCGGCCTCGAAGCGATCCCCGATGTGCAGTTGATTCCCGCCGGCCCGGTGGAATTCAAGACCGAAAAAGCCGCCCCCGCCGAACACACCGGCGAACTGCCCGGCCCGCTTCCCCCGCCTCAAACTCCGCCCGGCACCCCCAGCAAATTCCCCGTCCCCCCGCCCTACGGCTCGTGACCATGACTCCCATCACACCAGCCATCGCAAAGCTAATCAAACGCCTGTTCCCGGCCAGCGATCGGTCGGCGGTGCGCGCCGCTCTGCAAAATCTCGAATTGGGCCGGACACCGGAAATCGAACGGATTCACGCCGCCATTTTGAAACTTTCCAAACGTGATCTGATCCTGCTGCTGTCCGCCTGCTGCCTGGCCGAGTTGGATTGGCGGGACGTACTGATGGCCGCCGATTTCGGTCACGATGCCACCGCTCACCTGCGCTGGATGGCCGCCACCCAGCAGACCTCGCCCGATTAATCTGTGCATTCCCCACATTTTTCGCGCTTTCATCTTTCGCGCACGCCCCGGGAGCGCCCGCATCCTGCCGACTCCGCCTCTTCGCGCCAACGGCGCGCGGCAACAAAGCCAGGGGTTGCCGGAGGTCCTCCGCAGGCTACCCCTGGAGGCGGTCGCCAGACCGCCCCGCGCGGCCCGCAGCGATGGCTACGCTTGCCGGGCTTTCCCGCGCGCCCCCATGAACCTGCCCCGAAGCCTATTCCTACCAGCCCACACTCCACGGGTATACCCATTGCACACGTGCAAACGCCACTACATTAATATGTGCATAATATTCTCATATGGGTTCGCTTTGAAGAAGAAGTCGTCAATTCCAGTATCTTATGTAACGGTAGCTTCGTTTTGTCACCAGGCGATTTCGCCCCGATCCCGGAAGAATTTGCCCGTCGGCCCGTCGTCCGGCAAGGTCGCCGCCCACACGATCCCGGCGACGCCCTCGGCCGGATCGCGCGTCGCCCCCGGCCCGCCCATGTCGGTCTTGCACCAGCCCGGGCAGACCGCATTGACCTTGATGTTGTGTCCCACGAAGGCATTCGCCTGCTGCACCGTCAGCGCGTTGATCGTCGTCTTCGAAATGCTGTAAGCCGGCGCGGTCGAACCCATTTCGCTCAACTGCCCCATGCCCGAACTCAGATTCACAATCCGTCCGTAGTTGTGCTTGCGCATCAGCGGCGCAAACGCCTGGACCAGCCGCAGCGGGCCGAAGAAGTTCGTTTCGAGCGTCCGGCGCAGCACCTCGGGGTCGATCTCCAGCACGTTCTTCTGTTCGGTGTGCCCGCCCTGCGCGTCGCGGCCGTCGAGATACAGCGCGGCGTTGTTCACCAGGATGTCGATCCGGCCGAATTCACGCTCGACCAGCTTGCCCAACGCCGCCACCGAAGCCGGGCTGGTCACGTCCAGCGGGAAGAAACGCGGATGCAGCCCCTCGCGCGAAAGCAGTTGCACCGCGTCGCGCCCCTTGGCTTCGTCGCGCGCGGTCAGCACCACGGTGTGGCCGGCGCGGCAGAGTTGGCGGCAGGTTTCGAGGCCGAGGCCGCGGTTGCCGCCGGTCACGACGGCGATGCGGTTGGAGGCGGTGGCCATGGCGGATTCTCCTTGGCGGACGGCGGGGCTGGGCCAGCCGGCGCGCCGTGCGAACTCACGGCAATTGTAGTGCAGCTCGGCGCTTTCCGCCTTCAGGGGGTTCGGATATGATGGCTCCAGCGCAGTGTTGCCATCGCAGTTTGAGCCGGCCCCGGGCGCACGGTCTCACGGAGGATTTCCCGTGTCGTCGGAACAGCTCCAGGAAATTCCCGAGATTTCGCGCTATGCTCTGGTCCGCAAGCTGGCCGAAGGCGGCATGGGCGCGGTGTACGAAGCCAAACAGTTCGGCTCGGAAGGCTTCGAAAAAGTCGTCGCGATTAAGACGATTCTGGAAAGCTATTCGAGCAACTACGATTTCGTGCGGCTGTTCATCGGCGAGGCCAAACTGGTCGCCAACCTCGTCCATGAAAATATCGTCCAGGTCTACCGGCTCGGCAAATCCAACAACATTTTCTACATCGCCATGGAATATGTCGAAGGCATCAACCTCGAGGAATTCCTCTACCATCACAAAAACGACAGCAAGCCGATCCCGATCGACCTCGGGGCCTTCCTGATTTCCCGCGTCTGCCGGGGTCTTGAATACGCGCACAACAAAAAGGACCGCGAGGGCAACAACATCGGCGTGGTGCACCGCGATATTTCGCCCAAGAACATCATGATCAACTACGAGGGTGTGGTGAAACTGACCGACTTCGGCATCGCCAAGGCCAAGCAGGTGATGGAACAGGACGAAGGCGAAGTATTGATGGGCAAGGTCGAATATATGTCGCCGGAGCAGGCGAACTACGGGGAGACCGACCGCCGCAGCGACCTGTTTTCGCTGGGCATCGTGATGTTCGAGCTGCTGACCGGGCACCACATTTTCGAATCGGAAGATATCTACGAAACGCTGGACAATGTGAAGTTCGCGCCGATCCCGGAGATCAAAAGCCGCCGCGCCGACATTCCCGACGATCTGGCCAAGATCGTCCACAAGGCGCTGGAGCGGGACCTGACCAAGCGCTACCAGACGGCCGGCGAAATGGGCTATGACCTCGAATACTATATGTACCACGACCGCTTCGGCCCGACCAACGTGACGCTGGGCAACTACATGCGGGAACATTTTCTGCACGAAAAGCCGATGGCGGTGGACGGCGCCGGCATCCGCCAGAAATCGGACACCTCGTTCGTCGGCCTGCCGCGCACCGAGGAGGGGGCCTGACCGGACGATGGGCAGCTTGCGCATTCTGATTGCCGACGATTCGCATTTTATGCGCCTGGCCGTGCGCAAGATGCTGCAGGATTGCAACGATGTTGAAATCGTGAGCGAGTGCGAGCGCGCCGACGAAGCGGTGGTGATGACGGCGCGCTTGCAGCCCGATGTCGCGCTGCTCGATTTCGAAATGCCCGGCGGGGACGGCTACGCCATGATCCGCGCGATCCGGGTGGGCGCGCCCAACACCAAGCTGCTCATTTTTTCCTCCTTCATCCCCGACATTGCCTCGCCGGCGGACCTCGACCGCGACCCGGTGGTGGTGGCGATCAAAGCCGCCGGCGCGCACGGCTGCCTGCCCAAGGGCCGCGGGCGCAACACCTTCGATATTCTCGAACGCCAGCAGGACCTGCTCATGAAGCTGCGCTCCCTGACCGATTCTGCTCCCGGGGCGGCCGATACCCCGGATGCGCCTTGATTCGGGCCGCCGATGGAAGCGGCGAGCGATTGAGCGGCGGGTGCGGTTCCGCGCGTGGTTGTGGAAATGGATGACATGATCGCCTCGGGTCGCGCGGAAGA